>JAEZLD010000145.1 GCA_023415335.1 Bacillota bacterium | reverse complement strand
CTGCAGGAAGCTCTGAGGAGGCAAAAGGCGACCTTGATTATTACCACTACTGCAATATCGCTTATTTTATCAACTGAGCCCGACCCAAAGGTCTGTACTCCAAGTGTTTTATGTGTAGCTCTGTCTGCTATAAGCTTTATTATAAAATCTGAGGAGCTGGGTGGCAGTGAGGCTTATTATCGGCTACAAACACCATGGAAACAGCATCATAATCCTCAGCCTTAGTCTGTGCCTCATGATATGGCATCTGGTATCTGAGGGCATAGGCATATCCTTTGTCTACAAGGCAGTAGAGGAGAAGCAGGAGAATATTTCTTCCTTTGAAATAAAAAATATACATTCAATACACGAGTTTAACTACGTCTATTTAAAAGGAACTCCTGGAAAATCTATGATAGATGGTTTTGAAGGCAGCAGTGAAGGAGTATTCTGATATATCAAGGGAATATCCACCATAATATGTACATGATTGTCATTCCTTAAGGTTAAACAATGTGGTAGAATAAATAGTAGCTAATAATGAAGAGAAAATTGTGCGGAAAACTTCTTTAAAGCATAAAAAAGGCGTAGTAGGTTAATACATATAGGAAGCTGTAAGATTTTTGACTTGTTACATTTAGGGGGAGAATATATGGTCTTAAAAAGATGTGTGATTTTTATTTTATGTTTGGGGATTATGCTTATGGGAACCCCAGTTTTTGCAGATGAAACTGTCCAGCCTAAAATGGCGTATGTGAATACTGACAAGGTATATGTGCGTACTGGTGCCGGCACATCCAACACACCTCTTAAGTTTAACGGAAGTGAGGTATTTCTGTATAATGGGCAGTATGTTGATATTATTGGCACAGCAAAGGATTCTGCTGGTGCAATTTGGGACAAGATAACCTTTAAATATTATGGACATACACATACAGGATATATGCTGTCAAGTTATGTTACAGAGTTTTCCCTGGACAGCCAGTTTGAAGCAAAGCTAACTGAACAGGGCTTCCCTGAGAGCTATAAGCCATATTTGAGGGCTTTATATGAAGCTTTCGGAAAAAAGTGGACATTCATTGCTCACCACACAAATCTGGATTGGAACAGGACCATTGAGATGGAGTCTATCCTTGGAGTAAGCCTGGTGGATGGAAACAACACGGCGCTGCGCTCCACAAAAGCAGGAGCCTATGACAGCGTTAAAAAAGAATGGAAGCAGTTTGAACCCGGATGGTATGCTGCCAGCAGCTCTACGGTAGCCTTTTATATGGACCCTAGGAACTACCTTATAGATGGGACATGCTTTGCGTTTGAAAAGCTTTCTGCAAACTCGGCAATTACCTTTGACCAGCTGAAAAAAGCCTTTGAAGGCTACGATTGGGCTACGGACCAGATAATACAGGAGTTCATAAAGGCGGGAATCGAAGCAAATGTAAATCCTCTTTTCCTGGCCGCAAGGGCCAAGCAGGAGCTGGGAAGGTCTGCTACAACAAACGCCTCCGGGTATGATGTTAATGGTGACGGGAAGCTTTATTATAACCTTTTTAACATAGGAGCCTATGGCACAGATAATCCAAATATGGCAGGACTTGTATATGCAAGCAAGACTGATGAAAGCACCGGAAGGCCTTGGGATACATCATATAAGGCCATACTAGGGGGGGCAAGGTTTCTTGCCAAGAGCTACATAGGAATGGGGCAGGACACCCTGTACCTTCAGAAGTTTAATGTTACCAGCAACAGTACCTATACCCATCAGTACATGACCAACATAAGGGCACCATACAATGAAGGTTGGTCAAGCTATAAGGTTTATAGGGATTTGAATCTGCTTGATACAAGCTTTGCATTTGTTATTCCTGTTTATAAGGACATGCCTGAACAGGCCCAGCTTCCCTTGAAATATGATGACCCTGAAATAGTATCCTATGATTATGTTCAAACAATGGGCTTAAAGCTGACCGACGCCAACCTATCTGGAATACAGGAGGGTACAACAGCTAGCACTATGATAGATAAGGTTAAGAAAATAAATCCAAATGCAGAGGTTAGTGTATGCGATAAGAATGGAACCCCCATTACTGATGGAAAAATTGGTACAGGCTCTACCATAACTATAAAGGATGCATCTGGAACCATGATATATACATTCATACTTTATGGTGATGTAAATGGAGATGGACGTATAAGTGTGAATGACCTTTATCAAGAGAAGATGCATATATTGGAAGTTGAGAAATTGTCAGGTGTATATGAAAAGGCAGGAGCCATTGAAAATGGAAGAGTAGGAATTAATTCATTATTTAAGATTAAAATGCACATATTGGATGTGGAAAAAATACAGCAGTAAAGGAGAAGGGCATGAAAATAATAAAAAGGTTTATTATAATTCTTTGTGTTACTTTTTTATCAATGACAGTTTACACTGTGGATTGTTATGCAGCACCTAGCATATCGATAAGTTTGGGACAGTCGCAGGTTGCTGTAGGAAATACAATATATGTTACTACAACAGCACCTTCAAACGCAGATAAGTGGACTTATCGCATATCTTACTCGGAAAATTTGTCTCTAGAACGTGGAGATATATATGTTGATGGTTATACTGCAGCTGGTAGCTCTCGTTCTAATCAGCTTATGTTTAAAGCAAAAAGTGTTGGTACAGCAACTATAAAAATTGAAACTGCAGAAATTGGAGTAGGAAATCAGGAGTTTATTATAAAGGAAGGAACAGCGGACAAGAGTTCAGCAAGCTTTAGTATTGTGGCCGTGAGCAACCCTACCCCTACTCCTACCAAGCCATCAGGTGGTTCTGGGGGTTCAGGTGGTTCAGGAGGCTCAGGCAGTTCTGGTGGTTCGGGCACCACCAAGCCTACACCAACCCCTCCCAAGGATACCCGTTCCTCTAACAACAGCCTGGCGTCCCTTACACTTAGTGAGGGAACCCTGTCACCGGCCTTTGACAGTTCAGTAACCTCCTACAGTGTTAATCTGTCTTCAAAGACCAGCTCTGTAAAGGTTGATGCTACCCCATCTGACTCCAAGGCTACTGTAAATGGTACAGGAAATATAGAGGTGAAGCCTGGAGCCAATACCATAAGCGTTGTGGTAACGGCAGAAGATGGAACTAAGAAAACCTATACCATAACCGCCAATGTGGATGAGGCACCATTAGTATACACAAAATTTGAGGACAAGTCTCTGGGCGTTGTACGAAACCTGAGGGATGTATCCATTCCGGCAGGCTTTACAGAAACCACAGCCACCCTTGAGGGGCAGGAGGTAAAGGCGTGGAAGAATGAGGCTTCAGGTATTACCCTTCTTTACCTGGTGGATGAGGAGGAGAAGGCTGCGTTTTACGTGTATTCTCCTGACAAAGGAGTGGTATGTCAATATATGACCCTTCAGTTTAATGGACAGACCTATACCTTTGCAGGAATAGATGAAAGCTTAAGGGAGCAGGAGGGCTTAGCTTATGGAAAGATTGATGCCTTTGACAAGACTATAGACGGTTTTACCTACAAGGATGAGAGCCTTTCATCATTCGCAGTGCTTTATCTTATGAATGGCAACAATGAGTATGGATATTATAACTATGATAAGACCAACCAGACCCTTCAGCAATTCTCTGGAGCAGTTTATTCGGTTAAGCAGGCGAAGACAATGGAAGATGATAAGCTAGTCCTTGAGAAGAAGTTAAAGGATGAGGTGCTTATAAGGAATATATGTATTGGGGCGGCCCTGGCATTTATGGCCGTTTCAGCAGCCCTGGTATTTAAATTGAACAGTAATGAAAAAAAGCTGAGAAGGATTAGAAGAAGAGCAGGCTCCTCTGATATACAATCCTAGCTTATTATTATGGCAGCTGCCTCAGTAAAAAGGCGGCTGCCATAAAATTCTTAAAAACAATTTCCAAGAATAGTTGACAAAGTACTCGAATCCTTATATAATGTAATAGTCGGCTTGAGGTCGACAAAATATGTGCCGGCTTAGCTCAATCGGTAGAGCAACTGACTTGTAATCAGTAGGTTGTGGGTTCAATTCCTATAGCCGGCTCCATATGTGGAGTGGTTCCCGAGTGGCCAAAGGGGGCAGACTGTAAATCTGTTGGCGGACGCCTTCGATGGTTCGAATCCATCCCGCTCCACCAAGAAAAAACCTCGTTCGTAAGAACGAGGTTTTTTCA
>JAEZLD010000120.1 GCA_023415335.1 Bacillota bacterium | reverse complement strand
ATATAAATCAATCATCTTCAGGCGCTTTTTCCTAGCACTCCATTTTCTCCGCACTCCTATGACCTTCTTTATTATATGAAGTCCATCTATAAGAAAAATTCTGGATTCCATTAAAAACATACTGTTTCTGTTGGCCTTTACAAGGCTATGGTCAAAGCTTCCACAGGTTATATAGAATGCCCTCCTGGCCCTCTGCTTCTCTGCCGTGCTTAAAAACATCTCATATTGCTCCACAGTTACAAGGCAGCATCTATGGTATCTGAAGAAATAAGTCTTTCCCCTTTTTTGACACAATATATCAATCATATCATTGTTTTGCTTTATAATGCTTAGGTCAGGATATTTTTCCAAGGTTGCTTTAAGATATGAATCATAAAAGCCCTCCACAGACATGCTAGCTAAATATCTTCGGCCTTCTTCGATTGCTGACTTGTTATAACGGCAGTATATAGAATAAATTATTGCCATGACCCCTCCCCCATTCAATTGCTGAAGATGCTTAAAAATGATTGCCACTTATGTCATATGGCTTACTTCAGTATATGTTTCATGGCAATTGATGTACACTAATAAAATACATAAGCCAGCTGGACCAACCAGCTGGCTATATTCATTAACATTCTATTTCAGTTTTTCTAGCTCCTCTGCTACAAGCTTGTTGGCAAGCTGCGGGTTTGCCTTACCCTTGGAAGCCTTCATTACCTGACCTACCACAAAGCCCATGGCCTTCTTCTTGCCGGCTCTGAAGTCCTCAACAGACTGTGGGTTGGCTGCAAGCACATCTATAACCACCTGTCTGATGGCACCCTCGTCCGTTACCTGCACAAGGCCCTTTTCCTTTACTATCTCTTCAGGCTTACCACCTGTTTCAAACATTTCCTTGAATACCTTCTTGGCAATGGTTCCTGAGATAGTTCCCTTTTCAACCAGCTCTGTCAGTTCAACCAGATGCTCAGGTGTAAACTTCACACCCTCAATCTCTGCTTCCTGCTCCTTCAGTGTCCTCATTACCTCGCCCATTATCCAGTTGCTTATGTCCTTAGGCTTTCCTCCAAGCTCCGTGCACCTTTCGAAAAATGCAGCCATTGCCTTAGATGATGTAATCATTTCTGCATCATATTCAGGAAGACCCATATCATTTATATACCTTGCCCTCTTGTCGTGGGGGAGCTCAGGCAGGCTTTCCCTGATGCCCCCTATATAATCATCCTCAAGCTTCAGGTATACCATATCCGGCTCAGGGAAGTATCTATAGTCATGGGCCTCTTCCTTGCTTCTCATAACCACTGTTGTCTCCGTAGCCTCGTCCCAGCGCCTTGTCTCCTGAACTATCCTCTCTCCGTTTTCAGCCGCCTTTTTCTGCCTCTTTATTTCATACTCTAAAGCCTTCTCCACAGCCTTGAAGGAGTTCATGTTCTTAACCTCTGTCTTTACACCAAACTCAGCCGAGCCCATTGGCCTTATGGAAACGTTGGCATCACATCGTAAG
Organism: Bacillota bacterium; assembly: GCA_023415335.1. GTDB lineage: Bacteria > Bacillota > Clostridia > Clostridiales > Caloramatoraceae > JAEZLD01. Next base: position 17,797 of record JAEZLD010000120.1, on the reverse strand, counting down.
GAGCCCTCCTCCATCTTGCAGTCGGAAACCTCAGTATACTGAAGTATGGCCTTAAGCTTCTCCAAATAGAGCCTTGCCTCCTCAGGAGACCTCATATCAGGCCTTGATACTATCTCTATAAGAGGCACTCCAGACCTGTTAAAATCCACATAGCTGGCATCATCCCTGTGGAGGCACTTGCCTGCATCCTCTTCAATGTGTATTCTCTCTATGCTTATTTTCTTATTACCCGTGGAGGATTCAATCTCTATAAACCCATCGCTGCAAAGAGGGGTATCGTCCTGGGTTATCTGGTAGTTCTTAGGACAGTCAGGGTAGAAATAGTTCTTTCTTGCCATATGGGTGTTCTTATTAATAGTACAGTTTAAAGCAAGACCTGCCTTTACGGCATACTCCACCACCCTTTTGTTAAGTACCGGAAGTGCTCCCGGAAGTCCCAGGCAAACCGGGCAGCAGTTTGTGTTCTGCTCTGCCCCAAAATCGTTAGAGCAGCCACAATATATTTTAGTTTTTGTAAGGAGCTCTGAGTGAACCTCCAAACCTATTACAACCTCATATTCCATATTTAAGCCTCCTATCCCAGTACAGGCCTGAACATTGACAGGTCCTGAGTTTTCTCCAGTGCATATGCCGCGTTAAGCAGCTTTCCTTCTTCAAAATAGTTGCCTATAAGCTGTATACCCACAGGCAGCTTCTCTGAAAAACCGGCAGGTACTGATATACCAGGAAGCCCTGCAATGTTTACAGGAACAGTATATATGTCATTAAGATACATTGAAAGCGGGTCATTGGCCTTCTCACCTATTTTAAAGGCAGTACCAGGGGCAGTGGGTGTCAAAACCATGTCTACCTGCTTAAAGGTATCCTTGTATTCCTCAATTATCCTTGTCTTAACCCTTAGGGCTTTCTTGTAGTAGGCATCATAATAGCCCGCAGATAGTGCATATGTGCCAAGCATTATCCTTCTCTTTACCTCATCTCCAAAGCCCTCGCTTCTGGACTGGAAGTACAGGTCAGTAACGTCATTAAACTCCTTTGCCCTGTGGGTGTATCTTATGCCATCAAACCTTGCAAGGTTTGAGCTGGCCTCAGAGCTGGCAAGTATATAATACACAGCCAGTGCATATTCAGAAAGCGGAAGGGAAATTTCCTTTATTTCAGCACCCAGACTCTTAAGCTTATCTATTGTCTCAAAGGTAACCTTCCTTACTCCCTCATCTAGTCCTTCCCCAAGATAGTTCATGGGAACACCTATTTTCATTCCCTTGATATCTCCTGAAAGTGCTTTGGTGAAGTCCTCTGCCGGAGCATTGGCAGAGGTTGAATCCTTTGAGTCGTGTCCACATATGGCATTCATCATAAGTGCACAGTCCTCAGCATCCCTGGTAAAAGGTCCTATCTGGTCAAGGGAGGATGCAAAGGCTACCAGACCATACCTTGAAACCCTGCCATAGGTTGGCTTCATGCCTACAACTCCGCAGAAGGCTGCAGGCTGCCTTATGGAGCCGCCTGTATCTGAGCCTAAGGAGCAGTATACCTCTCCTGCTGACACTGACGCAGCAGAGCCGCCAGAGGAACCACCAGGAACCCTCTCTAAATCATAAGGGTTCTTTACCTTTTTAAAAGCGGAATTTTCATTGGAGGAGCCCATAGCAAACTCATCCATGTTCAGCTTGCCCATAATAACAGCGCCATTAGCCTTAAGCCTCTCAACAACTGTTGCATCATATGGGGAAACGAAATCCTCAAGCATTTTTGAGCCACAGGTGGCCTTATGGCCCTTTAAGCACATATTGTCCTTAACCCCAATAGGAACTCCTGCTAAAGGGGGGAGGCTTTCTCCTCTTTTAAGCCTTTTGTCCACCGCTTTAGCGTTTTCCACTGCCTCTTCAGCAAATACCTCCAAAAAAGCTCCCAGCTTTTCATCATTCTTTTCTATTCTATCAAGGCTGCAGCGCGTTACCTCCTCTGAGGTAGTCTCGCCCTTCCTTATCATATCGCTTATCTCATGTGCGCTTTTGTAATGCATCTTATCCCTCCTATTCTATAACCTTTGGTACCTTGAAATACCCATAACCTGAATCAGGAGCATTTTCAAGTACAGTTTTCCTGTCTAAGGAAGGCATAACCTCATCCTCCCTTAGTGCATTATACATAGGATAGGAGCTTATGCTTATATCCACACCCTCTGTATCCACCTCTGAAAGCTTTTCCACATATTTCAGTATGTCATTAAGCTCATGGGTAAACTTCTCTTTTTCCTTGTCATTGAATTTAAGCCTTGCAAGCTTTGCCACATATTCAACATCCTTAATACTAACCGCCATATTTATTCTCCCTTCATATGTATTTCAGGCCATTTTAGCTATCTCATTGGAACAGCTCTATGCCCATGCATATAAGCTGTTTATGCCGTTCAATGGTTATTATTATATATCTGATTTTACCACTTATCAACATTATCTTAAAAGCGGGTATACATCATCTTCCCTTTATGCCGAACAAAACCATGCTGACAATAATAACTGCACCCCCAATAAAGGTTCCTCCATTTGGCATCTCATGCAGCAGAATGAAGCCCATGATAGCCGACAGGAGCGGTGTCACGAACAAATAATTCGTTACCTCACTGGTTCTCTCTGACAGTGCCATAGCCTTGCCCCACAGGGAATAGGCAGCCGCACCAGGCATAACTCCTAGGTATATAACTGAAAAAACCTCACCTGCACTAGCTGCTCCCAGCTGGCTTATTCCCTGAACGGAAAAACCTGCAAGAAGCACAACCGCACATACCATGCTATAGGTGACAATTTCAAGGGACGAGTATCCCATGGAGGATAGCTTACGGTTCACTATGTTATATATGCTGAACACTGCTGCCGCCCCAATTGTCCATAGCATACCGGAATTAATGGACAAAACACCCCTCCAAAGCACAAGCACAACCACTCCCGAAAAGGCAACCCCTATCATACACCAGCCAAAAGGCCGTATAGTCTCATGATAAAGCTTTGATGCCATGACTGCTGTTAGTATGGGAGCCAGTGCAATTATAATGCTTGAGGTTGCAGATGTAATGGTTTTTAATCCGGCATTAAATGTAATCATATATAATGCAAAGCCTGTCCCTCCTGAAAGAATAAACCAGAGTATGTCACTCTTCCTGTGCGGCCCTTTGATGTGGTTCACCCTTCCTATGACAATAAGAAAAATGGTTGCCACACTGCAACGTACGAAGGCTAATCCATTAGATGAAAAATGAGACATGGCAATTTTCGTCATAGGAAACGCTGATGCCCATAATAATACAGTACAGAATGCCACAAGATTTAACTTTATTTTGTTGTTCATAGCATATTCTCCTAATATACAGCAAATTAACTTCATTTTGTTAAAGCATTATTATTATAATACATCTCACTAATCTTTACTATGCCCCCATATTTACAAAAGCAAATTTTAAATGCATAATATACTAATAAATGTATTTATTTGAAGTGTTTATATAATCATATTTATTAACAAAGGAGGCTTTATCTTGTTAATTAAAAATGTCAAAATTATATTTCCAGACTGTATTCAAAAGGGAAGTGTAAAAGTAGAAGATGGCAAGATTAAGGAAATAGGCCCGTCTGTTACAGGAAGTGAACCTCTTATAGACGGAGAAGGCCTGTACCTTTCACCAGGCTTTATTGACATACACATACACGGTGCCGCAGGGGCAGATACCATGGATGGAACCTATGATGCCATAAACACCATTTCAAAGGCCGTAGCAAAGCATGGCACCACCTCCTTCCTGCCCACAACCATGACCATGTGCAAGGACGATATAAAAAAAGCTCTGGAAAGCATTGCAGAGGCTAAGAAAAAAGGCACTGAAGGAGCCAATGTGCTGGGATGCCACATGGAGGGACCCTTTATAAGCAGCTGTGCCATAGGTGCCCAAAACCCAAAATATGTACTTGCTCCAACAGTAAAGGACTTTCTTTACATTGCAGGCCCACACCTTAAGGATGTAACAACCCTTACAATGGCCCCAGAGGTTGATGGTGCCCTGGAGCTTGCAGAATTTCTGAACAAGAACAATATAAAGGTCTCCATAGGGCACACAAATGCCACCTATGAACAGGCATTAGTCGGGATAAAGTGCGGTATGTGCCATGCAACCCACCTGTATAATGCCATGACCCCACTGAACCACAGGAATCCCGGAACAGTTGGAGCCATATTCGACAGTGAAATAACAGCAGAAATGATTGCAGACGGAATACACATAGCCTACCCATCCATACGCATAGCCTTAAAGCAGAAGGGCTTACGTAAGATGATGCTTGTTACAGATGCAATGATGGCATGCACCATGCCAGACGGCGACTACTCCCTGGGAGGACAGAGGGTAATTGTAAAGGAAAACGCTGCAAGACTTGAGAACGGTTCTCTGGCAGGCTCCGTGCTCACAATGGACAAGGCTGTAAGAAACATAAAAAATAACACCCACTATCCGCTCCATGAGATAGTGAAAATGGCCACCCACAATCCCGCTTCCTACTGCGGTGTGCAGGACCGAAAGGGAAGTATAAAGGAAGGCTATGATGCTGACCTTATATTATTTGATGAGGATATAAACGTAAAGAAAGTAATAATAGGAGGAAGGGAGGTTATTTAGCCTCCCTTCTTTTCTTATGCCGATAATATTTCCACGTTGAACATTGAATAGAAGTATCCCTTGTTTTCAAGAAGCTGTTCTAAGCTTCCTCTCTCCTCTATAATTCCATTTTTTACAACCACTATCTCGTCAAAACGTCTCAGTATATTTTCTTCAAGCTTGTGGGTTACAATGATGCGTGTCAATCCCTCAATATCTAATATAGCATTTGTAACCTTGTTAGCCGTTTCAGCATCTAAAGCTGCTGTAGCCTCATCCATAAGAAGCACTGAAGATCTCCTTAGCAGACATCGTGCGATTGATATCCTCTGTTTTTCCCCTCCTGACAGGTGGGCCCCGTTCTCACCACAAAGGTACGCTCTACCCTTTTCTTGTATAAGACTCTCAAGACCGGACCTTCTGATAGCATCCTTTATCTCATCTTCATCAAAGTTCTTATACATAGATATATTCTCCTCAACGGAGCTGTCAAATATGAACACATTCTGCTGTATGATAGATATCGCATCATACAGGCAATCCTTTTTAATATTCCGAAGCTCCCTGCCATCCACACTTATGCTTCCCTTATAGCTCTGGGAGCTTCCTAAAAGCAAGTTCAGCATTGTAGACTTACCACTTCCTGAGCCTCCAACTATGGCATAGCTTTTGCTTTTTTCAAAGGTTTGGCTTACTCCCTTAAGCACCTCATAGCTTCCATCATATGCAAAATGTACATCTGAAAACTCTATGCCGCTGCCTACATCCTCTATGGCCTCAGTACCATCTTCATCTACATTGTTTTGTGTATATTGTGCCATCTTATCTATAAGTGCAGCTGCTGCCTTAATGTTTGCCAGAAGCGGCGGCAGCTGCCGTATTGGGTTAAGTACATGGTTCATAAGCTGAACAAAAGCTATCACAACTCCGGCCGTAATCTGCCCCTTAATTGACAGATACGCTCCATACACGAATATGCCCATCTGTGCCGCGAAGCCAAATAATATGGAAAAAGTTGATATGAGCTGCTCTTCACGTTTTCTTTTACACTTGGTATCTTCCAGGGAATTATTACGGTTTAAAAACTGCTTCATAACCTGTTCTTCTGCCCTGAAGCTTTTAATAACCGTAAAGCCTCCAAGCAAATCCTTTGTCATACCCACAAACGATTCATTTTCACGGCTTACCTGCTTTTCTTTTTCCACAAGCCTGTTTCCCGTAAACAATGCCAGTATCATTGGCAGAAGACTCAGGAGTATAACCACCAGTGTCATTGACCAGCTATACCACAGCATAAGTACAATGGCACTTGTAAACATGAATGTACAGTTTATAATTTCTAATATTCCTGTAAGGTAATTAGTTTCTATAGATGTGGCATCATTAGTAAGTACCGATATATAGCTTCCTGTATTTTCGGACAAAAAGGAGCTGATATTTTTCTTAGTTATATCCTCAAACACCTTGTTTTTGTACTGGCACATACCATTTCTGATAAACTTGAACTTTGCCCATCTTAAGGTCATCAAGCTTAAAAAAAGCAAAAGCAGAAAAGCCAGTATCACCCAAATAGTATTTATCAGTTCCACAAAGCTTCCATCAACTGCAGCATCCATAACCTTCTGAAGCAGCATTGCAAGCATCACATCCAATAGTCCTGTGGCAATTACAGATATGATTGATATTATAAAGGTCACATGGTTTTTATAATAAAAGGCTTTTATATATTCCCTTTGTTTTTTTACCATCTCTACCCATCTCCCCAATTAAAGAGTTATATTATCATATTCATCATAGCCCTCAGGCACTACCGTAACCCGCTGTGCCACAGGGTAGCCCTCTCCCGCCTGTACCTTAAGAAATTAACCATTTATATCATGAGTTAAATACTCCTGATAGTTCCAACTAGTCACCCTTCCTCATCTCATATAGGGCATCGATGCTTACCTTAACTTTTTCAGCAATAAATGGAATCAGCAGTCCCTCCACGTTCCCGTATGGAAACCGCATGGATGGATACCCCCATAGCCCTTGCTAAATTCTCCTGAGTCATGTTAAGCTTCCTCCTATATTTTGCAATATATAAACCAGTATAGCATAATAATCACCATAATATTTTATCATTTGGAAATTTATATAATAATTGGAATATAGTATAACTTTTCCAATCTTTCGCATGAGAGGGCTTATTACCTATTAACAATAAATGGATCTATATTGTCCATCGTTAAATGCTTGCTCAGTTAATCTTCCTTCAGTTAATTCTGAGTATACTATTTTTTATATTTTTTCTTTTTCTTTTGTGACTACTTAATATCCTATGCACCATAATTATCAACTTTTATATTTATATTATGCATTTCCCCACTTCACAAATTGCTTTAGAATACATTTCTTTTAGTCCTCCCATAAAACCGCATACTAACGTTTTAACTTACATACAATATGGACTTACAATTCCACTTAGTCCCCGATTAACTATATACACCTTTCAAATCGCTATTCACCGTTTAGCCCAACCTTATTATGAAGTTTCTTATTGTGTTGTATAACAATAAGCACCTACGCTCCACCCTTGCACAGTATAGATTTACATAAATAAAAACCGAGCGTTGATGAACAACGTTCGGTTTTATTTGTTGAGTTCTTGCCTCATTGCATAAGACTAAATTGTATAATATAGTAAAAGTTTGTTTATTTATCAGCCAGCCCGCTTGAAATCCCAGTGCTCTGAAGGAGTTTCAGCTTTAGACCGAAGTATTCAACAGCCTCAAAATAAGCTAGAGTACTTCAAAAATACTAACACTGACACCATTGGGGTCTTTAATAGTAAACCATTTGTATTTAGAAGTTTTCATAGGCTTACCTACTAGTGGAATTGTTTTTTCCTCAACCTTTTGCATAATTGCTTCATAGGATTCTGTTTGAAATCCAAGTGAAATAAAATCACAGCCACTTTTTACTACTCCGTTTTGGTCACTCAGAAGTTCTACCATTGTTTCATTTTTTTCTCCATAACCTAAAAAGGCAATCTCAACGCCAGGATCAGTTTGGAACCTTTGTATGACTGTAAGATTTACAAACTCCTCATAAAAGTGGATTGACTCCTCTAGATTGGCAACGTGAATTGTTGTCCATAAGTAATTCATTACTACCTCCTCTTCAAAACAATAAATGTTCTGATATTTATATTTAATATTTAATTATTGAGCAAATACTATGTTACGTTTTGCTCTTGCTAAAGAATAACATAGTACTATATACTACAAGAAGGAGTCAGATTATACTAATATAAATTATAACAGGATAAATAAAATTTCATCCTCCATTAAATAATTTGAAAAGATAGGAGATAAAAAAAGAAAGGTGGTGAAGTATGAAGGACAACAATAAATTGAGATGTCAGGAATTAAGCGATTTTTTAAAGACCAGGCGATTTAAGATTACTCCTGAACAAGCAGGACTACCATCCACTGGTAGAAGACGTACATCCGGTTTGCGGCGTGAAGAAGTTGCAGCCCTTGCTGGAATCGGTGTGACGTGGTACACCTGGCTTGAACAGGGCAGACCGATTCAGGTTTCACAGTCAGTTGTAGAAAGCCTTGCAAGAACATTGCAATTATCACCAGATGAGAAGAAGCATTTGTATACACTGACAAATCAACCAGTGCCTATTCAAAAAGTCCATGAAAACCAAACCGTTGCATCCCAATTACAGCATTTACTAAATCACCTCGCACTCTGTCCATCACTAATTACTGATATACGCTGGAATGTTCTAGCCTGGAATAATGAAGCAGATTTGCTTTTTGGTCCCTTTGAAGAAATGTCCCATAGAGAAAGAAACATCGTATGGGCTATGTTTATGAATACATATTATCGAAGCCTTTTTACAGACTGGGAAAAATATGCAAGGGATTTACTTGCTGCTTTTCGTATGACATGTACTGAGTATATCGGAGATACTTTTCTGCAGGAATTATCACAAGACCTCATTAATGGAAGTGATGAGTTTAAGCAATGGTGGTCTTTACACGAGTTAGAAAATAGTAGTTCAAAATATAAACAACTTCGGCATCCTGAAGTAGGACTATTGGATTTCGAAGTAACAACTTTCATACCAGCTGGATACGATGGAATACAGATGGTTGTCCATGTACCTATTTCAGAAACACATGAGCACATGAAACACCTTTTAAGGAAATCTGCTGAGTAAACAAATCTATTTTAAAGCTAGCATAAATATAGCAATTACAACTGGTCCTACAGAATATAAATTATAATACTGACATTATTTAATTCACAACTGCAATACACTTATTTAATGCGCAGACACCAAATTAAGCCAATTGTTTTTGTCTATATACATCCTTCAAATGTAAGTTGTTGCTTTTCTGTTCTAGATTTTTCCTCTTTGCTTTCAAGAAGAGAAGCAAATTCTTTTCTGTCATATAGCACAAGTCCTTGAAATACTTGAACTCTTCATAATATTTCTGATAAAGAATATCAAGTAGGTTGAATTTGACTACAATATGCTGTTGTTTAGAAGTAAGGTCAAGGATAAGTCGAGTCGAAAAAGCGCGCTATTCGGCCCGATTTTTAATAATTTTTTATATATAAATAATGGCATAGGAAGTTTCCTATGCCTACAATAATCTATCTATATATTAACTTTATCCTCTTAAGCCATTTGCTTGGCGGTCCATATTCTCTATCACCACATCATATATATCCCCTAATGAAGCGCAGTATTCAAGCACCTTCCATGGGGTATTGGTGTGGAAGTGAATTTTAATCATCTCATCTCCGCCAACTGCCAGCAGACAGTCACCTTCAATGTTTTTAGTAATGTACTCATTTATATCGTCCTCTGAAAGATCATGTCCCTGTATTAAAAGCTGGGTATCAAACTTATATTCAAGCATATTTTTCTCTCCTTTTTATACTTAGCTTATTCAAAACTGCACACAATTATTAGCTGTGTAAGCCCATTGATTTAAAATCAGTTCTTCAGCTTCATTGGAAGGTCTGTAACCCTTTTCCAGACAGCATCAACTGTCCTTATAACCTTAGGTCCTACCTTTGAGAGGAATACCAGCTGTGACTCCTCCCTCTCGGTACATGGCTTGTAGTCAATGAGCCTCCCAACCACATCCACCTGCGTCCAGCCCTCTGTAAGGTGGAAGAAGCCCTTTATTCGGTAACAGTCCATAAGTACGCCACTAAGGAACTCTGTCAACACTTTCTTCTCTATTGTTCCCTTAAACTCCAGAGAAATAGTTTTAGGCTTGTTGTCCACCTGGTTTAGGGTATCCTCGCACTGAGCCCATTGCTTTTCCATCAGGTCTTCACTGAGGAATTCTGAGCCTATATCTCCATTTTGACATACCTGTATCCTGCATACGGGGTTCACATTTCTGACCTCATTTATTACTGCAGACAGCTGTGTTTCATCTATGAGGTCAGTTTTATTGATTAAGGCCAGGTGGCAGTGAGCAAGCTGGCGGTCCACTGTTTCCACATCCTTCAACTGCTCAGGGAAGTTCACACCATCTATCAGACATATAACTCCCTTAAGCTCATAGAAGTCACCTGCCAGCTGCTTTACAGCATTAAGTATCTCCTCAATGTTAGAAGGATCTGCAAGGCCTGAGCTTTCCACAAAAACATATTCCAAATCCATTTTGCCAAGCTCAGATAAAGCCTGCACAAAAGACAGCTTCAAACAGGAGCAGAATATTGACCCCCTGCTTATTTCAACCATCTCAATTCCATCTTTTCGTAGTATATCTCCATCTATTCCAAGCTTTCCGAACTCATTTTGTATTACTCCAACCTTCCTATGCTTCAATGTCTCTAAAATATTCTGAAGTGCACTTGTCTTTCCAGCCCCAAGAAAGCCTGTAAGTATATATAGCTTCTTCTTCTCACCCATAGCTTTTCTCCTTGTCATACGAATTTCGGATTATAGTCCATACATTAATTTAAATTATACTGTACACACCTTTTATGTCAATATAAGTATACATCACACAAGAAGTTTAATTTGCACCGTTCTGCTATAAAAAGTGCATGGAATCCAAAATATTAATCTCTGATTCCATGCACTCAATTGCTATTCAAGCTATATATCTTAAACTATATGTTTAAATGTTTCATTGCATCAGCAACAAACTGCACCTGAGGCCCTATAACAACCTGTACTGATCCCTTAGATGGCCTTATTACCCCACTGGCACCTGCTGCCTTTATCTTCTTCTCGTTGACGTTTGAGCTGTCCTTTACCTCAATACGCAGTCTAGTTATACAGTTGTCAATGGACTTTATATTTTCCTTTCCTCCAAGAGCTTCATATATCTTTTCTGCCATAGCTTCAAAATTAGTTCCGCCAGGCAGCTGTATCTCGAGCTCCTCTGACTGATCTTCATTCTCTCTTCCCGGAGTCATAAGGTTAAACGTTTTTATCATAAAGGTAAATACAAAGTAGTAAACCACTGCAAATCCGAGTCCTAATATAAATAGCATGAATGGCTTGTTAGCCAAAGGAAGCCTGCAGCTTAATATAAAGTCTATGAGTCCTGCAGAGAAGCCAAAGCCTGCAGTCCAATGGAAGGTGGCTGCTAAAAATACGGAAACACCGGTTAAAAGCGCATGTACTACATAAAGTATCGGGCTGAGGAACATAAATGAAAATTCCAGTGGCTCTGTTACACCTGTCAGGAAGGATGAAACTGCTCCTGCAAGCAGTATTCCACCTACAACCTTCCTTTTTTCAGGCTTTGCACACCTGTACATGGCAAGCGCTGCTCCGGGAAGTCCAAACATCATTATCGGGAAGAAGCCTGCCTGATACATACCTGTAACTCCCTTTGTTCCTGTACCGTTCCAGAAGTTAGTTATGTCGTTTATATCAATTGCATCAAACCAGAAAACCGAGTTTAAAGCATGGTGCAGGCCCGTTGGAATAAGTAGCCTGTTAAAAAATCCATATATTCCTGCTCCAACAGCACCTAATGAGGATATTGCAGTACCAAATTTCACAAGACCTGTATAGCACATCGGCCATATAAAGAACAGCACAACGCTTATAACAATCATAAGCCCTGCTGTCACAATGGGAACCAGGCGTTTCCCGCTGAAGAAAGCCAATGCCTGGGGAAGGACAACCTTTGAGAACCTATTATATGCATAGGATGCAATAAGACCGGAAAGTATACCTATAAATGCGTTTTGAATCTTTTCAAAGGCTACATTAGCGTCTGCACCCGTAAACATAGCTACTGTTTTGGAGGAAAGAAGCGTGGTTATTACAAGGTAGGCTACAAGTCCTGAAACTGCTGCAGAGCCATCCTTGTCCTTTGACATTCCATAAGCCACGCCAACTGCAAACAGAATAGCCATGTTGTCAATAATTGCCCCGCCTGCTTTAATAAGGAATGCTGCAGCAGAGCTGTTGGCTCCCCAGCCTGAAGGGTCAATCCAGTATCCAATTCCCAGTAATATTGCTGCAGCTGGCAGAACAGCCACAGGGAGCATAAGGGAACTACCTAGTTTTTGGAGGTACTTCATCATTTTTAATTTCCCCTTTCAAATTATTTTATGGTTATAATATGAAAACCTGGTTTCCTGGCAAAGCAATAGCTAATGCCAGGAAGCCAGGTTTTGCCCTTATGGTTACAATCCAGGTCTTCTTAAATACGTGTTAACCTATTAAATTCACTAAATGTATGGTTATGTATAGAAGTTCATCTTCATTAATATTATATTTAAACTTAGCAAGGATGTATTTTTGTATAATCCTTGAGCACTCGCACTCTCTTTTGTAACTCATAGTGCAGTAGTTGAACAGGGACTTGTTTTTAACCAGTCTTACCACTTCTCCATTAGAAGCTTTTTTTATTAAATACCTCAGATGTAGCACAAATCTGCTGAGCCGCTCATCGTCCTCATCCAGCTTTACCTTAAAATAGTCACTTATTATCTTTAATATGTCGTTGATTACTCCTGCTTCCACCATGGCCTTGCTGCTTTCACAGCTGCTGTAAGTAACATTTACAAAATGCAGTGTGAGAAAGCTACACTCCTCTTCGCACAGCTCCACGTCTAAGTTGCTGTTAACCATGCTGACACACTCCCTTGCCACCTGATACTCTTTTTTGTATATGCTTTTTAGATTCCATAATAGATCGCTTTTAAGCTCTGTTCCTTCCTTATATCTTTTTATTGCATAATACAGGTGGTCTATTATTGACAGCTTGGTTCTGCTTCCAAAGGATACGTTTAAGGCTTTTGACGCATGGCTTATAACCTCATTCATAGTTGATATCTCTTCAGGACTTATATTGTTAAGCATTTCATCATAGGAATTTATGAAGGTATCCTTTTCCAGTACATACTGCTCAAGAATGCTGCCAGCTTCAATGATATCCCCAATCTTCTTTTTAAAAGCTATCCCTATGCCGGTAACAATTTTTGTTGTACCATTACAATCCACTAATGAAACGTTGTTATTGTATATTTTCTTTATAGTATACATTTAAATCATTCCTAACCCTCCGTTATAACAGTAATGATCACCTTTCTATACGCAGCAGTATTTCCCTTCCGTATCTATGCTCTCCTTGATTAAGTAAAACCCCTTGAAAGTCTTGGGGATTTGTTATTACCACAATAACTGTGTTATCAAAATTCTTCTGCCTTATGATGCTATTATCCATTTTAGCAAGCTTTGTATTTATAGATACCCTGTCTCCACCCTTAACATAAACCTCAAAAGGCTCACCTTTAAGCTTAACTGTATCTATGCCAAGATGAATAAGTATCTCCATCCCCTCCTCTGAGACAATGGTTATTGCATGCTTAGTTGGAAATACCGATACTACCTGTCCATTCACTGGTGAATACAGCAGGTCATCCTCCGGAATAATTCCACAGCCCTTTCCAAGCATCCCGTCCTTAAATGCGGAGTCATTTACTTCTTTCAGGGGAATAACCCTTCCTTCTATGGGCTTATATATATATACATATCTGTTTTTTTTGAGATTTTTGATACAATTGTTACTTTTACTTTCCAAAGCTTTAAGTATTGACTTCAATGGCATATTCTGCTCCACATCCTTCGCTAAAAGTTTTGCTACAAAAAAAACAAAAGACCAAAATACTAAGATTTTGATCTTGCCTGATTAAACAGTTACAACTCATACCCTTCAACTTTATTTTACAACCTACAGCTTTTAACGTCAATATATTTTTTACAGTTATTTCAATTTTTTACTATATCTATATTACCTCATTTATATACAACTAAAACGAAACCTAGAATGAAAAATTAACTTCTGCTATTATGTACAAATCGGAATTTAGTATTTCACAGATTGCTTATTATAGCATAATTTATGTCCAAATTCTGAAAAAGCACAATACGTTTTTTCTCAAATATAAAAGGCCACTCACCTTTTTGATAAGTGACCCTTAATCTACTTTACTTTATCATCTCAAACAGCTCTTCCTGGTATATTTCCTTTATACACGGCTCCTGCGCCTTGGTAAGACTGCTACCTGCTTATAGTTGAGGTATCTCTAAATATTATTTAATTTTTTTTAGATATACCTTGACAGACGAGGTATGTACTGGTATTATATGGATAACAGTTACTATATTTTACATTAAAGTAATTTTATTAAAGCACGAAAGGAGCATGCATAGTGTCTATAACATCAGACTTAATTCGAGGCCATACCGAAACAATTATAATGGCAAACCTTTGTAACCATGACAGCTATGGATATGAAATAAATAAAGCAATTCAACAAGCAAGCAACGGTCAATATGAGCTTAAAGAAGCTACACTTTATTGTGCTTTTCGCAGACTTGAGGAAAATGGTTATATCGTTTCTTATTGGGGAGATGAAGCAACAGGTGCAAGGCGAAGATATTATCATATTACAGATAAAGGAAAAGATTTTTTTGAAACCTGCTGCGAGGAATGGCTTGTAGCAAAAACATTAATAGACAAATTAATTGATACGGGGGTAAACTCACATGAATAAAAGAATAGAAAACCATGTAAACGCACTTTTCTCCAACATGCCAAAGGAAAATTATATTTTAGACATTAAAGAAGAGCTTTTATCAAATCTCAATGACAAGTACAATGATCTAATCACCTCTGGCAAAAGCGAGGATGAGGCCTTTGCTCTTGTTATTTCAGGAATAGGTGATATTGACAATCTTCTGAAGGATTTAGGCCAATCTCCACAATATCAGCCCCTTGAGATTGAGAAGAATCGGCAGATGAGAGGAATTTTAATTTCTATAGGGATTGCACTTTATATTTTTAGCATTACCCCTATTATTTTATTCGGACAAATAGGCAGATATAATAGTGGATTAGTACTCATGTTTACTATTTGTGCAGTTGCCACAGGATTTATAGTTTTCGCCAACACCATAAGCAAGGCTACCTATACCAAAATAGACAACAGCTTTGTTGAAAAATATAAAGAGAAGGTTGTTTATGACAATAACCGCAGTAAGCTTATTGGGGCTATAACTTCATCCATGTGGTCACTAATTGTTGTATTTTATTTTGCGCTTAGTTTCATCACACATTGGTGGCATATATCTTGGATAATTTTCATTATTGGCGCCTGTGCCCAGCAAATTATTGTTTTAGCATTTTCAAGCCCCGGAAAGCATAAAAATATATGGCATGGAATTTTGTGGACTTCAACTGCTGCGATATTTTTCATTATTAGTTTTACCACAGGGGCATGGAAATGGTCATGGATGATTTTTCTATTTGCTGCTGCTGTGGAGCAGATTATTCGTCTAATTATTATATGGAAAAAAACAGCTTATTAAGTTCATTATGAAGGGATTGTTCAATATGAAAAAGGGACTTCTCATATTTTCTATTATACTATGGACGATTATAGCCATAGCAATTGTAGGTCTGATAATATTTGGTTTGAATGGAGGGTTTAATCATATGATTAATACAGGAACACTTATAAAAAGCGAGAATGTGTCACTTTCAAACATACAAAACATTGTGGTAGATGCTTCATCCCAGACTGTGGAAATTCACAAGATTAGTGGCAACAGCATTAAAATCAGCCAATACGGCAGTACAAAAACAAGCAATGAAAGGCTGTTCTTGATTTCAGCCTCTGAGGATGCTGTCCATATATACTTTAACAGCAACCATAATTTTAGTTTGTTTGATTTTAATATTAGTGAAAAGCTGGTTATTGAAATCCCCGAAGAATTTACAGGTGATTTAGATGCAAAAGCTTCATCTGGAAACGTAAAAATAGAAGATGATTTTAAACTAAAGAATGCCTTGCTGCAAAGCCAATCTGGTAATATTAGTATAGTCAGAAATCTAACCGCTGGCAGCCTTAATGCCGAAACATCCTCAGGTGATATAAACTCTCATATGAATATTACTGTGGATGAAGAGGTTGTGCTTAAATGCTCATCAGGAAATATTAATCTTGATGGTGACTTAGCTGCCAGAGATTTGAATGCAAGAACGAATTCCGGGAGAATCCGTTTAGGCAATGTAAATGTAGAAAAATATAGTTTACAAAGCTCTTCAGGTAATATTAAAGCCGAGAGTATTTCAGGTGGAGGCGAAGCAGAGGCATCGTCAGGTGATATTCAACTTTCGCTTAAAAATCCAAAAGGTAATGTAAAACTAACCTCTAATTCAGGCAGTATTAGAATCGTACTCGAGCCTTCCCTCCAGTTTACTTTGGATGCACAAACAAATTCAGGTGGTATTAACACTAATTTTGCCACTATGAGTAACGGGAAAAACAACAAGGCTACTGCAAAAATCGGCGATAACCCTACAGTTAGTATCATCGCGCAAGCAAGCTCAGGGGGAATCCGCATAGAAAGATAGAAAAATGGAGCCTATGAGGAAAAGTCACAAGCTTTTTAATAAATCTTGTGACTTTGTCTACACTCTGAGGCTTTCATAATAATAGTATGAAAGTCTTTTCAACATATATTAATCTTTATAGTTTTGACAAGCACTATTTGCTACAGACACTGCATTATTAACAGCACTTAATGCTTTTTCTATTTCTTGTTTATTATTTGGTTTTTCAACAGTACTCATGGCTTGATTTAAAGCATTTTGAGCAGTTGATAATTGGTTACAAGCACTTTGTAATTGATCCTTTGCATTCATTTGCATATATCACCTCTTTATATTTTTTTGTATTATTCCAATACAATATTAATATTATACTTATGAACTATTTTTATTCATAAAAAGTAAGCGATCAATAATATGATGCCTTGAAAAATAAATAGGACTAGCGTACTGCTAGTCCAAAATATTACCTTTTGCCTTCTCCCGTATTTTACGTAGCCAGTAGTAGTAGGAATTACGGCTGACGCCGTTCTGCTCATACCATTCATAAATTTTTAATACACTTTTCTAGCAATCCGCAATAATCTTTCTCCACTGTCCCATGCGGAAGCAGCACTTTGTTTTTGTGATATGATCCAGGATAATCAACTCCAATCCCGAGTTTCTCAAGTTTTTCAACTTAAGAAACTTGAGAAACTCTAAATCTATGGACTAATTATCTCATGAATCATTAACGTATATAAGGCACTATGTTGTAGAGCGCTTACAGTTCATCAATATATTTTTAGCAACCAGTATTATTTCTTCTATACAACCCTTTGGTCTCGCGCAGCGTATTACAAGTGGACTAATCGTACCGTTCCAGAGCATGAATTGGAAAATATAAATCTGGCAGAATTAATAAAAGAGTATGATGAGCAATTTGGTCACATCCTGGGATATAGAAGAATGACCAAGTGGATCAACCATTTCAATCATACCAACTATAGTAAAAACCGTGTTCACAGAATCATGAAGAAGCTAGGTATTCATTCTGTTATCAGAAAAAAGAAGAGGAAATATCGTTCTTCAACTCCGGAAACAATAGCAGAGAATAAGCTTCAAAGAGACTTCTATGCTTCTGCACCAAATGAGAAGTGGGCAAGTGATGTCACAGAATTTAAGATACCAAAAGTAAATAAAAAGGTATTTCTTAGTGCTATTGAGGTACGCAAAGAAGCACTAACTTCGATTACTCCAACACAGTATCCTATTGCGGAAA
>JAEZLD010000193.1 GCA_023415335.1 Bacillota bacterium | reverse complement strand
TTGTGCCTATAAGACTATATGTACGAATGGAGGTGAACATATGGCAATATCCAGCATTGGAGCGTATCAGAAAACCTACAACAGTACTACCAGTGAGACACAAAAGACAGATAATGCTGTGAATACTCCTTCAGCCAAGGAGGCTGCAAAGGATATGGGCAAGCTTTCTACAGATAGACTTGAGCTTTCAGACAAGAGCAAGGAGAAGCTTTCTGAAGACACTGCTGTTAAAAACAGTGGTAAAACTGACAGGTCTGCAATAGTTGAATACTTAAAGCAGGACTTAGCTGATAGGAAGCAGCGCCTGATTGATCTGGTACAGCAGTCTATCCATAAGCAGGGTGCTATACACAGCAACCTGTCCGAGGACTCTATATGGCAAATTTTTGCCAGCGGAAAGTTTAGCGTGGATGAGGTATCCAGGGCTAAGGCTCAGGAGGAAATCTCCGAGGATGGATACTGGGGAGTTAACCAAACATCACAAAGACTCTTTGACTTTGCAATGAGCCTGGCAGGAGATGATGTTGAAAAGGTAAAGGAAATGCAGAAGGCCTTTGAAGAAGGCTATGCCATGGCTGAAAAGGCCTGGGGAGGGAAGCTGCCCTCAATATGCCAGAAGACCTATGATGCTGTACAGGAAAAATTTCAGGCATATTATGATAGCATGAAAACAGCTTAGTGTTTACCAGGCGTAACAAAAGCAGGGAAATGTTTCTTTTTCCCTGCTTTTTATTTTAATATTACCGCTATTTATTTATTTTTATAATATATTCACACCAAAAGGCATCCTTCTTTTCACCATACCAGCCCCAGTGGCCCAGCCAAATCTCCCCGTCCATATAATATAGACGGTAGAGTGAATCCTCACCATCTGATGAAAGCACCTTATAGCATTCTGTTTTCTTATAGCCAGATAAGCTTATACTCATTTCCCCCATTACATTAATGGAAACTCCATAACTACTTTTTACCTCCATATTCATCTATCATACGCTGCAAATCTGATATATCCTTATCTGATAGCTTCTGATGCTTAGCAAAGGTGTTTATAAAGGCCGGCAGGGAGCCTTCAAAGGTTTTCTCTATCAGCTGGTCTATTTCAGATGCCTGAACCTCCTCCTTGGACACAAGGGAGGTTACTGTGGCATTATCATTTTTTACTACTCCTCTTTCAGAAAGCCTTTTTATAACTGTGTATGTAGTGGTTCTGGACCAGCCAAGCTTCTCCTTGCAAAGAGATGCAAGCTTTGAACTGCTAATACGCTCATTATCCCAAAGAATCAGGCAGAAACGGTATTCACTTTCGAATATTTTAGGTGTTGCCATTGCATACCCTACTTTATGTGTCTAATGCATTAGACTATAATTTAGTCTAACACGTTAGACACATACTGTAGAGGGGAATATTATGAATTATTTAAAGCTCATTTTGAAATACTGCTGCATATCCTGGCTGAGGCTGGCCATGGAATCCCCCTCTGGTATTTCATCATACCTTACCCATACAGCATCGGCTAATTCGCTATGGTCCACCTTTACCTGGTCGCTTCCATCCACCTCTGCAAAAAAGCCTGAAATTAGAGTACTGGAAAAGGCCCAGGGCTGGCTTTTATAATATGTAATGTTCTTTACCTTAAGTCCAACCTCCTCCATAACCTCACGCTTTACTGTATCCTCCAGAGTCTCCCCTATCTCCACAAATCCGGCAACCAGGGCATACCTCTTATAAGGCCTGTTAGCATAGTGGGTTAGAAGTATCTTATCTCCATTTGTTATACCCACCATTATAACCGGAGCTATGGTTGGATACACTACGTTTCCGCAGCCTTCACAACAAACTGCCCTTTCAGCCTTATGTAATGTAGTCTTCCTTCCACACCTTCCGCAGAAGCGGTTGGAGCTATACCATCCATGAAGGTGTTTTGCAGTAATGCCCATGAAGCCCAGCCATTGTGGTTCTAATGTCCTGAAATCCATAGTGCTTCTAGAACTTAGTGTTCCCTCAGGTATGTTATCATAATCCATAAGCAGGTATGCTTTAGTGTCATCTATTTTAAATAGATATATGAGCTTTGAAGACAGCTTTTCATCATAGGTACATAAATCCTTATAAGTAGGAATATTAAAGCTGTCACTGCCGCTTTTAACAAGCACATCACCCTTATTGAAAACCCATACGTAATCATTATCCGAAGGCTTTTCGGGTCTATACTCATTATTAAATATGTGTGGGTAAATATCCTGTATCATTTGTTATCTCCTATCCCATATAAATTACAGAACATACTGTTAAAATCTGCTCTTTTAATTATAGCATATATTGGCAAAGTAAAGGCCCGCAGTATAGCAGGCCTTTACTATATTTATGAGTTTATTGCTTTCTTATCTCACGCAACAGTATAATACTGAGCCTGGGCATTCCAAAGCTCATGGTATTTACCAAGAGCATCCTCCACAAGAGCCTCATGTCTGCCCTGCTGAACTACCTGTCCCTCATGAAATACTGCTATCTCATCACAGAAGCGGCAGGAGGACAGGCGGTGGGAAATGAACACAGCTGTTTTATCCCCTACAATCTCATTAAACTTAGAGTAAATCTCCATCTCCGCCACAGGATCTAATGCTGCTGTAGGCTCATCTAATATTATAAAGGGAGCATCCTTATAGAGGGCTCTGGCAATAGCGATTTTCTGGGCCTCTCCTCCTGACACCTCAACACCTTTGTCCTCAAAATCTTTATACAGGAAGGTATCTATACCTTCAGGCAGCTTTTCATACCTTTCTAAAAAGCCTGCCTCCCTTAGGCATTCCTCCACCTTTTCCTTCTGGGGATTTATACCTGAAGCCACATTCTGTCCTAATTGGAAAGCAAACAGCTTAAAGTCCTGGAACACTATTGAGAATATGGATATATACTCCTTATAGTCATACTTGCGAATATCTATACCGTTTAAAAGTATTTCTCCTTCAGTAGGGTCATACAACCTGCACAGGAGCTTGATGAAGGTAGTCTTTCCACTTCCATTTTGTCCAACCACAGCCAAGCGCTCTCCAATCCTAAACCTCATAGAAACGTGCCTAAGAGCCCAGGCATCCGAGCCAGGATACTTAAAGGAAACATCCCTAAACTCTATTTCATACTTCCTGTCACTGCGTTTCTCCACTGTAAGGCTTCCCTTGTACATGACATTTGGTATACCAAGAAACTCAAAAGACTTCCTGAGAAACGAGGCGTTGTATCTCATATACCCTAGAGTTGAGAGAAACTCCACCACTCCCTTTGATAGGGAGGTAATGGCATTTACATACTGGGTTACGGAGCCTACACCAAAGGCTCCACCCCATGCCTTAAGACAAACAAATATATAAACTATAGCCGTAAAAACATAGGATACAGCAGCCGAGGCAGCGGAAAGTGCCCCCATAGGCCCCTTTGCATAGTCTGCAATTTTACTTTTGGGAGAGAATGCTGAGGCTGACTCCCTTTGGTATTTTCCACACAGTATCTCCTGTCTATTCATCCGTATATCCAGTGCTCTCTCCCTATCATACCCCATAAAGCCATAAAAGCTAAAGGCCCTGTTGCCCGCCTTTGCATCCTCTGCACATTTAACCCAGTATCCATTAGCCTTGTTGGACAGAGCAGGAGATATAATAGTTACAGCCAGCATAATCAAAACGATTATAACAGAAAATACAGGTCTGTTCAGGACAACAATTGCTCCTGCTCCTTCAGGAATAGGGAGTGAGAATAATGTTACAGTAAGTGCAATGGAGCCACATATCTGGATAAATGCTTTTATAAGCTTTTCAGCATCCTCAATAAACCTCCTTAGTCCCCATCCACTCCACCTGTCGTTCTGCTGTATCTGGGACAGCAGCTCTCCCGTTTCTGGGTCCTGTGTAGAGCAGAAATCCATAGAAAGCAGCTTGTCGGAATACACCTTCATCTGTATATAGTGAATACATGCATGCTTGCTGTTTTTCCACCTGTCAAAGCATCCCTTAAACAGATTTAAAACAGAAACTATAACAAGCACTGCTATAACAAGTTTAATGAGTACCTGTGTATCCCTCTCCCCTGCAAGCTCATTGATTATCCTGGCTGAAAGGTATATCTCCACAAGAGGTATTATGGCCGTAGCTATTGAGCATGCCATGAGTGACAGAAGTATCCCAGGGCTTTGCCTCCACCATATGCCAAGTGCACGCTTGTTCAGCCTGTAGGCTTCTGTGATGCTTATTTTCTCATCCTTATTGCTCATTATAGTCACCTCCTTCACGATAATAGCGGCTTTGTATTTCAAACAGCTCTGCATACCTCCCGCTGCCAGATACCAGTTTCTCATGGGTTCCCTCTTCTATAATGGTTCCATCCTCAACAAATATAATACGGTCGCAGAAACGGGTGGATGCAAGCCTATGTGATATATAAACCGACGTTCGTCCCTTTGTCAGCTGGTTATATTTGTTGTATATGTCACTTTCAGCAATAGGATCCAATGCTGCCGTAGGCTCATCCAGTATAATAATCGGTGCATCCTTATAAAGTGCCCTGGCAAGCATCAATCTCTGAAGCTCTCCTCCCGACAGCTGAACAGCATCCTCATATACCTCTCTGCCAAGGTTGGTATTATAGCCCTGAGGCAGGCTTTCTATCTTGTCCCTTATTCCAGCCCTTTCTATGCATTCCTTAACCTTATCCATATCTACATTGTCCTTTGACTGGGCCACGTTCTGGGCTATGGTTGCAGCTAAAACGGAAAACTGCTGGAATACTGCAGAGAAGTGTCTATAGTAATCTCTGCGGTTGAATTTTCTTATATCCTGACCATTTATCAGCACCTGACCTTCCGTAGGGTCATAGAAACCGCATATAAGCTTAATAAGGGTTGTTTTACCTGCTCCGTTAAGTCCCACCACTGCCAGCTTCTCACCCGGTCTTATCCTTAGGTTGATATTTCTTAGAGTATCCTTATCCGCCTCCGGATACCTGAACGCTACGTTCCTAAGCTCAAGCTCATAGGTCTCTGAAATATCAGGCTCCATGGCCTCTCCATCATCAAATTTAAATATCTCCTTAAAGCCAAGGTAATCACGAAGGGTGGATATGTCAAGACTCTGCTTGTGGAGTACTGAAAGGGAATTCAGTATGCTGCTTATCCATGCTGTAAACCCACCTATGGCTGTAAAGTAAAGCAGGAACTGGGATGCACTTAAGCCTTGTCTTATGGTAAGTGAGATCAGGTAGGCATAGGCTATGCCGTTTCTAAGCAGCGCCAGTACCACATCTACAACGTTAGTCCAGAGATAAACCCTCTCCCCGCGGGCACGGAAGGCCTCATATAAACGCAATGTGCTGTTATATACCCCCTCAAGCCATGGCTGCATTCCAAATATCCTAACATCCTTGGCAGCTGTAAAATCCTTAACCTTGCTGCTAACATAGTTCATTTTATGAGAATATGCTGCCTCCTCCTCACGGTGGCGGTATCCCCAGCTGTTAATCCTCCTGTTAATAAAATACCCTGCTACTGTTGTTGAAAGGGTAAGCACTACCACAAATATATCCATGGAGGAGAGAAGAAGCAGATATATTATAAATCCCATACTGCTTTGAAGTATGTCCTTAAAGGTATTCCAGATTGCCTCCGTGGCTTGGTTATTACTACTGACAGCCATCCTGGCCTTGTCAAGAAGCTTAAGAAAGCCCTGGTCGCCTGTGTTAGGATAGGATGTTGCAGAGAATTTATCATGAACCATAACCACAAGCTCGTTGCGCACCTTAACCCGCCCAAAAAGAGTGTTTTCCTCCAGGTATGCTGCTGCTGCCCCAACCACCAAAAGAGCTGAAGCAAAAATTACTATGGTATATATAAGCTCCTGCAGTGGGACAGAACTTTCAACCCTCTTTAATATGGTTGGAGTAACATAAAGCCCCAGAAGATTCATCCCAACAGCCAGGGCCGCCTGCAGTATGCAAAATACTATTACGCTTTTTTCTTTGTTCCAAGCCAGCTTTATCATAAATCTGGAGTTACTCCACATGTTATATTGTGGCTTACTTGCCTTTACTGTTTTTTTTATACTAGTATCCATTTCATCACCTTCCTAGGTTTATGCTAACATATTGTACCCTTCCATTTGTATTATGGGGATGAATTGCTTTATTCAGGGGATGAATCGTACATAGTCCCATTATACCATTGCAGGATATAAGCATAGCATTTCTTTACTCCAGAAGGAATTTAATAATTTGCTGATTTGGCATATAATAAAACATATATAATATAAGGAAAGCTTAAAAGGAGTGGAATATGATTAAGATAGATATACCAGGAAGAAATTCACTTATTATAAACCATCTGGTGCTGGACTATAACGGAACCATTGCAGTAGATGGAAGGCTTATTGAGGGGCTCCCAGAGCGGATAATTCGGCTTAAGGAGCAGGTTAATGTATATGTTCTTACTGCGGACACCTACGGTACTGTAAGGGAGCAGTGCCAAAGCCTTGGAATAGAGGTAAAGACCTTCCCCAGGTCTGGAGCTGGACAGTGTAAAAAAGAAATAGTAGAGAGCCTTGGAGGGGGTGTATGCTGCATGGGAAATGGCTTTAATGATATACCCATGTTTGACTGTGCTGAGCTTTCCATAGCTGTTATGGATAGGGAAGGCATGTGTGCAGGTCTCCTGTCCCATGCAGATGTACTAGTATCCTCACCCTTAGATGGTTTAGACCTTCTGCTTAAGCCAAGCAGGCTAATAGCAACACTAAGAAGCTGACATATGCTGCGAAAATATAGTAGTTCAAAGTACAATTTCTATAGAGGATAGGGTGTAATTCAAAAATTTACACTGTATTTATTCTAATCAGCTAGGACTGTATATTTAAAAAAATCCAAATATTTTAAAATACCCTCTGTACATTCTAGGCAATTTATGGTATAACTATATTAACATACTAGGTTGGTAGGTAATTGTAAAAACCGATTTAAAAGAATAATTATAAAGGAGATATTATTATGTCTAAAATTTATATGTCAGCCGATCAGCTTATTGGAAGAACACCCCTTTTGGAACTCACTCATATTGAAAAGGAATATGGACTGAAGGCTAAGCTCCTCGCAAAGCTAGAGTATTTCAATCCTGCAGGCTCTGTGAAAGACAGGATTGCAAAGTCAATGATTGATGATGCTGAAGCAAAGGGCCTTCTCAAGGATGGCTCGGTCATCATCGAACCCACCTCCGGTAATACAGGCATTGGTCTTGCATCAGTTGCAGCCGCCAGAGGCTATCGTATTATCATCGTAATGCCAGAAACTATGTCTGTGGAGCGCAGGCAGCTTATGAAAGCGTATGGTGCTGAACTGGTTCTGACAGAGGGTTCAAAAGGCATGAAGGGTGCCATTGCCAAGGCGGATGAGCTTGCAAAAGAAATTCCAAACAGCTTTGTTCCAGGTCAGTTCGTGAACCCTTCAAACCCAGCTATTCACAGAAGCACCACGGGTCCTGAAATCTATGAGGATACTGATGGAAATGTGGATTACTTTGTCTCTGGTGTGGGTACAGGTGGAACCATAACCGGTGTAGGAGAATATTTAAAATCACAGAATCCCGCTGTTAAGGTTGTTGCAGTAGAGCCTGCAGCATCTGCAGTCCTTTCCACTGGCATCGCAGGAGTTCATAAGATTCAGGGAATCGGTGCAGGCTTCGTGCCTGATATACTGAACACAAAGATATATGATGAAATCATCGCTGTGCGTAATGAAGATGCATTTGATGTTGGAAAGCTCATTGGTAAAAAGGAAGGCGTATTGGTGGGCATTTCCTCCGGTGCTGCCACATGGGCAGCAATTCAGATTGCACAACGTCCAGAAAACGAGGGTAAGACCATTGTGGTTATGCTTCCTGACACAGGAGAAAGGTACCTGTCTACTCAACTGTTCATGGATTAGATGTTATGGCTCCGGTGATTTTAAACATCGGAGCCGTTTTATTGTCTGCTGGTTTCAGTGGGCGCTGCATGAAATAGTGCCATAATAATACTGAACAGCAATTTATATGGTACTTATCTAACTCCAATGATATAATGAAACAGAATCTGAAAGGAGAAAGTATGTTATGCTGATTTCAACCAGAGGACGTTACGCCCTTCGTATATTAATTGACCTGGCAGAGCATCAGAATGGTGAATACATTCCAATGAAGGATGTTGCATACCGTCAGGAGATATCCCTTAAGTATATTGAGAGAATAATGCCCCTTCTGACAAAGGAAAAGCTTGTGGAAGGACAGCACGGAAAAGGTGGCGGATATAGACTTACAAAGGAACCAGACCAGTATCGTGTTGGGGATATACTGCGCCTTACTGAAGGTGATCTTGCGCCTATTTCCTGCCTCCAAGAGGATGCCAAGCCCTGTAATCGCGCCGCAGAGTGCCGGACGCTTCCTATGTGGAAAAAGTTTTATGAAATGACTAACCACTATTTTGATGGAATTACCATTGCGGATTTAATGCAGAACGGATACATTGAAAACTACGTTATATGACAATGACGATTACACTATTTAAGCAGTAGTTAAAGCCCTGAGCATATCAATTTGACTTAGGGCTTTGCAGTACAAAAATCAATATATGCCTATTCCACGCCTTCAGGTCTGTCAGCCCTCCAGTATTCAGAGCCGCTTCTGGTGCGCAGCATAAGCTTGCTTTCAATAAGCTCCCGCCTTAACAGGAAATAATCCTCAAAGGTATGCCACTGCTGTATAATGGCATTTACCTCTTTCTCGCTGTATTTTCTATTATATTCAAACTTTCCAGCTAAATACTCTAATGCTATAAGTCTGTATTCCTTCTGCTTAGGCCATCTTTTTATCCTTCCATTTTCATCAAGGAACTTATGTATATTATCTCTTTCCATAAACTTGCCCTCCCTAAGTATCTTTAATATATTTTATGTTTTGTTTATGTATTTGTCAACATAAATATGTTTTGTCTATATGTATTTGTATAAAGTTCAAAATAATTGAGAGCCGTCCCTTTTTCCTGGCCTGAAAAATTGAGAACTGTCCCTTTTTAAGTTATACTTATATATAAATATGTTTAAGCCTAAGGAGAGTAAAATGAACTTTACAGCTATAGATTTTGAAACTGCCAATGAACAAAGAACCAGTCCCTGTTCCATAGGTCTGGCTTCCTATAAGGACGGGAAGCTTGTGGACAAGGTATATTATCTTATAAGGCCTCACGAAATGAGATTCATGCCCATAAACATAGGTATACACGGTATAAGGCCTTCCATGGTTAAGGACTCCCCAGAGTTCCCTGAAATATGGAGGAGGATCAGCCACTTTTTTGAAGGGGGACTTATTGCCGCCCACAATGCGTCCTTTGATATTTCTGTGTTGAGGAAAACAGCCGAGCTGTATGGAATAGAGCTTCCGTCTTTTAACTATATTTGCACCATGAGGCTTTCTAAAAGCTTTTATCCAGGACTTCCGGATGCAAAGCTGAATACTGTAAATGACTATTTAGGCTATAGCTTTACCCATCATGATGCACTTTATGATGCCTTAGCCTGTGGCAACATATTAAACAGTATATGCAGTGAGCTTAACTGCCAGGATATTGACCAGGTATGCTCTCTTACAGGAGTATGCCTTGGAAGGGTATGCGGCTGCAGCTATGGCCCCTGCAATTCATCTGGGAGAGCTACAAAAACCTCCTGGAGGGCCTTCTCCTATGAAAGACCATGTAAGGATAGCAATATTAAGCCTTATGCCTTTAAGGGGCAAACAGTAGTGTTTACTGGAAGGCTAAACACACTATCCCGTGAAGAGGCAGTAGACATTGTAAAGCGCCACGGAGGTTCTGTAGGCAGCTATGTCTCCAAAAGCACCACCCTGCTTGTCACAAACCTGAAATATGCCGAAAACCTTAAACGGGAGGATATGAGCACCAAGCTAAAAAAAGCCATGGATTACAATGAGAAGGGTGCAAGAATAAAGCTTATGGATGAGGAAGAGTTCCTATCCTTCGGCTCCTAGGGTAATAGTAAAAGAGCAGCCATATGACTGCTCTTTCTTATCAAAATATATTTTTCAATCAATTACTATCCTGCGTTAGATAGGCCTCTATATCTGTATAGGTATCATCCTCTGCCCTCTCTATATAGTATCTTCTATTTCCCCCAGCATCTGTTGTAAATCGCAGGCTTCCTATGCTTGTTGCCCCAATTTTACTATCATTAGTTGAACTATTGTTATATATTATCTTATAATAGTCTCCACTCTGGTTTTCTATCTGCTGAAGATACAAAGAACAATAGGAAACTGTCCCTACCTGATTTTCATCCTCATCAAATACATATATGGTATCTCTGTTACTTGCCGAACTCCAGGATGTAATTGCAACCAGTTCCTTCTTTCCGTCCTGGTCTACATCAAATACCTGGGGTAAACCTACAGGAGTCCCATAAAACAACCCAGTTGTATTTTTCCAAAGGTACCCATAAGATATCACGTCTTTATCTGTCATTATCTTAAATACAGTCCCTCCAGACAACTGGTGGTCGTCTAACTTTTCCACATGTATGCTCTTACCCATTAAATAATGAACATGGATTTTCTTTGTACAGGAGCAATTCAAAATAAAATTACTCAGGGTATTCTTATCCGCTTCCTCAAGTTCAAAGTTTATAGCTACAGCATCCTTATTAAGCGGCTTATCTGATCCGTTTCTAAGCTTAAAGGCCATATCCAGCACTCTATTATCAGAAAAGGTAACTTTTATGCTATATATAGCACTTACCTCTCCTTCATATGAAAAGTCAAAACTGAAGGTGTATGCAGTACCTATATCTGTTTCTTCCTTACCCCTGGCATAGTCTACCTTTTTTTCTTCTCCTGTATCATCCCGTCTCATTATAACTATTGATTCAGGGGCATGTGTCAGCATCAAGCACAGCTTCTGACATTCCTTATCATATACAAGGTTAGGATCGCAGTACGCATCTATGGTGTTGTAGTCAATATCCTTGTCTGTGTCCTGTCCATTTCCTAAGTTCCTTGGATAAATAATTGTGTTAAGAGCTGTGGATGACCGCTTCCCATCCTTTACTGTATACACCTTAGGACTTAAGTCATAACCCTCGTCGTCTATTTTATCTGCTGTGAAACCTGCCTTATCATTGCTACCACTATTTTTTAAAGAAAACCCTTTGCTACATGATGTAAGCAAGAATAAACCGATTATAAAAAGAACAAGTAAATGCCTGCTGATTTTCATGTCTGGCCTCCTCTTCTCGAGATATGACACAAGGAGATGTACAAGTATCTATATTATATCATATATTCCATACCGCTTCTACAATATTCTGAAAACTCTTTCTTTGTACCATAAAGCAATACTTAATAAGGCAGCCAGGAACAAGCCCGACTGCCTTTGTTCTTTGATTATGCCTTTAGTATTGCTGAGCCTCAGGCCCATCCTGAGGTATATACCTTTCCCTCTGCTTAGGCAATGCATATACAACCCTTGTACCAGAGAGCATATCATGGAAGCCCCTTTTCTTTGTATCACAAGCAGCTACAATATATCCTATAAATAATATGCTTGTAAGGTATCTTCCTACAGTTTCCCGATAAAGGGCATCAAAAAATCCTAATCTGCTTCCATCCTCTTTAATTACCTGAAGCTTCATAGCCTTCTTACCCAGGGTGCTTCCAGTAAGACCAGTAAACAGTGCAAAGTAAGCTGCAGAGATTATATAGCATACTATATCTATAATATCATAATTAAAAAGCAAATCAGGAAGCTCCACTCCTATAGCCAGCCTTACAAAGAATACTGTAGTCCTTATAAAGGAGACAACAAACCCTACCACCAGGCAGTCAATTATAAAGGCTGCAGCCCTTGCAAATATCCCTGCACTAACATCAGTATCAGCTAGCCTATTCTGCATAGTACCACAATCCTCTCTTAAGGGTATTTGCAAAATCAGTCATGACCTCTGTATCTGATTTAGGAAGCACGGATTGCACCTTACTAAAGAGACTAAATAATATACTCTCTTTAACTTCGGGTACATAAAAATCAACATCCTTACCCTGCTCCTCTCTTATATGTGCCTGGTAATCCTCATATCTTGAAATACCATCAATAAGATTCCACTGCTGTGCCTGGGAGGCTGAAACAACACGTCCATCAGCTATCTCCTTAACCTTATCTGCCGGCATGCCTCGTCCCTCAGCAACTATCCCTACGAACTGCTCATAGGCTTCATCCACAAGAGACTGCATTATCTTATGCTGCTCCTCTGTAAGGCTCTGGCCTGATGAGCCCATGGCCTTGTTCCTTCCACTGACTATATCTACTTCCTTTATTCCAAGCTTATCATATAATCCAGTCAGGTCATACATCTGGGAAATAACTCCTATGGAACCTGTCCAGGTATTCCTATTAGCATATATCTCATCAGCTGCCATGGAAATATAATAGCCCCCTGAGCATGCATAGCTGCCAAAGTAGCAATAAATAGGCCTGTTCGTTGCCTTTTTGTAGTCCATAAGGGCATAATACAGTTCATCACTGGTATAAACAGAGCCTCCAGGGGAATCTACAACCAGAAGTATTCCCTTATTCCAGATATTATCCTCTGTTACTTTTTTAATGTAATCCAAGGTAAAGCTGTGGCTGTAGCCACTGCTGGAAATAAGGCTGGATGAGCCTTCACTCTCAGCTATGGTGCCCTCAACCTTAACTACTGCTATGTAGTCCTCCTTTGGGAGGCTTATATTCGTGCTCTCAACACTCTCAAGCGCGCTTTTCAATGTGCCTTCGGCTCTTCCAAGCTTCTTCTGTGACCATGTATTTATGGCAACGCTTGCTACCCCCGTAGCAATAAACAGGGCTGCTGCAATAATTAGCCCCATTATCTGCTTTTTATTCAATTAAATCCCTCCTATTTTACTGACCATTCCTATTTTTCAGTTTCTTAACCCATTACAAATGGTACCTTTCGCCCCCTTTTATTAAGCAAATTCTTTAATTATGAAAAGCCTCTTTTTTGTTAAACAGTCTTTTCATCCATACCTCTTTACTTTTACTTGTTACTAATTCCCTGTCCTCTTACTCCTTAATTATTAGTGCTATTATCTGTGCCATGCTGTCAGATTTATTGGTTATTGCATGACCCTCTCCTGGAGCGCATATTGTCACATCCCCCTCTGATAACTGTACCTCCACTCCATTGTCATTGTAGGTTGGTGTCCCCTTCATTATATAGAAAACCTCTGCTTCTCCTTCATGTACATGGTAACCAATTCCACTGCCAGGGTTAAGCTCTATCTTTGCGAAAAGCCTTCCCTTGTTTAAAAGCTCCTCTACTGAACATAGGCTTGTAACAAAAGCCACTCCTTGGCCTCCTCTCATTGCACTACGTTCCTCTTTTATACATTCATGACTTTTCCTTATCATTATTTATTCCTCCCAAATTAGCTTTTTATATTATTCTACCATATGGTGGTAAGCTCATAAATATACTTTTATATTAATTCGATTATATCGATAAATATTTAACGATATTTACATTTTGCATATAGTATATTTACAATATTGATGTTACAATACTACTGTAATTTAACTTTACAGATATTATTAAAGGAGGCAAATCAATGGAAAGAGACAAGGTACTTAAGAAAAACTTTGGCATCATGACTGCACTTACTATGGTTGTTGGAACAGTTATAGGCTCTGGTGTATTTTTTAAGCCTCAGGCAGTTTATAGTGCCACCGGCGGTGCTCCGGGACTTGGAATGATTGCATG
The DNA here is from genome assembly GCA_023415335.1 of Bacillota bacterium. Taxonomy (GTDB): domain Bacteria; phylum Bacillota; class Clostridia; order Clostridiales; family Caloramatoraceae; genus JAEZLD01. The sequence continues at coordinate 2,171 of JAEZLD010000193.1, read as the reverse complement.
GATCGTAACTGGCCTTGCCAGCATTGCCGCAGCTTTAACCTTTGCCGAGATAGCCATACTTATACCTAAGACCGGAGGTATGGTAGCATACCTGTCAGAGGTTTTTGGTGAAAAGGTAGGATATCTGGCCGGCTGGATGCAAATGATACTGGCCCTTCCTGCAATGTCTGCAGGCCTTGCCGTAATATTTGCAGATCAGGTCTCACTTCTTACAGGGCGTAATGTGACAGTACCAGTTGCAATGCTTGTAATACTTGCAATTGTAATACTTAACTGCATCGGCTCAAACGTAGGTGGAGGTGTGCAGATCATATTCACCATCTGCAAACTGGTTCCACTGATACTTATAATGGTTTTTGGATTCGTAAAAGGAACTGGTTCAAATCCAGTATTCAACCCTATAGTAGGGGATGGCTTAAGCCCGGTAACTGTTCTTGGAACCCTTATGGTTGCCATACTCTTTGCATTCGAAGGGTGGACAAACGTTGGTACAATTGCCGGAGAAATGAAAAATCCAGGGCGTGACCTTCCTATTGCAATCGTAGGCGGTGTTTCTGTTATCACTGCAGTATACTTTGTAGTAAATCTGGCATACCTTTGGGTACTTCCTGCTGGAGAGCTTGCAGCCACAGCAGCTCCTGCTACAGCGGTTGCAAGGGTAATATTCGGTGATATGGGCGGCACACTCATTACAGTTGGGATAATGATTTCATGCTTCGGAACCTGCAACGGCTTCCTGCTTTCAGGCTCCAGGGTAACCTACGCAATGGCTGAAAACGGAAAACTTCCAGGAAGCGGAGTTCTGTCCAAGCTTAATAAGGCAAATGCCCCGGCTAACTCCATTATATTTACCGGAATACTGTCATGCTTGTTTGCACTTACAGGACAGTACAACCTGCTTACAGACCTTGGAGTATTCTCCTCATGGATATTCTACACTCTTACATTCGTTGCCGTTATGGTATACCGTAAGCAGAAGCCAGCTTTAGAGCGCAGCTATAAGGTTCCACTTTATCCAATAGTACCAATACTGGCAATTGCCAGCGGTCTGTTTGTAGTTATAAACCAGCTTTCAACAGCAACAATGCTATCATTAGGAAGTATAGCAATAACCTTAGTGGGTCTGCCAATATACTTCATAATGAACTGGAAGACAAAATAAAACCTTACATTACCCTATAACCCTTAATATATTGAAATCCATAGGCTGCTTTACTATGTAGCTAGTAAAGTAGTCCCTTTGTCAAGGACATTTTAAAAAGGGCCTTACAAAAGAAAAAAGGATATTGTACCTTATCCATGTGAACTGCTTCCCGTCAAGAGGCCACTGAAATAAAACAAAAGATTTACGGCACTGTGGTGCCGTGGTACCCACAGATTTCGCATGGTTGCTACAACATCAATACAGAAAATTTAGGGAGAGTTTACTGGTCTGTATAAATCGAATCAGTAAACTCTCCTATAAGATTGTCCAGAAGGCATCGTCATCAGCATCAACTTTATCCGAAAAAAATATTTCTGTTCATACGTTCAGGCATTCGGTTACAATAAACCTTCTTACTCCAGTCGTTTATATCCACTATATTATATAAAGCTTTTATATCAATTTGAGTTTCATTAATTAAATTTCCTAAAGTATATAGTTTATTATTACTAATACCTATAATCCTTGTATGACTTTCATTTAGGAATATATATTCACCTTTTTTCCAGTCCTCTTCATTAATTATCCCGCTTGAGCCTTTAAATGGAACATAATATATTCTGTAGTCACTAACATCCCCCAGATGCTTAATCTCTAATATTTTAAGTTGATCTGTCGTATAATTTTGTTTTGACCGGAATTCCTTTATAATCTTTTCATCATTATCTGGAATACTGTCTTTATATTAAAAGATAAAGACTCTATGGATTTTATGTTATTAGTTTTTATGGTAATATATTTATTTATTTTTATATCTGAGCAAAAAATGATCATGGAGCTACCCCTTAAGTGATAAAAATTCATTTAAGGGGCAGCCCCTTTTATATATTCTTATAGGTCCTTATGCATCACTTGAAATTATATTCTGTAAGGATGCTCTCCCTGTTCTTAGCCTTATCGTTATAATATTCATAGAAGGAAAGTCCAAGGAAGCTTCCTGCCACGTTATAAACGTTTGTATATCCTA
>JAEZLD010000162.1 GCA_023415335.1 Bacillota bacterium | reverse complement strand
CCCATCAAAATCGATTTTCGAATAAAGTCGTTCCAAAATCGCCATCTCCTAACTATTGAAATTCAAAAAAATGCCTCAAAAAATGAAAACAAACTCGTTCCAAAATAAATCCTAGGATGTAGTTTTTAGGGTCTAGGTATGCCTGATTTTATGGCTGAAATAATGGCTGGCTAAACGCCTGATTTGGTTTCTTAAGGCCACACCGTCTCCATGTCCAAGGAAATACCAGAATAAATCCAGTTGGAAACATAGCAGCAAAGCCCCACTGGGCAAGGTGTCGGTGCGACCGTCTCTGTGGAGTTAAAACTTGGCAGGTCCTGGTCTTGCTGAGATAAGGCTGGAGCGTCGAGCACTTGATGGGAATATGAAAAGGGAGAAAACCTGCTTCTTTTCCTGCCTTCTCCCCGTTTTTTGGAACAACTTTATTTGTAATTGGACGACTTTATTTGTGGGAAACAAGAAGGGCTGTAATAGCATTTCCCGTTATCTAAGCAGTACAAGGCCAGTGGCTTTCCATATACTGCACCGCAGTCTATGTTGATTTTACCTTCTCCAAAGAACACCTTAGAGTCATACTCCTCTCCCCTAGCAAAGGTGGGAGTGTGCCCATATATTACGGTTTTATCCTTAAAGTAAGACTCCCTTCCCTCAGGAGACTTGAATATAAGCTCATGGAGGGTATATTCCTCTATAGGCTTTCCTTCAACGTATGGCTCAATACCTGCATGGACCAGTACATAGTCACGTCCTCCTACAGATATCTCCTCATACAGTGGAAACTCTTCAAGATACTCCAGCAATGCCTCCCTTTCATCCTGCTTCAGCTTTAGAAACTGCTTCAGGGTTGTGTCCCCTCCGTCATTTATCCAATAGCCATAGCTGCTCATAAAGTCGGGACTTAGAAGTGTCGTGCAGGTTTCCTCCGTTATCTCCTGCATCATGTCCTGGAGCACCGTGACCGCCATATACTCATGATTTCCCAGTATAGGAATTACATTAGGTCTCATAGACATATCCTGCAGCAGCCTTATGGGCTCATCTCCCTTGTCTAGAACATCTCCCAGTACAAACAGGGTGTCCTCATCACAGAAGGCTGCCTGCTTCAGCAGGTCCTTATATTGGCTGTAGCAGCCGTGGATATCGCTCATTACATATATCACTTCTATCCCCCCCTATGCAAATTAAGGGCAGTCGGCTTAGCCGTCCTGCCCAGTAAACTTCTCTTAGAACTTTGCAGAGCCCGTAGTCCTTGGATAAGGAATGACGTCCCTGATGTTCTGCATGCCTGTCATATACATTATTATTCTTTCAAATCCTAGTCCGAAGCCTGCATGCTTGGTTTCTCCGTACTTTCTAAGCTCCAGGTACCACCAGTAGTCCTCTTCCCTGAGGCCCATGTCCTTTATTCTCTGGAGAAGCACATCATACCTCTCCTCCCTCTGGCTTCCTCCTATTATTTCTCCAACTCCAGGAACCAGAAGATCTGCTGCTGCAACAGTCTTTCCATCGTCATTAACCCTCATGTAGAAGGCCTTTATGTCCTTTGGATAGTCAGTTACAAATACAGGCTTTTTAAATACCTTTTCGGTAATATACCTTTCATGCTCTGTCTGAAGGTCTATACCCCATTCTACAGGATACTCAAATTCCACATCAGCCTTCTTTAAAAGCTCTATGGCCTCAGTGTAGGTTATCCTGCCAAAGTCTGAAGTAACCACGTTGTGAAGCCTGTCAAAGAGTCCCTTGTCAACAAAGCTGTTGAAGAATTCCATCTCCTCTGGAGCATTTTCCATTACATAGCTTATTATATACTTAACCATGTCCTCTGCCAGGTCCATATCCTCCTTAAGCCCTGCAAAGGCAATTTCAGGCTCTATCATCCAGAACTCTGCAGCATGCCTTGGGGTGTTGGAGTTCTCTGCCCTGAAGGTAGGTCCAAAGGTGTATATGTTCCTGAAGGCAAGGGCATAGGTTTCTCCTGAAAGCTGGCCGCTTACAGTCAGGTTGGTCTGCTGGCCGAAGAAATCCTTGGAGTAATCTATCTTTCCATCCTCAGTTAATGGAGGGTTCTTCGTATCGAGGGTTGTAACCTGGAACATCTCTCCTGCACCCTCACAATCACTGCCTGTTATTATTGGGGTATGCACATATACAAAGCCTCTTTCATTGAAGAACTTGTGTATGGCATAGGCTGCAAGGCTTCTAACTCTGAATACCGCTGCAAAGGTGTTGCTCCTTGGCCTTAGGTGAGCAATTGTCCTTAAGTATTCAAAGGAATGTCTCTTCTTGTGGAGAGGATAATCCGAGTTGGAGTTTCCCTCCAGGGTAACCTTGCTTGCCTTGATTTCAAAGGGCTGCTTTGCCTCTGGAGTAAGCACCAGCGTTCCTTCCACGCTTATGGAAGCGCTGATTGGGAACTTTGATATATCCTTGAAGTTCTCAAGCTCCTGCTCGAATACTATCTGTATATTCTTCAAAAAGCTCCCATCGTTAAGCTCTATAAAACCAAAAGCATTTGATGCCCTTAAGGTCCTTATCCAGCCTGAAACCTTAACTGTCTGTCCTGCATACTTTTCTGTTTCTCTGTAAAGCTGTTTTACAAGTACGTCACACATAATAAATCCTCCTTTTAAAATATAAGAACCCCACCCATCAACGCAATCAGAGATTGCTGATGGGTCCCGGGAACCTTGTTGTATTCACAATAAAAAACCTTCCGTCCCTAAACAGGGACGAAAGGTTGATTCCGTGGTACCACCCAGATTGCCATAAATGGCCTCTTTGCGAGTCAATAAACTCTCCATTTCATAACGGTATGGCTCCGTCCAAGCCTACTACTACTTCGGTTGGATGCTCCGGGATGTTCTTCCATGCAGGCTTCATACCAGGCTACCACCATCCCTGGCTCGCTTTGAATCCCTCTGCATTTACTCTTCCCTTCATTGGGTTTAATAATATTGATTTAAACTAGATTATAATACAGCAAAAATACTCTGTCAATAATATTATTTCCAAAACCGAACAAATAAGACTATACATTAATAAAAGATAGTTAATGTCTGATTTTACATTTTGTATTAATTCACTTATAAATCACTTACAATCTTCGGATATTCTCTCATCTCGTCCTTATCATGCAATGGATTCCAAACCTGCGCAAAGAAGGGGTCACGTTTTGCTCGTTCTCCATAATTCCAGCTCCTTCTCTCACACTCTGGGCACCAATGACCACCTTCTAGTACAAGGCGGGGACTTGCTTGAAATGTATGTCCAAATGCACATTTAAACTGCAGCTTACTTCTCCAGTTTCCAGTTTCCAAGTTATCTGATAAACACTCTCCACCCCGGAATACTGCTGCACCCTTTACGTCCTCAAGATTCAGTTGACTTTCTGGTTTCTTTTCATCATATCCATGGTCTAATACTATTTCCTTCTTCCAATCTGTAAAATGCTTCATGCCGCTAAGCTTTTCTGGTATCCCATCCCATACTTTTTTGCTGCCCCAATATGCATCAATATGATCTTCCATATTGTCTTTGATAAAACGTACGGTGCCATGTTCAGTCAGTGCTTGTTTCAAAAACACCTTCTTCATAATTGCACCCATAAGCATCTGACCACCAGGGATTTTACACATAACCTTAGATACGGCTACAGTTGCTCCAAGATTCTCTTTATAAGCATCATAGAAGTATTCCATGCTATCATGACGGAAATGCAGATATTCTTCCAGCTTATCGGAATCTGAATAGAAATGTCCATGGAAATTCCTTGTGGCGTACCATTTCGGGTTAATGACATAATCCAGATTTTTAAATCCGATGTCTCCGTATAATCTTTGATACATCTCGTAGGTACTTACACGGCAGCTTTCACCGCCACCAATATTATATATATGTCCCCAAAAGCCTTCTGATAATTCTCCTGTTGCTGTATAGAGGCACAGATTTCTCATAAGCCTTCCTGAATCACGGTCCGATACATATTCCAATACATTGTCCAGACAGTTATGGAACATAATTGCATCTACAATACTCGCCATAGCTTTGCCTATAATTCCAGTCTGGCGAAGACTGACCCAATATTTCAAGCCTGATTCTATTACATAGCGTTCAGCTGCTACCTTAGAAACAGCGTAATAATCAAACATGCTTGGCTTGATTGGATCCCCGACTCTTCCCCAATGAATTGGCGGCATTCGGTCACCTGTTTCAGCAACTGTTCCAATGTATACGAAACGAACCTCCTGCTCTCTCCCCTGGTCAATAATTGCATCTATGATATTTTGTGTGGAGCCTAAATTATTCTTCATTGCCTTATCTGGATAATAATCTGCCGCTGGTGAAACAAAAGCCGCAATATGCAGTACAATATCGGCATGCAATACACAATCATAAACATCCTGATAATTAGTAAGATCCCCCCATTTCACTGTCAGCTCTGGAATCCCCATATAGTCAGCTAAAAGCTTACGATTCTTTTCAGAATCTCTGGCAAGAATGATGATATTCTGTTTGTCACGGTCTTCTAACATCTGTTTCAGGCTTTCAAACCCCATTCCGCCGGTAGCACCGGTAATAAATACGGTCTGCTTGCTCATTTTATTCTCCTTTCATACCAAGTACATCCGCTTTTTTATTTATCACATCCATACAAAGGCGAATAGAATCTCCAATTGCTGCATCAATATCATCCTGTTCTACACCCAGCTTATCGCACCCTAAGGCTTTATCAATGAATAGATTTGCGCACTGAAGGTCTGTAAATTTCACCATGTGAAGTCCGCCCTCAATATTGTTCTCCTTCTGTTCCTTCATTAGGTTCTTACCGCCAATAGCGTACATCCAATTTGGAATAGTAATAATCCTCTTATTGGGACACCCCATATACTTATGGACGATGGCAAGCATTTCCTTCCATGTCATATTGTAATAACCGATTGGATAGCAGTTACCGCCATGGTTCATCTCAATTGCACCTGCAATTGCCTGTCCTACCTGATGAACCGTTAACATAGTGGAACCACCCTTTGGATACATGGTAACTTTCTTCATGCTCATAATCTGCTCCACCAGAAAAACCCATACTGGTTTTCTGCCTGGCTGTGTACCAAAGATATATGGCAGTTCCAGTACAGCCACATTAAACGTATCATCTGCGAACTCCATGGCTGCATTCTCCTGATCGATACGGCTTCTGATATAAGGATGCCATTTTGTAAGCTCCAATTCCGGTCTTGTTTTGGCAAAGTAAGAGAAATACGAGCCACAAATTGCTACGTGTTTTATACCGGATTCTTTTGCAAGCTTTAATAAACGTTTGATTGGATCAATATTGTACTTCTTATACAATTCGTAAATTGGTGCTGGACCTTCCACACGTTCATCAACACCTGCTGCAAATACAAATCCTTCACAGCCTTCAAAGTAATGTTTGATTTCTTCATCCGTCATCTCTAGATAATTGCCATATTCAATTTTCATCTCAGGTGGAAGAATCGCCCCTGCTGGCAAAGGTGGTAATGCAACTGAAGTTACTTCATGCCCCCTTTTAATTAATTCTTTCGCTGCTTCGCTTCCTAAAAGGCCAGTGCCCCCGATCATAAATATCTTCATGCAATCACCCTGGAACCTTTCCGTTCCACATCCTTTCCTATTACATAATAATAGGTTTCTCCCAACGATAATTGACAGATACCTATTTCCTTATTACAATAATATCAACACCGTGTTGCTTTAACAATGTGCAGATGGGTTGAAAACGTTCTTAAATAGACACATTTCAAAAATTTATAGTCTTAAGATCATAAATCCAATAATTGATTAAATTGAATATAATAAACTTGGAAAGGGAATGATACCATGGCCACAAAAAACAATCGCAGAACTCAGATTACCAAAATGCTTTTAAAGACCAGTTTAATCGAGGTGATGCGTCATAAAACAATCAACCAGATTACCATCAAAGAAATCTGCGAGAAGGCAGATCTGAATCGTTCCACCTTTTATCTACACTATACAGACCAATTTGCACTTTTAGAAGATATCGAAAACGAGATTATACATACCACATTTGAATATTTACAGAATGTAAGCCCAAATCTTGACACTTTAACTTACATTGAAACCTTTTTAAACTATGTAAAAAAGAATGTCGTTATATTCGAAACACTCTTGTGTCATCAGGAAACTTCGGGTTTTCAGGATTTATTTATTAACAAAATATTAGAGCAGCTAAAAGCAAATCTTCCCTTCAACTGCTCTGATGAAATCAAAAGCTATATTTATTCTTTTTTACTTTATGGATGTATGCATATCATTATCGATTGGATTAATCACGATTTTGACCTTTCGACTGCATCCGTTTCCCATCTCATTTTTGAGCTTTGTGACCAATGTAGGCAGATTCCCTCTATAAATCATGCCTGATTCTCCAATGCCTATGAGAGCCTGTATATTTAGTCTAAATAACCTTCTCTTGCCTTAACACCGAAGCGGTCTTCCAACTGGTGAAACTGCTCATCCGTGATGGTATTCACCAAAGGCAGATGGGCAATCTTCATGTAAATTTCAGCGGCTTTCTCAGCAGTTTCTATAAGACCAAAGGTTTCGTCTAAATCCCTGCCTGCGCCATATATACCGTGCTGTGCCCAGACCACAAGTCTGGCTGTCTGCATCTTTTCAGCAGTTGCTTCACCAATCTCATTGGTGCCACAGAGCATCCAAGGCAGCACATTCACTCCATCTGGAAATACAACGATACACTCAGTACACATCTGCCACAAAGTTTTGGTGAAGGCTTTTTCATCCAAAGTATGGATATAGGTCATGGCAAGAAGATTGCCCGGATGACAGTGCATGACAACGCGGTTTGAGGGCTCAACCTTAATGCGCTGCACATGGCTCATCAGATGTGACGGAAGCTCAGATGTAAACTGACCTCCATCTGAATAGCCCCACAGCAGTTCTGCATTCTGGCCATCTGCACTGATACGAAATATTCCTAGGTTTTTCCCCGGGTCATACTGAACATTTTTAAAATACTTTCCTGTTCCGGTTACCAGGAAATACTTTCCTGAGAGCTCTGGTGCCATAAAGCCTGTGGGAATAGTTCGGATAACAGCTTCAATATCAAGATATCCCTTAACATCCTCCTCCTCCAGCATAAGGCTCACATTGCCGCCATTCCGCTCATCCCAGCCATGATTATACATATTGGTTATGGTTCGAATCAGCTCAACCATATAGGGAGCAGTCATAATATCTAACATGTTTTAACCTCTCTTACTTTGAACTTTTGATTCGTATGCTTCAACTTTTGCAAACCATGCGCCATCCTTAGGAACATTGCAGCTTTCGCAATATTCATCCCAAACATCCCCAAAGGGCATAGTTTTCAGTTCTTCTTGCACAACCATCATCTTTGTGAAGCTGCCTTCATCCTGCAAATTTTTAAGCATTCCATTAGGCTGGCATAGTGCAAAAAGCAGAGCCTTTTGTGTGTTGCGGAAACCGGTAACCCATGCAGAAACACGGTTTATTGATGCATCAAAGTAGTCCAATGCCATGTTAACCTTTCCATCCAGGCCGCCACAGCGAACAATTTCCTTGCAGAGCTCCTTTGTTTCATCGTCAAACAGAACCACATGGTCGCTGTCCCAGCGTACCGGCCTAGTGATGTGCAGTGCTATTTCCGGGAAAAAGCATAACATAGCAGGTATCTTGTCAGAAACCACTTCTGTCGGGTGGTAATGGCCATTATCCATCAGAGGGATACACTTACCCCGGTTCATAGCCGCATAGCTCAAGCAAAATTCCGCACTACCGGCTGTATAGCTCTCTACGCCTATACCGAATACCTTGCTCTCCACACATGGCTTGACAATGGAAAAATCATAGGGCTCCGACAGAATCTCGTCTAATGCCTCTTTGTATCTCTTTCTCGGGCCCATACGGTCAGCAGGAATGTCCTTGAAACCATCCCCTGTCCAAATGTTCATGGTGCAGGGCTGTCCTAATTCTTTTGCTAAATACTGAGAAATTCGTATGCAGGCCTTACCGTGATTGATCCAGAAACGGCGAGTTTTCTCATTAGGGGATGATAGTGTCAGCGGATCGCACATGGGATGGGAGAAAAAGGTTGGGTTAAAATCTGCACCCAGTCCCCGCTCTTTGCAAAATTCAACCCACTTTTGGAAGTGCATTGGCTCCAGCCTGTCACGGTCCACCCATGGGTTTTCCGGATTAAAAATAGCATAACTGGCATGAAGGTTAATCTTCTTCGCACCAGGGCAGAGCTTCAGCACCATGTCCATATCCTCCATCAATTCTTGGGGAGTTCTTGCTCTACCGGGATAGCTGCCTGTAGTTTGGATTCCGCCAGTAAGAGGCTTACTTGGGTCTGTATCAAAACCCCGCACATCGTCGCCTTGCCAGCAGTGCAAGGAAAGTGGAACTGTTTTCAGTTTAGCAATTGCTTCATCAGTATCAACGCCAAAAGTGATATATTTTTCTTTTGCTTCTAAATAGCTCATTTTGAAACCTCCATCTGGATTTTTAAATTTCCCAGCGCAGTTGCCTCAATAGGCAGCGCAATGACTTCTTTCCCTGTAGCCTCAGTGGTCAGCTTATTTAAAAACCAGTTCTTTGCCCCACCCCCAACAATGTAGAGTTTTTTATACCTTTTACCTGTGTTATGTTCCAACTCGTCCAATGCAGCCTTATAGCTGGCAGCTATGGATCGATAAGCACAACGGAAGTAATCTCCTTCTGTCTGCAGCTTGTTGGAAAGTGCCGCATCAAAAGCAGCCTTCATGCTCTTTGGTGCCAGAAATTCTGGAGCGTTAGCTTCAATAAGAGCATCAAAGGTGCTGGTCTCAGCATCTCGAACAATTTCTTGGAACGGCTTGTCTGGGCAAAGCTCTCTTTGAAGTTCATTCACCAGCCACATACCCATTATGTTCTTCTGATACCGGTTGTAGCCTACTCCACCTTCGTTGGAATAGTTGGCAGCCTCACTGCCTTCATCCGCAATGGGCTTTGGTGTTTTCACTCCCAGAAGAGACCAGGTACCGGAGGAGATGTATGGCGAATTTTTTTCCATGGGGATTCCCTCCACCGCTGATGCTGTGTCATGTGTAGCACAGAGAATGATTTTACTCCCCCCATATTCGCCAATTACCATCCCCGGTTGAGTTAATTTTGGAAATAGGTGGACTGGTAAGCCCAGACGCATTACAATTTCCCAATCGAATTCCCCAGTTTCGGTGCTGACCAAGCCGCTGGTAGTTGCGTTGGTGTACTCCCTGGCCTTTGCTCCGCAGAGCTTATACATCAAATATTCCGGTATCATAAGCCAGTCTGTAACCCCGTCCAATCGGCCGGCAAGCTTATCTGAATATAGCTGATATATAGAATTAAATGGCTGGAACTGACATCCTGTATGCCTGTAAAGCTCAGCAAATGATACAATCCTATGAACCATTGGTATGACCGATTCTGTTCGCCTGTCACGATAGGCATAACATGGCAAAACCTCCTTATCTCCTTGCAGCAGTACATAGTCCACACCCCAGGTATCGATGGACATGCATTCAATTTCAAATTGCGTCCTTGCCTTTTCTATACCTGCTTTAACATAGTACAGGAGTTTTTCCAGATTCCAAATCAAATGTCCCTCAACTGTCTCTACCCCATTTGGAAAACGGTAAACTTCTTTGGTTTGAAGCCTTCCCTCCTCCATCCAGCCCACAACATGCCGTCCAGAAGAAGCACCAATGTCTATCGCAAGATAGTATTTCACTTACATTCCTCCTCGAATTCGTATGTTCCAGCATCAACAGTAAATGCTTTACCTTTTTGAAGACATATTTCCGCCGTTGTATTAGCAGGGACGGTAATAGCATACGTAACAGTGGATTTATCCTTCTTCCAGCTGCTTTTCACCTCCCCATAAATGCTGTTATACATTCCATCTACAAACCTCAGACGTCCACCAGGCCGGGGTGCGATTCTGAAATGATTTTCTCCTGATACCTGAATACCACATGCAGTAGAAAATAGCCATTCGCACACTGCTCCCTTTGAATAATGATTTAAGGATGCAATTCCGGTTGACACAGTTGTATTTCCCTCCCAGGCCTCCCAAATGGTTGTTGCGCCATTCTTCGGCATAAAAAGCCATCCGGGCATCTCCTCATTTTCCAGTAGTCGATAGGCATATTCAATATTTATTTCAGTAAGAACATCCAAGATAAAGGGCGTGGAAAGGAAGCCTGTACCTAAACGCCAGCCATAATGCTCCATAGCCTGCAGCAGCCGTCCTTTTGCAAAGCTTTTCTGTTCTTGCGTAAGGAGATTCATTTTTAGAGGACGAACCAGTTTAGCCTGACGGTCTGTATTCAAGGAAAAGCCTGGCTTCCTAACCAGCTCCTGATAAGCTTTACGGCATCCATCAACATAGGTTTTATAAACTCTGGCATCGCTATTCTTTTCGAGAAATTCAGCAACCTCAGCCATGTGCTCCATAACATAACAGGTATAAGCAGTGGATTCCTCAGGATGTGGAAAAATAAAATTTTTTATGTTAAGGGCGCACACATCATCAGGTTCTGCCCACTCGCCATAAGATTGTCCCCGATTCACAAGATACTTTCTATTTTCTGCAGAAAGACGCACGGGCTTTTGCAGCAGTGACCAGCCACCACACCGGCGCATCATAAATTCAGCATAACGCTTCATTGCTTCATAATTATCTCGGATTATGTTTTCGTCACCATACTTTTTCCACATTCTATAGGGAATCAGCACACCGGCATCTGCCCATCCAACGGAACCATTCATGTTAGTCATCCACCTATCCTCGCCACCCTTAGGTACAATCTGATGAAACTTTCCACTTTTATCCTGGCGGTCCGTCATATCACGGATGAACTTCCGTGCAAATGGCTGATAGTGCGTAAGATAGCTGGCTGTTCCAAAGAAAATCTGTGCGTCACCGGTCCATCCTGAACGTTCTCTGGTAGGGCAGTCAGTGGGAACATCTGTGGAGTTGCTTTTTTCAGACCAAAGGGTGCAATGTACAAAACTGTTCAACAGATCGTTAGAGCTATTAAAGAAGCCCGTTTGCGTCAAATTAGAATATACCGCAACGCTATAAAAATCAGCTGCATCATAAGGAATATCCGTTTCTACCAGTGCATAGCGGAAGCCATATAGGGCAAACTGGCTTTCGTAACAATTCTCACCCTCTTTAGCTTCATACTCCAGCATCTGCAGTGGTGTTATCTTGCCCTTTGAAAACTGCCCAAGGTTGCACACATTCCCATCCTTCCAGATAATACGAGTATGAAGGACACCTTTTTTCTCCATGGTTAGTTGAATATTTTTCTGTGTAAATTCCCCATGGGCATCCAACAGTTCCCCCATACGAAGAAAAAGCTTCTGCCCTTTCTTGGCTTTAAGGCGAAATCCTATAAAACCGGATAAATTTTGTCCAAAATCCAAGACCTGTTTACCTGAAGGCGTAGTAATCATAGTAGGTTTAAAGCATTCATGTCGATTGACTGCCACATTGTTTGAGCAGCACAGTTGGCCTTTATATTCTCCAACCCTTGCTAGGCCAGAATAGGATGGTTCCCGCCAGGCTTCCACATATTCTCCCTCTTTCAGATCAGCGAAACGTCGGGTGCCGTCATTGCTCCAGCTCCAGCTTTCATCTGAAATTATAGTTTGCTCATTATTGTGTGTATCTGTAATTTCAATTTGAATCAGAAGCTTCGTATCCCTACCATACACATAGGTGTGCCCCCAGGAACCCTGGGCACCACGATACCATCCATCTGCCAATTCTGCAGTCAACACATTTGTTCCATACCTTAAAAGCTTAGTGGCATCATATGTCTGATATTGAACGCGCTTACGGTAATCTGTATGTCCAGGGGCACAAACCCAGTCACTCACGGGCTTTCCGTTCAACTTCAGTGTGTACATACCGCAGGCAGATGCGTAGATTCTGCAATGGGAAATCTCCTTTATAGTAAACTCTTTTCGAAAATGATCGGTAGGATACCTTAATTTTGTGTTGACATTGTAATTCCCTGAAATCCATCTTGCTTTCCAGTCAGAAGTGGATAAAAGCCCCATTTCGAAGAAAGCTGTTTCCGACCATCCCCCTTCGTTGCCATTTTCGTCCCAAAGCTTTACCCTCCAGCAAACACGCTGCCTAGAGGCCAGCGAAAGCGGGTATTCAATCCCGGTCATTTTTGCAGAAGAAACTTTTCCACTATCCCATATGACACTTCCATCAGTTTCTGTGATAATCTGATAAGCATTCTGCAAAACAGCATTCTCCACGTTCCAGAAAAGGCGTGGATGTGTAATGTCAATACCAAGGGGATTTATAAGATATTCCGCTTGTAGATTGATTGCTTTTATCATAATTCCACCTCCATCAACAGATGCCAGAAAGCTCATTTTTAATCTTTATCCGATAGCTTTCAACTGCTGCCTGCTCCTTGCTCCACTGGCGCTGGACAGACGCCCGCTTCCTTTCCTCTTTTTCTTGGTGCATCGCCAGCTGAGAAGGTGTAAGCTTTGCAAGATGCTCCTCCACCTTTTGGTGGTTTTGTTCAGCTTTCCTCCTGGCAGCCTGATCCTTTGCAACTGCTTTTTCCTTGTAAACCATACGCTTGGTTTTGTATTTCTCCGCTTTTTCTTCGAAATTCCAGCCCTTGTCATCGCATTTAACCTTCAGTTCCGCAATATAGGTGTCATCGCTTT
>JAEZLD010000144.1 GCA_023415335.1 Bacillota bacterium | reverse complement strand
GATAATGACCCAGAGCTCCAGGCAAAGCTTAATGACGAGCTTATGAAATCCGCAAAGGAATTAGGCAATGAAGCTGCAGCCGGAGATGCTTCTGCTAATTCAGATTCAAGCCCATACATTGGCACCCAGAGGGTTTTCGTAGCTAATGACAACACAAGTGGAGCATACTTAAAGTATTTTACTTTAAGGGATATAGGAGAAAAATGTGAAGTATGGGTTGCCAATAACCTGGCATATCCAAAGGGAGACACAAGACCAACTCCTGTGATTACAGATGAGCAGCTAGCCAAGGTTGTTGATGCATTTGACAACAACATATATGAAAAAGACACAGAATTCTTCGGAATGCCTGACTCACATAACGGAGAAAATGCACTGTTGTCCTATGACTTCACTCCAGTGGATGGGGTTGAAAGGGTAATAATACTGGTAGACAACGTTCGTGATGAGAACTATTACGACCCTACATATCCATTCTATGTTGCAGGCTTCTACTGGGGCACAATAGAACAATACACTGACAGGAACATAATTACAATTGACACTAACAAATGGGAAACCAGACTTGAGGACACCTATCTTCCAACAGTTGCCCACGAGTTCCAGCATCTTATCCATGCTGACAATGACAGCGGCGAGGAAACCTGGATTAACGAAGGAATGTCTGATTTTGCAGAGTATCTGTGCGGCTATGGCCAGCCTTCAGGCCATATAAACTACTTCCTTGACCATCCGGAAAACTCCCTGGTTTCATGGGATGAGTATTACAATGCTCCTACAGGAGCTGAAACCCTTGCAGACTACGGCCAAGCATATCTGCTTCAGCTATACTTAGACGACCAGTTTGGAAGAGACTTCATACAGTCCCTGGCCAAGAACCCTAAGCATGGAATCGAAAGTGTCAACGACGTTTTGAAACAATACAAAACAGGTATAGACTTTGAGGAACTGTTTAGAAGATTTTCATTAGCTTTGATGATTGACAGCAAGAACCCCGGAAACGGCATTTATAATTTTAAAAGCATAGACCTGCACGGCGAATACCAGCTTAACTATGAAGCAGCCTTAAAAACCAACAAGGCTGGAGTTCCTGCCTGGGGTACAGACTATATAAAGCTTGAAAACGTAAAGGACATTAAGGACATTAAGTTCAGCGGAATCGACTTCCTTCCATTGCCATGGACAGTAGTTGGTGACCCATTAGCCTCTGACACTAAGGTACTTTTCAGCGGAGAGGGAGATGAGCTAAGTAACTGTGCCATACTTCCAGTTGACCTGACAGGAAAAACAGCTGCAACCTTGAAATTCGATAACCTCCGTGACATAGAAGAGCAGTGGGATTTCGGAATGGTTCAGGTATCCAAGGATGGCGGAAACACATGGATATCCCTGTCAAATGAAAATACAAGAAGCGATGTTGTTGATGAAGGCTATCCAGCAATAAAGCAAAACGTTCCTGGATTCACCGGAGTCACAGATGGATGGACAACAGAAACCTTTGACCTTACACCATATGCCGGAGGCAAGATACTTCTAAGCTTCAGATACATGACAGACTGGGGTTCAAACGGAAATGGCTACCTTGATGTTCCCGGATGGTATATAAAGAACATAGAGATACCTGAAATAGGCTACAAGAACACCTGTACTACCACTGATGGTTTTGAAAGCCTGCAGAAGGCTTTAGGTATTTATGCAAACTATATGGTAACATTCGTTAATGAAAAGTATACCAATAAAGGGACAACTCCTCAGCATTATCAGGTAAAAACCCTGAATCCTGTTAATATGACCAGTGCTGATGAAGTTGAAATAAAGAAATTCTTCAGCAGCGGCAACAACTATATGGTAGTATGGTATGCTGCCCCTATAGGAGTTAAAATGCCTGTAGACTACAGCTATCAGCTTATAACAAAAGCCAACAAGAAATAGCATAAACGATAATTCTCCACAGGGGTTTCCTGTGGAGAATTTTTTTGAGTTAATTATAAGCGATTGCTCTTGTATTAATAGACCCAATTATATTTATTATTCTTTACTTATCCATAGAACGCTTTGTGACCTCCAGAAAATAGTGCTCCTGTGTAAGATTCATATCCACCGTTGTAATACCCTTTTCTAAATCAAATCCCAAGTTCTCTCTTACGATTTCGATGTTCTCTGTGTTGCTCACAGAAGCCTTCTGTCCCACCTGCATTTTCCATAGCTTTGTCACATCTGCCGCTAGAATAGGCATTGAGTTTATACCCTCCAATGTCCTCACCCATCACAATAAATAGCAAATTTTTAAATCAATTCTACTATGGAGCCTGAGTCATTTATCTTCAGTTTGAAACATGTATGGCATGCCCCGAAGGTCATGCCATACCTGAAAAAATTATAAACTGTTTATGTTTCCTATCCCTTCCACGAAGAGCTGAATACATGTCTCAATTATGCTCAATGTATTTCTCATTTATACCAGTAGATTTATAAAGGATACCCCGTTTTGCGGGAGCTCTACACCAAAGTAGTCACATGCACTGGCCCCCACATCACTTAATGTCTTTCTTAGTCCAATATTCACGCCATTAACACCCTTTTTATAAATCAATATAGGAACACTTTCTCTAGTATGCCTATTATGGCCAATATTCGGGTCATTTCCATGGTCTGCCATAATAATTAAAATATCCTCTTCCCCCAATAGAGGAATAATTTCACCAATTTTTCTATCTGCAAGAATTAATAGGTCTTTATACCATTTTGCATCTTGACTATGTCCTGCCAGGTCTGTTTCCTGTACATTAGTACAAATAAATCCAATAGGATTCCTTTTAATCTGGTCTATTGTAATATTTAAAGCCTCCTCTGTAGGTACACATGATATTGACAAGCCGTTTTCATTATGTACAATATCTGCTACCTTTCCAATCAGAACAACTGGAATTCCATGTTTGGTCATGATAGTAGGAGCTTGTGTATTTTTATCAACCCCGTATCCTAAATGCCTGCACTGATAGCCTTGTTCATAGGATTTAGACTTAACTGCATGGACTCCAATAAAACCTCCTGGTCTTATTTCTGCTGCTTTAAGCACATCGTCAATTGTATTTCCCGTGCCGCCAAATACAATGACTCTATTAACAGTTACGACTTCTCTTACCAACTGACCAATCACCATTTCATTTTCAAAGGAGATTAAATCCAAGGGAGCCGTGCAGTTATATGCCATTCCTAAATCTGCATCTATATTATCAGCCACAGTACAATATCCATCTACTAAAAGGTACCTTAAACCATGGATTTCTTTAACCTCAACCTTATGTCCACTATATTCCAAATGCCTTTTTATCTTGTCCACTTGTTCTTGGAATGGTTGAACAACAGGCTTCTTAGGCAGAGTCCCCATTATTTCCTGATGTCCCATAAACGTATCTGCCCCAAAATGCATAAGTTCACCTTGTCCGTAATTAGCTTCAGGTATAAACTTCATTCTTTCACTTTCTTGTCCAAAAGCATTCATCAGCCCCAGCTTTTCAAGCACTGGTAATTTTAGATCAGGAAAGCTTTTTAATATACTACCAAAAGTGCTGCTCGCTTCATCCCCAGGTCGAACAATTTTAGCATCCTTCATTGCCTTCATCCCAAAACCGTCCAACACAATTACAACAACACGCCTATTCACCCTTTTCATCTCCCAAACAATTAAACATCCCAACAATTTTTATATTTCCACTTTTAATTCCTTCAATAATACAAACATCGCTTCTTGTTACAAACATTTGATACCTAAAGGACATAATAACAGTATCATTTATGCTTGCAGCTTCACTTAGCCTAAAATGATAATCAATACTATCAGCATCAGGAGTGATAACCTTAACTTCCCTTAGTTTGTTATAAGAAGATCCTACTAAGGCATTCATGCAGTGGCCCCTTCTATAGAATCCTCCCCCATAAATATATCCACTGCTTGAAAAGTTATGAGATACTTCGCTTAAATATACCACACATGGTATCTCTTCACATTCATGTTCTGCGTGCAACGGTGTTGTTCCAGTTAGCCCATGCCCAGGTTCGCTGCTATTTGCACCAACTGCTGCCATCTGTCCTATTGTATGAACACAGGTTGTGGAAGGGGTATTTATATTTTCAATGCTTATACCATTATTCTCAAAGATCTCTTTAGCATATAACACAGTATCTAAATTGTTTGTTTTGACTACATCCCCAATTGAGTTATCATAAAGAAAACAAGGAAAAGACGTTACACCTTTAACTTCAACATTACTTAATTTTTTTACAGCCTCAATAAGCTTGGGCAATTCATCTAATTGAAATCCTCCAGTTTGGCCACTATAAATAAAATCATCTTCTCCAACAACCTTCACAATTAACTTTTGTACTTTCCCTGCTTTTTTTGCACATTCATTAATATCCATTATCTTTTGTAATGAAAAAACTGTAAAATAGTCACAGCCATAGTCAACTAATTTTTGAAGCATTGCAAAGGGTGGTTGTACCAGATGTCCTACATTACATATATGAATATTGTTATTCATCATTACCTGGGCTTCCTTGAAATCTACCACAACAGCTCCATCGTACCCCAATTCAATTAGCTTCTTCCCAATATAAGGATTCCGTCCAAGCTGCTTCAGCATAAAATACAGCTTCATGTTATATTTATGTGCTTCATTTAAAATAAGCTTTGCATTTTCCAATAAGGTATCAATATCTACTACATAAGTATCTGGAAGTATCAATCCTTGTTGATGAAGTTCAACAACCGTTTCAATGAGCTTTGGATTGCGTATTTCAACTTGATTTAAGAACATGGCCTTACCATCCTTATGCTTTCTTCAAGTATCCTGATTATTGTTTTTGCTCCTGAACGGTTTGGATTGACCCTGATCATTCGTTTCTTCAACGAAGGATCCTTCTTCAGAAATGTTCCACTAACTCTATAAAACATAGGAGCCAGTTCATATTTTGATTCTGCACCTACTGGATTTGGCAATGCTCCTAACCTTTCTGCATTCTTTAATACCTCTTCAGCTATTTCATCATTAAATTCTACTAGCAGCACCTTGGATTGAGCATTTGCAAGAAATGCACCTTTAATTTCTGGTATCCTTGCAGCATTCAATTCCTTAACTAACTCCTCATTTTGCTCTGCCTGTATGGCTAAAGCAACCGGCGCATACGTTAGCCCTCTAAGACACTCCATAGCCTGCCATCCCTGAACCTTACTTCCACCAGAGTAATTCAACTTCTCTACCTTATCAATAAATTCACCCTTGCCGACTAATATACCGACTCCCTCTGGTCCAAGCAGCTTGAACGACGAAAATGCTGAAATATCTGCTCCTAGTTCAACCCCAATTTTGCTTACCTTCATAACAGCATAGTTATCATCGGTAATAACTGGTACATCCTTACACGACTTTATAGTCTTTATAACCTCTTGCATATCATAACTATCCTCTGGAGCCTGGCGTGTATATTGAATTAACGCTCCTTGTATATCATGGTTACGCATTACGTTACTAATATCATCTAAGTCATTAAAGTTTGCTCTTATAATATTAAAATTTAAACCTTCTATAGTTGTCTGTGTTGTTGGATATATTGGGGCTTCGTGAACAAGAATCGCATCATTTGGTTTCATTGTGGCAATCAAGCCCCAGCGTATTGCTCCTGTACCTGCACCTGTAACTAAAGCACACTTTTCAGTACCAAATAAACTGGCAATAACGCGTTCGGCCTTTTCCGTCGTCTTAGGCTTGTTAATCCCCCCAGTAATTCCAAGGTCACCTAATGTTAAAGAATCACAGCCTTGAAACTCCCTAGTGATTTCATCCACAAGCTTAAACTGCTTCTCTTTTGCCTCTTCAATTGATATTGAATGTAGCGGATATGTTTTCATACTAAGCCTCCAGAATTTCAGTGAAATTTTTACACATTATCTTTTCTATAGCTTCTTCCTTAATTCCTTTAGACAGCAGCAGCGGTACAAATGTGTCTACTAGATAAGCATACCCATTGCCACCATTCTTTTTTAAGTGTGACTTTCTTGTTAAATCCATGGATAATAGTAGTTGTCCTGAATATCCACTGTCAATTAGTCTTTTGATGAATTCTGCTGTTGTATCATCGCTTAAATAAGCAAGCTTTCCTATTGTATCAAAGGCAACATTTGCGCCCCTTTGGACTATTTTCTCTATTAAATTAAAATCATTCTTTAGTGCAGCATGACTTATTATTATCTTCTTCAAATTAACATTGTTTTCTTCAAATAGGTGGATTTGTTCTAATGCCATAGTACCTAAGGTTGTATGGGTAATTATTACTGTGTTAGTTTTTCTCTGGGCTTTACAAGCAGCTAAGAACACCTTTTTCTCATCAGGAGTAATTTTATCTTTACTTGTACCAATCTCGCCTATTATTTTTGCCCCGTTTTTTATATCATTCAGCATTATTTCTTCCAGCACCTCTACGTCAGATGTATGGACGTATTGTGGCAGAAAGGGATCCTTATAAAATCCTGTAGAGTTAACTATTTCTATACCTGTCTCTTCAGATATCCTTTTATTAATATCCCAATCCACTCCCATGCCCCTATTTGAACAATCAACTATTCTGCAAACCCCTTTATCCTTTAAATCCCTTAATTCATTCAATGCTTCTTCATACACGTTCAAATAGCAGTCCTGGTTCCCTTTAATTTTAGATAAGTCGATTACCATATGCTCATGTGAATATGTAATACCATTCATTTTTATCCTCATTCCTTCGAAAAGCAATTACATAAATGCAGTATTATGTATTTCTCTTCTTCGTTATTGATATTATAGATTTCATTCATTCTTTTAAACACATATGCGCAGTCAATATACAGTTCGTGATTAATAACTGGCTCGTATATTTCTTCAGAAAGCTTGCCAATGGATTCTCCATCTCTTTGACGCTTCATCATAACAGCGCAATGAGTAATCATTCTTTCCAGCTTCTCTTGTTCACATTCAAGGGGATAATCATTAATGATTGCTATCCACTGCTCTAATATTTTCCGCTCATCTTCAGTAATCATTTTTCTTAATGTAAATATATCTAATCTATCTTTTAATGCATCCATAAGCTACCTCATATTTATACAAATTATGACCGCCATCTAATCCAGCGGTCTTCTCTCTGCACATAGGAATAATATACACTGCCTCTAAAAGGTACCCAGGCAGCAGGGCTTTTTTAAAATAAAGAATTTATTTGTAATCCTATATGGCTTATCCTAGTTACTTTTGGATAACCTCCCATGATATTTTTATGATAGGAAATCAACATAAAAGCACCATGGGAGGTCTTACTTGAAGCTAAATCCAGCTTTATCCTTTAAAAATCAATGGATTTAGATATTTATTATTTTGCTACGATTGGGAATAATCCAATTAAGTGTAATAAATTAACCAATATTCCTAATGAGATTGCCCCTATCGGCCCGACAGCCATGGATGGCACAGGTTTTTTTGCACATTGGTTCAAGAAATACAATCCAATAACCCATACATACCCAAGTGATGGTGAGATAGAATTTGCTGCCATCATTCCTCCAACAAGCAATGCGATATCAAGTATCTTACTCATCGCAGTACGTGTATTGTCTCCTAAATCCTTCATTCCAGGGAACTTGTCCATTCCTTTAGCAATAAATCCAAGCAGTAATACCTCTATGGCCATTATTAAACATCCAACTATAAATGAACCGCATATTCCCATAATACCCATGTTAATAAATAAAATAGCAGGAATATGAACAGCTTTAGTCCCACACGGCGAATAAACACCAGAGATAATAGCTGTTGTCATAACTAATGGAATAAATCCAAGACATCTGCCGAAAGCAACAATTGCTGCCTCGGCATAATTACCTTCAGCCATTAATGTTAATGATGCAGGACCCTCTGCAATTATCAGCAATGTTGTTGCTACTGCAACAATTCCACCTGATAAGGCAAGAATAATCAGATTCTTCTTTATCCTATCGATATTTTTTTCAAAAACCTTAAATACCTCTGAAGTTGAGCCATCACCTTTTTTACCATATAGTAAAGCGACAACAAGCATTGCAATGATTCCAAATAGTAGAGCCATACCATCAGAGTTTAAAACAACTGCAATCTTTCCAACGTTAAACTTTCCATATAAAAATACTACCTGCTTAACTAATAAAGTTAGACCTAATACAACTGCACCTACTTTAATGCCTGCCTGGTAAGCTACTGCAAGAGCCGGGAAGATAATAAATAATGTGATTACTAATCCGCCAACAGAGCTTAAGCTGCCAAGGAAATTAATAGGCATCTTTGCAAAAATATCAATTATTGTTTGCATACCAAACATCAGTATTATTCCAAATAAAGCTCCTGAACCAGCTGCAAGTATCCTTCCTTTTTTATCTTCTTTAAAAGCTACACCAATGATATCGCAAGCTAGTAATATTGTATGGACAATAATAATTCCTCCAGCTATAGAAGTTGGCAGTCCAAATCCTACAACTAATCCAAATGATAAGGCAAAGCTTGTAGCAAATAAAGTTTTTCTGTCGGTTTTACCATCGAGATAGGGGGCATACATTGGTCTGGTTCCGTCATTAAATACAGCGACATTCTGATTTGAAAGGTATGCAGCAATCGCACCAAGGAGTGCCATAACTAGTACCGTAAAGAAATTCACTTCATAAACCATACATACATCTCCTTTGTTATTTTAATATTGCATTTAAAATCATAGGGACGACTTTCTCAATGTCATAATTTACAAAGCCAAACGCTACTTTTCCCTTTTTAACTTCAGCATTTATTTCTTCTTGTGTCATTGTTTTTGCTGGTGTACTAACCGATACACATTTATCGAAACCCAGTAAACCTGTTGCGATACCAAGTGCACCGCCAGCGCCAGTTGAGCATGCTCCAAGATAGTAATCAGCTTGCCCTGTTTGAATAGCAATGGTAGCTTCAATATCACTCTTTATTTGTATAGTTATCTTATCTCCTGCAATATCTTGAAGAGCTCTGGCAATACTTTGCTTATCCATCTGGCCACCCACAACAATTCTCATAGCTTACCTCCTTTCCTTTAATATAAGTATTTAAAAGCAACTCGAATATACAAATATTTGTATATTGTGTTTGATATGATGTTACCATTATTTCTATGTAATGTCAATAATTAAAAATTTTGAATATTTTTTCTTTTCATAGTTGATTATAAAATGAACTGGAACCATGTAAAAATAGCCCCTTTTTAATACTGGGGCAGAGACAAGCCTATTATGAAATTATGTTACAACCTTCCATTATATATGTATATAGTTTTGATTTTTGTATACAAAGAATTGGTTTTACTTCTCATAAGCATTTAATAATAAAGGCACAGCTAAAAACCATGTCTTAATAGCTAGGGGTTATTTTATTCTCCTCCACAAGCCTTTGGATATTTAATACTGCTTCTATATTGATTAACTCGTTTAAGATACATGAGATTTCAGGAGTACGCTTTGCAACAACCATGACAGCTTCTGTATCATCAAGATTTTTAAGGCCTAGTCTTTTGTAGTTAATTTTTATTATCTTATCCACAATTTCATCCATATTCCAGACAGCAGCATCAATATCTCCAGACATAACTCTTTCAATAATTCTGCTATACTCTACAGGAACATAGTTAACCTTTTTATCCTTACATACTATTTCGGTCAAGCTCCTGTGATCAATAGAGTCATAATCAACCCCAATCTTCATATTATCCTTGATTCTATCCACCTGGGGATCGTGAAATATTACAATATGATCACTCAAATAAGAACGAGGACCAAAGCTCATGGCAATATCAATGTCCTTGTACTCCCTCATATATTCTTCTGCAGCATACTTTGAAGTTATGGCAAAATCATATCTGCCGGATAGGACCATACTAATCCTATTTTTAGCACCACGCATGTATCCTAAGGTTACAGGTATATTATATTTGTTTTCCATTGCCCCTATTAAGCCCGATGCTAATCCTTCATATTTCTTTGAATAAGGCAACGGCATGGCACCAACAATAGATGAAATCCCAGCAAAGCTTAAAAGCATGAACATATTTTTATCAATAAGATATGTACCCAGATGGCCTCTTGCTTCAAGTTTAATTGCTTCCTTACTCGTAAGAAGCTTAATAGAATTCTGTATCGTACCACGAGCTAGTCCAAGATTATCGCACAATTCCGAAACAGTTGGTATTTTGTCTCCAATAGACAGCCTTAAGAACTCTTTTGCTAAGGAAATTGTCACAATTCCATTCTTTTTTAAAAGTATCTTTTGTATTTCCATATTAAAAACCTCTAATCTACAACTATAAGTTATGGCTAGATTAAACAGAAAAGTATTGAATAAAAATATCCATAGAAATGATTCCTGTGCTTAGATTTTATTCATAATCAAAGCCAATACAGAAGAGAACACACCATGGGTATTTCTAATAATATCATAAATGCCTGAAAAAACAAACACATAGCTTTTTATTGTTTAACTATATTATGTCTTCTCTTTATTAACTTTTCAACAAACTTTAAATACGTAAAATCCAATTAGGATAATGCAAAACAGTATATTGGACGACAGAGCAGGAATACCCTGTATCCTAATCAGTATATACCTCATACTTCTAGTGTATTACAACAAGTATGCCCTCCCTATAACAGGCATACACACTAACCTCTGCACCTGTCATTAGAAGGGCATCCCAATTTATTATTTAAAACAGGCTGATTATTCAGGCCTTGTTGGCACAGAAAATGCAATATCAATTAAATACCTCTTCTACAGCAGCTCCCCATATCTGTGCACATACAATTTTTTTACAACCGTTGCAAGAAGCATATAGCATGCAACGATTGCTGCAAGGTAAGCAAAATAAACCCCTGGCAGTGCAGCCAGTCCCAGAGCCCTTCCCAGTGGAGTCATGGGAATGACAGTCACC
>JAEZLD010000070.1 GCA_023415335.1 Bacillota bacterium | reverse complement strand
TGAAGGCACATTATGCGGTATTAGCACCAGTTTCCTGGTGTTATCCCTCTCCTTAGGGCAGGTTGCCCACGTGTTACTCACCCGTCCGCCGCTATCTGGTTTCCAGCACTCAATACTCACCAGTGTGTTACACTATTTAACGCGTGAAGTCTGCTATCGCAGCCTTGACGCTGTGAATACTCAGTGCTGAAAACCAAACCGCTCGACTTGCATGTGTTAGGCACGCCGCCAGCGTTCGTCCTGAGCCAGGATCAAACTCTTCGTTAAAAATCCTGTAACTCAAATTTACTGCCGGATGTCGTATTATTTATACGACTTGTTGTTCTTATACAACGTTCATACTTGATGTATGATGCTTTTGCTTTTCCACTGTTCAATTTTCAAGGACCAGTTCCGCTGCTTCTAAGCAGCGCTCTGTCTCTCCGAGACAGCTTATTTAGTTTATCACTTCTTTTTTAAAGTGTCAACTTGTTTTTTCTTCCAAACCTTCAGACCTTTGTTCTCATTCTCCCAAAGCCTCCAAGGTGGAAGGTGTCTTCCTGCCACAGGACTGTTGTATTGTTTTGTTATCTGTCAGAGGCGACTTGATTATTCTATCACCTATCTTATTATATTGACCATGCAAATATATTGAATATTCCTTGTTACATCTAAATAAACGCTTAACGCTCTTATTTTCTATGTTTTTCTCCTATTGATATACCCGGGGAAGTTGGCCTTCTGTATAAGCATAAAATCAGGATAGGCTATGGCCTATCCCCTATTTTATATACATCCTGTGGTCTGTCTTTCTGTAGTGTATATTACATTTTTTTCCACAGGATTATGCACAGCTGTGCATAACTATTGGAAGAAGCTTTGAAATTACTAACGTTCAGCACTCCTTTTATGCCTTATATACATTATTACACCGGCCAACACTCCTCCCGATGAATCAATCAAGACATCCTTCAATGCACAGGCTCTTCCAGGTATAAAATACTGATGTATCTCATCGGTTACAGCATAGAATGCTGTAAACATCATTGCTCCTGCCAGCCGTCTCTTAAGACCTTTGTCATTTCCAAAGGCATTAAAAGTGAGCAGGTATAATATAAAATACTCGGTAAAATGAGCTCCCTTTCTGATTATAAAGGTTGCCATTTCTCCAAGAATAGAGTTTACATCTATACCTATAAGCATAAACAGCTTCTTTGCAAGCTCGCTGGTATTCCCTGACTCCTGGCCATTCTGCTGAGAAAAAAAGAATATTACACAGCACCATATTGCTACAGGAAGCCACTTTAATACTTTCTTTTTCATATACAATTCCATCCCGTCGTTTGCGGAGTGTTCTAAAGAATACTCCGCAGTTATATTCGCCTTTTGCGAGTTATATTTGCTATGCAAGTGATATTGCTTCGCAGTGATATTCAGCTCTCGCCGAGTTGGCTGGGCGAATATAATATCACTGAAAGCGGAAAGACTTTCAATATCACTTTTGCCGAAGACAAAAATATCACTCTGCACAAAGTACAGAATTTCACTTTCGGAATTTGACATGCAAATTTCCTGCTTGCATGACAATAAAACAAGACCTACTGAAATGAATAGATTTTTTATGGGTTTAAGTAGGTCTTTTACTCTCCTTTAGAACAACCAACATTATAATAGCATTTTTATTATACTATACTTTTCAGTACTTGTGCGATTTAAGTTTTTGAGGCTATAACATAGATGCAAAATAAACACCTTCTGCATATAACAAAAGGTGTTTACCGATTATCTGATATATACTTTCCTTACTTTAGTGCCCTCGTGGCATTTAATATTGCAATTACCGAAACACCCACGTCAGCAAAAACTGCCTCCCACATTGTTGCAGATCCGAGGGCTCCCATAATAAGCACTACACCCTTTACCGCTAGGGCGAAGATAATGTTCTGAACAGCTATACTTCTTGTTTTCCTGGAGATCTTCATGGCAAGGGCTATTTTAGATGGTTTATCATCCATAAGGACAATATCTGCAGCCTCAATGGCGGCATCCGAGCCTAGGGCCCCCATGGCAACGCCAATATCAGCCCTGGCCAGTACAGGTGCATCATTTATTCCATCCCCCACGAATATGAGCTTGCCATTACTACCATTCTTCCTGAGCAGTTCCTCTACACGTCTTACCTTATCCCCTGGCAGAAGCTCAGTATAAACCTCATCCAGGCCTAATATATGGGCTACTGACTCGCCAACCTCCTTACGGTCTCCTGTAAGCATTACAGCCTTTTCAATCCCCTGAGCCTTCAAATCTGCTATTGCCTGCTTTGAATCCTCCTTTACCTCATCGGATATAACGATGTGTCCCATATATTCTCCATTAACTGCCATATGGACAAATGTCCCTATGGCAGGACAGTCCTCTACATTAATGTTGTATTTATCCATAAGCTTCTGGTTGCCGGCATAAACATTATTTCCGTCTACCATGGCCTGCACGCCATGGCCTGCAATCTCCTCTACATTGGATATCCTCGTCTTGTCTATATCCTTACCATATGCCTTTTTCAGAGATAATGATATAGGATGGTCAGAATATGATTCTGCATGAGCTGCAATCTCTAAAAGCTCCTCCTTTGTTCCACTGTAGGGATGAACCTCAGATACAAGAAAGCTTCCCTTGGTCAGCGTTCCTGTCTTATCCATAACTATAACTCTTCCCTGTGTCAGTGCGTCCATATAGTTTGAGCCCTTAATCAGTATCCCATGCTTGGAGGCACCGCCAATGCCAGAAAAGTACGTAAGCGGAACTGAAATCACCAGTGCACACGGGCAGGATATAACTAAGAATATAAGTGCCCTGTTAACCCATTCACTCCAATTGCCAGTAATAACAGGAGGTACAATTGCCAAAATTAAAGCGGAGCCAACTACTATAGGAGTATACCAGTGTGCAAACTGTGTAATGAAGTTTTCACTCTTGGATTTGTTAGAGGCGGAGTTTTCAACAAGCTCCAAAATCTTTGAAACAGTGGATTCCCCAAATTCCTTTGTCACCTTAACCTTTATAAGTCCATTTATATTAATGCAGCCTGAGATTACCGAATCATCAGTCTGTACATCCCTGGGCAGAGATTCTCCGGTAAGAGCCATGGTGTTCAGGCTTGAGCTTCCCTCAAGTACAACTCCATCCAGGGCCACCTTCTCCCCAGGCTTTATAATAATAATATCACCTATCTTAACATCTTCAGGATCAACCTGTACTATGTCCCCATCCTTTTCTATGTTGGCATAGTCAGGGCGTATATCCATAAGTTTTGCAACAGACTTCCTGCTGTTTGCTACAGCAATCTTCTCAAACAGTTCTCCAACCTGGAAGAACAGCATAACAAATACCGCTTCCGGATACTCCCCAATAGCAAAAGCACCTATGGTAGCAAGGGCCATAAGGAACTTCTCATCCAGCATCTGCCCCCTGAATATATTACCTACTGCATCCTTCAGTACATCCCATCCAATAAAAAGATAGGGTACAAGGTAGCATGCAAGCTTTATATATCCTTCAAAAGGCAGCAGATACACTATTATAAGCAGCACTGCTGAAATTATTATCCTATACAACGTCTTCTTCTGGTTCTTATTCATATGAACCTCCTTACAGATGGATTATACAGTCAGGTTCTACCTTCTTACATATTTTAACTACCTGCTTCATTATTTCGTCTAATGAGTCGCCATCGGTTTCCACAGTCATCCTCTGGGTCATAAAGCTTACCGTAGCATTTGTAACCCCATCTATTTTCTTTATTTCCCTCTCCATCTTTGTTGCACAGTTTGCACAATCTAAGTCTTCCATTTTATAAGTCTTTTTCATAACAAATCACTCCTCCAAATGCTGTTTTGCCATACCTATAATAATTTTTACATGCTCGTCAGCCAGGGAATAGAAAATAGTCTTTCCATCACGCCGGTTTTTAACCAGCTTGGCTTGTTTAAGTACCTTAAGCTGATATGATATTGCAGGCTGTGTCATATTTAAAAGCTCTGCTATATCACATACACAAAGCTCTGCTTCAAACAAGGCGTATAGGATCCTTATTCTTGTAGAATCACCAAACACCTTAAAAAGCTCAGCCATATCTGCCATTTCAAGCTCATCAGGAATTCTGTCTGCGACAAGGTTTACAGCTTCACAGTGAATTTGCCTGCATTCACAGAATTCCATATCATACCCCTGCTTCATATGCCGCCTCCCTCATATAAATGGTTGCTTATATGTTTATATATTTATATATACCACTCTGCACAGTGTATGTCAATATTTCAGAAAAAAAGTATATTCATCCCTCATCTGATGATATAATATTTTATAAAATATGGAAGTACCAAGCTTTCAATAATTATTTACGGGGGGGTGGACCCTATGCTGGATGAGAATATGCTTTTACTATTAACAGATTTCACAGAACAAGATGCAATGACAGTATGCAATTGGGTTTATGAGGATGAGTATTCAGTATATAACAGCCCAAGCTGGAATACTGTTAAAGAGCAAAGGTGGGGCATGGCAGATGAGAAAAAAAGAAATTCCCAGTTCCGCAAGATAGTAGACCAGCATAACAATTACATAGGGTACTTTAGATTCTACCCAGTTGATAATAAGGTCATGCTGGGATTGGGGATGAACCCTAAGTTTTGTGGAAGGCACCTGGGTCCAGTTTTCGTGTATTCTATAATTAAATACATAGAAGTGGTATATCATGACATGCCCATTGAGCTGGAGGTCAGGAGCTTCAACCAAAGGGCAGTAAAATGCTATGAAAGGTGCGGCTTTAAAATGCGTGGCAAACGATACAAGGAGACTCCCATTGGCAATGATGAATTTATAATAATGCAGTATCATCATGAATAGTATGCCAATAAAAATTATCAGATTTATCAGGAGGGGTGTATATGGAAAAATTAAAGTATGCCAGGCCAAGTGCAGAATATGAAAATCAGGCCATAGATTTTATAAATGAATTCATAGCCTGTAAATCAGAAATTAATGGTGTAGGTGGCTTGTACAGGTACCTTAATGACTACAGCAGCTGGCTTAAAAAGCTTGAGGAGGACAAGCACAGAGTGCCCGATGAGGATAAGGTTCCCGCGGAAACCTTTTTCTTAGTGCGCCAATCTGACAACAGGATAGTAGGTATGATAAATATAAGGCTGGCCCTTAATGAAAAGCTAAGGCACTTCGCAGGACATATAGGCTACTGCATAAGGCCTACTGAAAGGCGGCAGGGCTACAGTAAAATAAACCTTTACTTAGGATTGCTGGTATGCCAGAAGCATGGCATTAAGGAAGTTCTTCTTGATTGCGACAAGGACAACCTCGGCTCTGCAAAAACAATACAGGCACTTGGAGGAAGGCTTCTGCGGGAATACTACGAGGATATATATGCCCACTGCATTGTCCAGGATTATGCTATTGACGTGGATAAGTCGGTAGAAGTATATAAGGCTGTATATGAACCATATTATAATTAATGATATGCCTTCATAAAATAATAGTACCATCCTAATAAGCACCATATTACAGGAGTGCAATAATGATGAAACATCTTGATTCTGTCAGAACATGTAAAAAACGGCTATCTCCCTCAAAAAAAATTGCAGATACCCTAATCATATTGATTTTAGGAATCCTTCTAGGTATCTTCTCCAAGTGGTTAGATAACCTATCCATTAATGGCGCCGTGTGGTGGCAGTATATATTAGGAGTGCTTGATTTAAGCAATGTCTTTTCATCCTTCGGAATATGGATACTGCTTGCAGTTATGATCTCAATCTACAGTAATACCCCTTTAAGGGCAGCCCTTAACGTGTTTCTATTCCTTGCAGGAATGACCTTGAGCTATCACTGGTATACCATAACCTTCAGCGGCTTTAATCCAAAGTCATATATGATGATTTGGTATGGGGTCACACTTTTTTCTCCAATACCGGCCTATATGTGCTGGTATGCAAAGGGAGATGGGCCTCTGCCTTTATTTGTTGATATTTCAATAGTAACCTCCATGCTCCTATCATCCTTTGGAATTGGCATGTGGTATTTTGGTTTTAAGAGTGTTATAGATACCATCCTGTTTATGATAACTGTGGTCATTCTGTATAATAATCCTAAGAGAAGTCTCTTCAGCTTAATTGGAGGTGTTATGCTTGGGTATATACTTACTGTGTTCATGTAGGTAATATATCAGTGGTATATCTATTAACTTAGAATCATCAGCTTTACCTCAAAAACAGTTTTATTATCTTCGCTGGCTGCAGTAATAGTTCCATTATGCATGACTAATATACGCTTTACAATTGCCAACCCCAGTCCTGACCCTCCAGTGGAGCGGGAATTATCTGCCTGATAGAATCTTTCAAAAATATATGGCAAATCACAGTCCAGAATTCTTTTGCCATAGTTTATGACCCTTATGATTGCAGTACTATCCTCCTTCAGGAGCTCTATGTCCAGATATCTCCCATCTCTTCCATAGCTCATGGCATTATTAATAAGATTATTAAACACCCTGGTTAAAAGTACGGGGTCAGCATTGACAAAGAACTTTTCATTGCAAAATGACAATCGGTATTCCATACCAGCTGCATCTATGGCAGGTATAAAGCCTATAACCACCTGCTCTAAAAGCTCCCCAATGCTTATACACATTTTATTTATTGTCATCCCTGTATTGTTAAGCTTGGAATACTCAAACAAATCATCGATCAGCGCCTTTAAATCCCTGCACTTATCATATGCTATGCTAATATATTTTTTAAGGCTGCCTTCGTCTTCTATTTTGGTATTCTTTATTAATTCTAAGTATCCCAGTGTTGATGTCAGCGGAGTCCTTAAATCATGGGATATATTTGTAATCAAATCATTTTTATTCTTTTCAGCCCTTCTCTCTTCTTCCATGGATGCCCTGAGCTTGTAAGCCATATTATTAATGGTTTCAGCCATCTTTCCCAATTCGTTTGAGGTTTTAATTGGTATAACCACATCTAAATTATCATTTGAAATAGTATCAAGAGTTTTTGTTATTTCCTCCACGTACTTTACATGCTTTCCAATAATTAAAAGGAAAAACAAGCACGTTAGTATGACGAAGATAAATAGGAAAATCAATATGAATAAAACTATATGGCTTAGAAAAAATACGGCAAATCTTTTGTTAGCTGAAGCCCAGATCATGAGTATACATATAAGAAGCATGCATACTGCAGCTAAAGCTCCACTTTCAATAATAGCAATTATTAATTCAAAACGGATAGTCTTTTTCTTAACGCTCAATTTTATAGCCTACCCCCCAAACAGTTTCAATCAGTTTTGGTTCTTTCGGATTTTCTTCCACCTTTTCTCTTAGCCTCCAAATGTGAACCATCACTGTATTATTGACTTCATAATATTTTTCCTTCCATACCTTTTCAAATATTTCTTCTGCGCTGAAAACGGTACCCGGATTACTGGAAAGTATATAAAGTATTGCAAACTCGGTGGGTGTCAGATTGGCCTCCTTGCCATAGACTGTAACCATATGATTCTTTATATTTATAACAAGCCCTTTTATGCTGATTAAATTTTCATCTGTCTTTTGACTGCTCTGAGAATTCAAATACAGATAACGCCTAAGCTGGGATTTTATCCTGGCAACTAATTCCATTGGATTAAAGGGCTTGACCATATAGTCATCAGCACCAATTCCAAGTCCAAGTATCTTATCCATATCCTGAGACTTTGAGCTTAGCATGATAATAGGAATGTCCATATTCTGCCTGATTCTTTTACAGGTTTCAAGACCATCAATCCCCGGCATCATAATATCAAGCACCACAAGCTGGATGCTGTGTTCTTCTAATATTTTCAGTCCCTCAGCCCCGTTCAATGCCTTATATACATTATATCCATCATTACGAAGGTAAATCTCTATCAGTTCTATGATCTCTACCGCATCGTCTATGACCAGTATGCTATTACTTTCCATTGGCATTATCCTCTCATAATTTATATTAAAAGTAATTTCCTCCCAATTATAACATGTGGTAAAAATATACTCCATCAGATTATAACAATATCTACCCTGATGGAGTTCATTTTATGATTTACTATCTGTATTTTATCGGAAGCTCAACATATGATGACAGGATACTGTTTCTCTGGACCTCAATTACAGGGTTGTCACTTTCAGATATACTGTCAAAATTGTCAGCATCACTGCATGCTATTGCAATCCTTATTTTATGACCTTTCTTTATAAGTACCGATGTGGCTGCCATGCCTATCTTCATCTCTGTGTTTTCTCCCGGTTTCAACTGTTCTCCATCCTTCCTTTTATAAGAATGGTTGGGACCCACTGCAGCATAGCCCTGGTATTCATCTGTTATTTTCCTGTGCAGAGCCCTTAGCTCCCCTTCTGTTATATAGGTTACTCTTCCATCAGGCGCCACATCTTCGAGGTATGTATAAAATGCCCCGTCTGCAGAGGTTGAAGAAATATTTAATGTTACAACCGGAACCCCGGTTATCTCAACATCGCTCTCAAAAGCCTTGCTTGTATAGGTCAAGAGCTTTTTGTCTTCCTTTGCCCTGTCAGGGTAGATTATAGGCCCTCCCCCACAATTGGTCTGCCATCTGCTGTCCTTTCCTGTTGAGGCTGTATAGTCCACCTTATAGGTATCCTTTCCTGAAGAGTCTTCGGGTTTTTCATCATTAAGGCTTCCACCTTTATCAAAATAAAATGTCCTGTTACTTGTGCCTTCAGGCGGCCACTTGTTAGAGGTCTTCCATTCACCCTCTCCCAGCGTATAGTACCTTATTTCCTTCTTCCTGCCAGATGTATCTTTTGTATCATCCTTTATATATTTATCAAGGAATGCAATAACCTCATCGGCCTGGCTTTTTTCAAGCTCCTGCATGGTGGCCTTTGTATCAAGGAACGGGTCGCAGAACAGCTTTCCTCCATGATTCCATGGCCCTATGACAAGCACCTGGCTGTTGCTGTAGGTTAAAAACCTCTCTATGGCACCGTTTACTGTAGCAGCATCCTGCCATCCCACCCTTACATAAAACGGAATACCTGATTCCTCTATTTCTTTTTTAAAATTGAAGGATGCCGTATCCAGTAAGGTATAGTTACCTGACACTATATCATCGTAGTACGTGACCTTTTTCATACATTCGTATATATCGTAGTTTTTATGCCCTGCAACAGCTTCTTTAAGGAGCTTTCCCTTACTGTCACTATCTGCAGGCCTTAACCCCTTGGTTAAAAAGATTGGGTTTTTATTTTCATCAACCTCGGCATTTCCATCCCTGAAACGCTTTAAAAAATTATAGCTTAATAATCCGCCGGGAGAAATGCAGGACATGGCTGAGCTAAAATCTCCATAAAGGAGTGCTGCAGCCTTTAGTGCAGGATTCTTAAGCCTTGCGGTAAGCTCCGCTGTGTCTGACATATATGATATTCCATATGCACCAACGCTTCCATTGGACCAGGGCTGCTTAACAATCCAGTCGATTATCTGTCCATAGTCATCGATTTCTTCCGCAGATAAATCAATATCTCTTTTCCCGAATGAAGCTCCGGAGCCCCGGGCCTGGACCCATATATATGCATGTCCTGTCTTTAAAAACTGGTCCACAATAACCGGCATGTCATCTTCCATTATACCCAGATTTGTTAAAGCCTTACCCCAAAAGCTAAGCTGATATCCCGTGCCGTACCTTGTACTCTCAATTATTGCAGGAACCTTATCATTCCCCTTCAGGTCATAAGGAAGCATCACCTTAACATTGATTTTTGTGCCATCCTTCATGGTCACATATAAGGATTGGTCTTGTTTATATCCTGCAGGAGTTACAGGACTCTTCACCGGTATAAACCCTGCAACTGTGAATGTCAGAATAATGATAAGAGCTATTGACATCAGACCTGTTAAAATAAACTTAAGTATTTTTACAGGCAGGTTCTTTTTCCTGGATTCTTTTTTCATTAAAAATACCTCCCATTAACATTTTTATTTTGTAATTTTGTAATTAAACTTCCAGCATATTTCAGGCACGGAATTCCATAGATCTATTCATTAGTAGAACAGGTTCATATAAATATCTGCCTTTCAAAATAAGTTTAGCATGGAGGTATCTAGGACTACTTTTCTTATTACTTAAGGATTTCTTACAAACTTCTTAAGCTTATAAATCTTGAAAAGACAGCAGCCCAACATGGCAGCTTCTATTTTGCGAAAGAGTCATAGTGGGTTACTCATTTTTAAGGTGAAATTGACAGTAATGTTTTAAAAAATTATAATTATTTAGACAAATCCAAATATACAGGTTGCTTTATGTACAGCAAGTCCTACGAGGAAAGAAGTGTCACAGAAATGTTTAGTATTAAACTTTTCGTATTTCATCCATATGATGTGTGTGGGAATGATTTATCTGTTCCTTGTCCAGGCGCCTTTTGCTTTTACCAATAGAAAAAGAGGCCAAAGGACACCTTCTCATAAGGAAGTATTTACTGGGATTGCACAGTACATATTCTATGCCCGTGTAGACATGTAATAAAGCTATAATAAGTTTGCTTGGCATATAAAAATGAGGTAACAGACAAATTGTCGTTACCTCATTTTTACTTTATTACAGAACCTTCTCTAATGCATGTTTTTTTATTGGAGCGGGTGGCGGGAATCAAACCAACGTCTCCAGCCAGGAAGGCTGGCACTCTGCCACTGAGCTACACCCGCATATGTATCCGCAAATCATAATGCTATGATTTGCTTCCTTGTGGTGACCCCTACGGGACTCGAACCCGTGTTACCGCCGTGAAAGGGCGATGTCTTAACCGCTTGACCAAGGGGCCTTGTCAGGCCTTGTCACTGTCATCTCTGACAGCTATGTTAGTATATCATGTGACTGAAGTCTTGGCAACTGTAAGTTTATACCATGTTACAGTATTGCAGCAAAGAAGCCCATTCCATAATAATATGGAACGGGCAGTAATGCATATTGTTTATTAAGTTACTCTTCAAGCCAGGCCTTTAACTGCTCAGCTGCAGAAAAATCAAGCCCTTCTATTTCTCTTATAAGCTGCACAATTTCCTCTCGTTTTTCCCTGTCACGCAGACACATGTATGCATCCCCGGCATCTATGCCGCCTGCTGCTCCCCATACCCTCCAGCAGGTATCATGTATCTGATTATATAAATCAGCAATCTTATGTAGTTTAATATCATCTCCAGCCGATTCATGTAAGAAACCTCCTAAATAGCATCTTGCCTCAGCGTGGTTGCCAACCATAGCATGATGAAACCAGTACTTTCCTCTGAGTTCCTGATCCCCCATGGCCTCATATGCCGGGTCTGATATATATTTTACCCAGGCATCGTAAGCCACTGCACCAGCATAATACCCACTAAGCTCATCTGCTATGCTTATGGTAATACCACGCCTGATTATATCCTTCAGGTCGATTTCCGGCTCCTTCTTATCCCTGCATAATACAATTTTCCATATGTCATCATACCAACCAGACCTATGGAACATACCGTTGTTTTCACAATCATCGGTATTATAGGATTGGAAATGGCTCCATCCAAACAAAGTATCCCCTCCGCTGTCATAGCCGCAGACAATGGAGCATTCAGGAGGTCCCACAATTCCAAATGCTAACACAGGCCTTCCCTCATCAATACTCTCTGTTATAAGGCTCTTCATTTCATTAAAGCTTGCATGTATCTTGTCCACTATTTCACAATTATAGCCCACATAATCAAAGGCATAACGTATGGTATTGTTATGTTCGTTTACCTGCGTCAGGTCGAAGCTGCTTGGACACTGCTCCTTATGCCACAGCAGCCCAAATGCCATTCCGGACGCGGATAAAATGGCATCATACAGCTTGCGCTTTGTATAATCCCTGTCATGTGCATGGATAGTCTGCCACCTTGCATCCTCTCCGATGTATTCCATTAAAGATGTCATGCAGGCAGGCAGGGCAAAACTTTCAGGTGACCGCATGTCATTTTTCAAATTCTGCAGAAAGCCTACACTTCTTACATCAAGCTTTACTGACATATTAAACCCTCCTTGTATATTAATCTGTATTGTAATGGGGTTAAAGGTTTTAAGCCTTTCCTGGGTGCGTATGGATGATGGCGAAACGCCATGAAAACGAGAGAATGCCTTTGTAAAGCTTTCAGGTGTTTCATAGAAATATTTAAGCGCCACATCTATAACCTTCTTCTTTCCCATGAGCAGCTCCTGCCCGGCAAGAGACAGCCTCCTGTTGCGTAAATACTCACCTATAGAAAACCCCGTAACAATGTTGAAAATCTTCTGGAAGTAGTCCTTTGAGCAATATACTTGGTTTGTAACATCCTCAACAGTAATATCTGCCAGCAGGTTCTCCTCAACATAGTTAATGGCCTTCTGAACGTCATCAATCCAATACAACACAGACCCCTCCTTATGTACATAGTAATACTTCTCGTCCTTGAATTCCTGTCAGTATACGGTTTAATATGTCAGTAATAACTTCGGCCTTAATTATACTTTATACAAATATGTAAAATATTACAAGGGTGGAAAGGGTTATGTTTTTCTCTAATAAACCCACAAAATATAGTTAAACATGTGCATAAAGACCCGAGAATTTGAACTATTAGCAAACTCTTTTTCCACAGGATTCCTATGTATGTTATTGATATAATGCGGTTAAATGTATATAATATAAATTATGGTATTATATGTAAATTTTGATATGAGATGTTATATCAAAAATAAAAAATCTTAGTTCTTTTGACTTATGCCATGACTTACAGTACAAAAAATCATCTTAGTCTATGGGGAGACGAATTATGCGCTACTATGAATTTACAGGAAGAAAATGTTATGACCATCTGGGCGGAAAATTGGGTGCAGCGCTGTTTGAGTTCTTAGTTATGCAGAAATGGATTGAACTGAAAGACGGAACGTCAACAACATATATTATTACAGAGGCCGGTTATGAAAATTTTACAAAATTAGGTTTAGAACTTCCCAAAACAATAATTAAATAGGAAAGGATAATTCAAGAAAAGAAATAGATTCTTATTAGCTAATAACAAAACCCTCATTGCAAATGCAATGAGGGTTTTTATGGAGCGGGTGATGAGAATCGAACTCACATAGCCAGCTTGGAAGGCTGGAGCTCTACCATTGAGCTACACCCGCATATTTAAGACCAAATCACGAAAACATGATTTGGTCTTTTGGTGACCCCTACGGGACTTGAACCCATGTTACCGCCGTGAAAGGGCGATGTCTTAACCGCTTGACCAAGGGGCCATAAAATGGTTGCGGAGGCAGGACTTGAACCTACAACCTTCGGGTTATGAGCCCGACGAGCTACCAATTGCTCCACCCCGCGATATTGCTTCCCAAACAAAGTTGGGAAGTTAAATTGGCAGCTACCTACTCTCCCAGCCAGTCACCCGGCAAGTACCATCAGCGTAGCAGGGCTTAACCTTCGTGTTCGGAATGGGAACGGGTGTATCCCCTGCGCTATCGCCACCAAATTTAACG
>JAEZLD010000066.1 GCA_023415335.1 Bacillota bacterium | reverse complement strand
GATGAAGGATGAGAACTCTGTGTGGAGCTATTATAAGAGAATAATTGAAATAAGAAGAAGCCACAGGGCCTTTACCTATGGAACAATAGAGATAGTGGATAAAAATAACAGGGATATGTTCACCTATTATAGGAGAGCAGGGGACGAGACCTTCCTTGTGGAGTGCCACTTAGCTGAAGGAACAAAAAAACGCAAAGAGAAAAGGCCTGAGGGACAGGTCATACTTTGCAACTATCCAGATACACAGGATTATTACAGGCCTTATGAGGTTGTTGTGTTGAAGATAAAGTAAAAAGAGTGTACACTTGGAGGTGAGGCTTTGTCCTCACCTTTGAATTTTAACATGTTTGGAGGAAACACCACCCCTCAAATAAAAAGGGAAAGTATGCCCTTTATGTTTAAAGGTATACTTTCCAGCATTAATTATTTGCCATGTTACTTGCCCTGTGTGTTGCTTTTATTTGAAGCCTGTGACTTTACAATCAGGAAGCCTCCCCCAACTACAAACAGGCCAAAGAAAATAAGTACCACTATTTTCTGCATATCCATTCCTCTCCACCTCCTTACTGGTTATTCTTCAAAAGGAGAGGACAGGGGATTTATATTTGCTCCCGTGGAGCTTTACCACACAGAGCTCATGTATTAGTCTGCGTTTATTTATTATTGCTCTTATGAAAAGTAAGCATATGTAGCATGCTAAAATAAATATAGTGTTTAAAATTAAATCCATGTGCCTAAGCATAGGCTTTAAAAGAAAAAAAGGCTTTTTTGAATTATATCCGGAGGGCAGCTGCTGTATTCCCGATGGAATCATAAGCAGTTCCTCCTTGGGAAGGTTGATTTTGAAGGAGGAATAGGCTTTCAGATTTATATAAGACAAAGGGCTATAAAGGGATATTACAATAAAAATAATAAGGCATAATATATGTTTTTTATTCCAACAGCCCATTATATCCCTCCTTATAAGTGATTTGTATAAGTAATTATAACCAATATATGTAACCTATTCAATATATTAAACATCAATATGAACTTGAATAAGTGATAGGAAATGTAAAGAATTAGTAAATAATATTTAAAAGAGGTAGCAGAATATGAAAATTACAGGCTTTGAGGATTTTAATATAAGTGAGGATATATTAAGGGCATTAAGTGAGCTGGGGTATACGGTGCCCACAGAGGTACAGAAGATGACTATAGGACCTGTACTTGAGAAAAAAGATGCTATTGTCAGCTCCAGAACAGGAAGCGGAAAAACGGCTGCCTACGCCATACCTATTTGCCAGAACATAAGGTGGGAGAGCAGCAGTCCACAGGCCCTGGTGCTGGTGCCAACCCGTGAACTGGCGGTACAGGTAAGCAATGACATGGGTAGCATAGGGAGATTCAAAAGAATAAGACCGGTTGCATTGTTTGGCAAGCAGCCCTTCTCTCTTCAGGAAAGAAAGCTTAAAAACAGGACACATGTGGTTGTAGGAACTCCTGGAAGGGTACTGGACCATATTGAGAGGGGCACCCTGATACTTGAAAAAATAAAGTATCTGGTTATAGACGAAGGTGATGAGCTGCTGAACATGGGCTTTGAGCAGCAGGTAAGGGCTATCATTACAAGCTTGCCAGAAAACAGGACAACGCTTTTATTCTCAGCTACACTGCCAGACAATATCGAGAGCCTGGCACGGTTTTGTACAAGGAGTCCTGAAAGAATAAGTATAAGCAGCAGCACCGAGCAGAAGGCTAGCATAAAGCATTTCCTTTATCCTTCAGGTAAGGAGGAAAAAATGGAGCTGCTTATGGAGCTGCTCATAACTAAAAATCCTGAAAGCTGCATTATATTTGCCAATACCAGGGAAACAGTAGAGGATATATTCAAACAGCTTGAGAGGAGCGGACTTTTGGTAAAAAGGCTCCACGGAGGCATGCTTCAGCAGGATAGGCTGGACACCATGGATGAATTTAAAAGGGGACGATTCCGATATCTTGTAGCCACCGACGTAGCCTCAAGAGGGATAGATATAGAGGCAGTACCTTTAATTATTAACTATGAGGTTCCAGAGGAGAAGGAAACCTATGTGCATAGGACAGGAAGAACTGCCAGGGCTGGTGCAACTGGGGAGGCAATAACCCTTATGGCGTTCTGGGAGAAAAAATATGTAGATGCTATAGAGGAGTTCTCTAAAATAGAATTTATAAGCTGCCAGCGTCCGGAAAAGGAGCAGGTGGAAGAGTGCAGAAAGGAATTTTTGAAAACCTCAAAAGGCCTGCCAGAAGAAAAGCAGGATAAAGCCTCCAAGGTGGGAGGAGATATTACCAAGCTTTACATAAACGGAGGTAAGAAAAAGAAAATAAGACCGGGGGATCTGGTAGGGGCCATAACCTCAATTGAAGGGGTATACGCAGAGGACATAGGAATAATTGAGGTGCAGGACAACGTATCCTATGTAGATATATTAAATAACAAAGGAAGCCTGGTCCAAAAGGAGCTTTCACAGGGAACCATAAAGGGCAAGAAGCTGAGGGTGGAAAGAGCAAAAGAATAATAGATTAATATGCTTATGAGGGTCAGTTCATTAATAGCGGGCTCTTTTGATATATATATTGTGTGATTTATAACGTATAGTTGAATTTGAAAGAGTATTATAATATAAAAAATAGTTTGTAGCAATTTTAATGGGGGGATATTTTTGAAATACATAAAGCAGTTTAGTATCATTCTTTTAATATCATTTGTTGGAGAAATATTACATGACATTATTCCACTTCCTATTCCTTCAAGTATTTATGGGATTATAATATTGTTTGCAGCACTAGAATTTAAAATCTTACATGTAGGTGCAATAAAGGAGACTAGTGTGTTCCTCATTGAAATAATGCCTGTCATGTTTATTCCATCAGCGGTGGGACTTATGGACTCCTGGGATATACTGGGCCCTGCCTGGCAGCAGTACCTTGTAATTACAGTAGTATCCACCTTTGCAGTTATGATTGCTTCTGGCAAGGTAACACAGATGGTTATTGGCAGTTCGGAAAAGAGCAGGAGAAATGAAAATGAGTAGTTTTTTTGAAAATTCAGTGTATTTTGGAGTATTAATCAGCTTGTTTTCCTATTTCGTAGGAATGTTTCTTAAAAAGAGAATAAAGCTTGCCATATTTAATCCGTTACTTATAGCAATACTGATGACAATGGGTCTGCTGTTAGTCTTAAAGGTAGATTATGAAAAATACAACCAAGGTGCAAAGTATATCAGCTACCTCCTAACACCTGCGACAGTATGTCTTGCTGTTCCCCTTTATGAGCAGTTTGAACTACTGAAAAAGAATTATAAGGCAGTTTTGCTTGGTATATCAACAGGGGTGCTCACAAGCCTTATGAGTATATTTTCTCTGGCACTTGTATTTAATTTGGACCATAATTCATATGTGACATTACTTCCAAAGTCAATTACAACTGCCATTGGCATTGGTGTAACTGAGGAGCTGGGAGGATATGCTTCTTTAACGGTTGCAATAATAATAATTACAGGTGTTCTTGGTAACATAATGGCTGAAGCTACATGCAGGATATTTCATATTACACATCCTGTTGCAAAGGGAATTGCAATAGGTACCTCCTCTCATGCTCTAGGCACTGCCAAAGCAATGGAAATAGGAGAGGTTGAGGGTGCAATGAGTAGCCTTTCTATCGTGGTTTCAGGAATGCTGACTGTTATTGGCGCAAGCATATTTTCACGATTTATTTAAGAACCATCATATAAATTAAGCCAGCTGTCTCTTAAGGAGAAGCCGGCTTTTCCATATAGCTTTACTTTTAAGGCAGTGCTATCTCTAGCTTACCATCATTTACCACCAATTTTGCTGAACCTGAAAGAATAAATATAAACAGCAGCACTGAGCAGAAGGCAAAGGATAAATGAATTTTAAAAGGCACTGTTATGATTGTTAAAATCATACAGTGCCTATTGCGTGAGCTTTTAAAGTTACTACTGACAGGCATTAAGAATGGTGTAAAACATGCTGCTGTCCATTTTAACATAATACCCTATCAGGTGCTGATAGCCTACATATCCACCATCAATAAGATACAATCCAACCTGTGTGCCGTCCTTCATATGAATGTAAAGACATCCCTGGACCTTTTTGTCATATAAGTCTTTATATAAGTCAGGTGTGTCAAGATGTTCAAATGGACTGCTGCAGAGCTCAGATATAAAGCTGTTAAACTGCTCAAGGGATACCCCCTCAAGTTCCTTGCTTTTACCCGTTTCATTAAACCAATCACTATGTGTCTTGTAGGTCACATTTATGATGTTATTTGTCAGATGGAGACGTTCCTCAAACAGATCGCTGCCTGTGCTTAAGCCTATGGCATCAAAATTTTCATATATCACTAGCCGTTTGATATCGCTATCACCAACATCTTTACAAAGCCTGAAATCCTCACTATAACCATTTACAGTATAAACAGGTCCGGGGGTGGAGGATGCTAGCTCTGTGGTGTAATCGATGGGGTTATCCATCCGTTTTGACCCTTTATCAAAAGTGACTCTTGCTTCTCCAATGTAATCCCCAACAAGGCTGTCTATTAATTTTTCCTCATCGTAAAAATCTGACGCAAGATAAGCCTTTCCTTTATAGAAAATGTAGCCCAGCATATCAGCCGTCGTACTCGAGGCGGATTAACGAAGCTTTATAGGGCTGGTGTACATGGTGTATTGCTTTTCCTCACCTTTATCTTGGGTAGGGCCTTCCCCCTGTTTATCAGAGGGAGAATCGCTCTGGGCTATTGGTGGACTGGCAAATAACCCTCCTTGCCATAAGCCAATACCTATAATAGCAATAAGAAAACAACAGGCTATAGGTATAAAGGTTTTTATTAGTTTCTTTCTTCTTTTTTTCTTCATTTTATTGTATTCTTCTATCCGCAGCAGGGCATTTTTTGCCATTTCATTATAGGTCTTCATATACAAAGTCCTCCTTACTGATTTCTGTTTTGAGAGACTGTCTTGCCCTATATACAAGGGTTTCAATATTATGTACACTTTTTTTCATGATTCTAGCGGTTTCTTTATTGTTAAATCCCTCAAAATAAATCAACCATAATACTTGCTTATATTCAGATTTCAGCTTATGCAATGTTCTATGAAGAGCAATCTTTTGTTCATTATGTATATAAGCGTCCTCAAGGCTTTTTTCGTCATTTATTTGCGATTGATTTTCTTCCATTGACACCTCAATATGTTT
Organism: Bacillota bacterium; assembly: GCA_023415335.1. Classification (GTDB taxonomy): domain Bacteria; phylum Bacillota; class Clostridia; order Clostridiales; family Caloramatoraceae; genus JAEZLD01. The sequence continues at coordinate 1,805 of JAEZLD010000066.1, read as the reverse complement.
AGAGTTATGTCTTATATAATCAATTGCAATGTTTCGCCCAATAGTATATAACCAGGTTTTAAAGGATGCCTTTCCAGAATCCTTGGGTTTCTTTATGCCCAGCTTTACGAAGGTATCTTCAGCAACATGGATATTGTTTGTAAAGCTGTTAAGGTAAAGAATTAAGCCATCCTTATAGTCTCTTACGATTTCTATAAAACCATTGTCATCACCATCAAGGAAACGGTGGTAGCTACTTGCACCGTTATCCATAGACCTACTCCTTTCTAAAAACATTTTGTATCCTTTTATCTATTACACGAGAAAAAGAGCAAAAACCTCACACTAAGTCTCATAATATTTAATATAATAAATGCTAATTGGTGTTGGTAAGGAAAACAGTCTGATGACATGAAATGGTGCTGCAATCCTTAAATCACAACACCATTCCGTATAAAACTTAGCTGACATATTTGGCCTATAAGTGCACAGCCTTCTTATTATTTTGTGGGTTCCATCTCGAGCCTGCCGGATTTTACAACCAGCCGTGCTGAGAATGCTTTTCCATCTTTTGAAATAAAACTATCTATTATATCTGTTGAACTCTTTTCAACGATTGCTGCAATATAAGGCTCAAGGTTAACTCCGCAAAGGGTAAAGGGCATCATAAATCTGCAGCCATCCTTCCAGCCATGGCAGCCCCAGCCCTTAAATTTGGGACCATCACTGAAGGACAGATAATTCTTCCTGCATACGGGGCAGGTATACTCTGTTGGGGTGACCTTTGCCTTTACAGGAGCAGGTCCCTTTGGAGTCGAAGGAGTGCTTCCAGCAGCTCCCTCAGGTTCATTTGCCAGAACCAGATTCCAATAGCCGTTGGACTGTACAAGCTTAACCATGGAGTCGAACTTCTCTTCTGTTCCTGGCTTTGTAAGCCCCTTTGCCTCGGCGATACCGTCCTTTAAAAGTGCCTTGGCCATCACCCCTGTAACATTTTTATTATAGCGAGCAAGGAATTTGTCTTCCTTCCAAATGGAAAACTTACAGCCCTTTGTCTTCCATGCAGAGCAGCTCCAGCTTTTGGGGTTTTCGTAAACAGGGGAGCCACATGCAGGACACTTGCCTGCAGGGGTTTTCTTCTTAAACTCTCTTTCAAAATGTACAGGCTTTGTACCTGATTTGGCCTCATTTATCAGGGAGACGCTGTACTCAATAATGCTGTCCATGAATGCCTTGGAGTCATACTGTCCTTTTGCCATAAGGCTTAGGGCTTTTTCCCAGGAGCCTGTAAGCTCCGGGGACTTTATTTTATCTGGGACTATTGTTATAAGGTTTATTCCCTTTTCTGTGGGTATGAGGTTCTTCTTCTCCCTTTTTACATACCCAACCTTAATGAGTCTTTCAATTATTCCAGCTCTTGTGGCAGGAGTGCCAAGGCCGCCCTCCTTAAGCTGCTCTTTAAGCTCCTCATCCTCCACAAACCTTCCTGCATTCTCCATGGCAGAAAGAAGGGTAGCCTCATTATATAGGGCAGGAGGCTTGGTCTGCTTCTCCTCTACCTTTACTCCCTTTGTTTTGAGAGTATCGCCTACGTTAAGCTCAGGGAGACTCTCTTCCTTGTCCTTTTCCTTCTTGCCCTCAGGAGCATCATTTCCATAAAGGAACTTCCAGCCTAAACGCTGCACTGTCTTTCCCTTGGATATGAAGGTTTCACCCGCAACTGAAGAAAGCAGTGTGGAGGCTGTGTATTCATAAGGAGGCATGAATATGGAAAGGAACCTCCTAGCTATAAGGTCATAAACCTTTTCTTCCTCAGGTGAAAGGCT
>JAEZLD010000018.1 GCA_023415335.1 Bacillota bacterium | reverse complement strand
GCCCTGAACAATATCCAGTGCCTTGGACGCAGAAAGGCCGAATCTTCGGTTGCAGGCCCTCTGAAGCTCAGTCAGGTCAAAAAGCTGAGGAGAAGGCTCCTTTTTAGGTTCATGGTTCAAAGCCTTTACTACTGCTTCCTTTCCCTTTACCTTATCTGCAATGGCCTGGGCCTGAGCCTTGTCCTTTATCTTTGTATCCTTGGCAGCTTCATTGTACCATGTGCCTGTGAAGCCATCATATTTAAGCTTAACCTCGTAATAGTTATCAGATTTAAAGTTCTCTCTTTCAATATGCCTTGCTACTATTATAGCCAGTGTGGGGGTCTGAACCCTTCCTATTGAAAGGTTTGAATTATATACTATGCTGAATGCCCTGCTTGCATTCATGCCTACTAGCCAGTCGCTTTCTGAGCGGCATTTGGCTGAGCTATAAAGGCAGTCATAATCTGCCCCTGGCTTAAGCTCCTTGAAGCCCTTCTTTATGGCAGTATCGGTCATGGAGGATATCCACAGCCTGTTAAAGGGCTTGGTGCATTTAGCCAGCATATAGGTGTAGCGGAATATAAGCTCTCCTTCTCTCCCGGCATCGGTAGCGCATATAATGGAGTCCACCTCGCTGCTGTTCATAAGCTTTTTAACTATATTAAACTGTTTGGAGGTGCTAGAGGAGGCTTTAAGCCTGAAGGCTTCAGGCACTATTGGAAGAGTCTCTAAGGACCAGGCCTTTAATTTTTTATCGTAGTCCTCAGGCTCGTATAGCTGTACTAGGTGCCCTATGCACCAGGTTACTATGTATTCCTCTCCGGTTATGCAGCCTTCTCCTCTTTGGGTGCAGCCAAGCACCCTTGCTATATCCCTTCCAACAGACGGCTTCTCTGCCAGTACCAGCATCTTTCCCATTTAGAAAATCCCTTTCATGTTATAACTCTGATTATATCCTTATGAAGTAATATTAATACAGCAGAAAAAAATAATCAAACCAATAATAGCTTTTCTTGTGCATTTGCTAATTTTTAAATGGGTAAGCATTTCTTATCCTTGTTAAACAGCCAATTTAAGACTATAATGTAAAAAGAACGTATGTTCCAATTGAAATTTAGCTAGATAAAGCTAAAACATATGAATTAAGGTGTTAAAATGAATCTTATGCAAAGCTCCATGTTTGACGGGGAGGAAAAGCTGTCCCCCTTGGCTGACAGGATGAGGCCAAGAAACCTTGATGAATTTTATGGACAAGAGCATATAGTAGGCAGGGGAAGGCTGCTAAGGCAGCTTATAGAAAGTGATAATATAACCTCTATGATTCTTTGGGGGCCTCCAGGAGTTGGCAAGACTACCCTTGCTATGATAATTGCAGGAATGACCCATGCTGAATTTGTAACCTTTAGTGCCGTGACCTCAGGTATGAAGGAGATAAAGGAGGTTATGGCAAGGGCTGAGGAAACTCGTAGAAGAGGAGTCAGGACTGTGCTTTTTGTAGATGAGATACACAGGTTTAACAAGGCCCAGCAGGATGCATTCCTTCCACATGTGGAGAAGGGGAATATAGTGCTTATAGGTGCTACTACAGAAAACCCTTCCTTTGAGGTGAACTCTGCCCTCATATCAAGGTCAAGAGTATTTGTACTTAAATCCTTAGAGATTGATGACTTAAAAAGGCTTCTTAAAAATGCAGTGAAGGACCCAAGGGGACTTGGGAATTTAAAGCTGTCAATAGATGATAAAATATATGAGGAAATTGCCGTATATGCCAATGGAGATGCCAGGAGTGCCTTGAATACAATAGAAATAGCCGCACTGGGGGCTAAGGAGAAGGATGGAGTCAGGGTTATAGACCTGAAGGTTATACAGGACTGTATACAGAAAAAATCCCTTATGTATGATAAAAACGGGGAGGAGCATTACAACATAATATCTGCCCTCCACAAATCCATGAGAAACAGTGACCCTGATGCAGCAGTGTACTGGCTGGCAAGGATGCTTGAAGCCGGAGAGGATCCCTTGTATGTGGCAAGAAGGCTTGTCAGGTTTGCCTCAGAGGATGTGGGAATGGCAGATACAAGGGCATTGCAGCAGGCTGTGGCTGCATTTCAGGCATGCCACTTTATAGGAATGCCTGAGTGTACCGTTAATTTGACTCAGGCGGTGGTATATTTATCACTGGCACCTAAATCCAATTCACTCTATACTGCCTACGAAAAGGCAAAGAAGGACGCACAGGAAACTATGGCAGAGGGGGTACCCCTGCAGATAAGAAATGCAGTAACAAGCTTAATGGGTAACCTTGGGTACGGGAATGGCTATATGTATGCCCACGACTATGAGAATAAAATTACCGACCTCCAGTGCCTGCCTGACAGCCTTAAGGACAAGGAGTATTACAACCCAACAGATCAGGGAATGGAGAAGAACTACAGGGAAAGGCTTCAGTATGTAAAGAAGCTGAAAAGGGATTTGAGAAATAAAAATCTTAAATAAAAATCTTAACACTTAAATTAATAATTCCATGAAGGAAATTTTTTAGCCTTGTCGAATGAGTATAAATACCAATTTATAAACTTATATTATGATGTGAATCATAATATCTCTAGAAATTTAGGAATAAAAATACAAAACAGGTCAATGCTTTAAATAGCCAAGCACAGTATGACATGGTATTATAGGAATCAGAGTGTTTAGAAATATAAACAGTATGGATGAAAGGGATGGATAAAATGTCATTTAGAAATACACCAGAGGCAAAGCATGAGCAAGATGGAATCATTTATTATGATAGAGCAGATGTGTCTGTTGAAGGCAAAAGCTACAAAAGGATAGCAATACAAACCCACTTTGTGGAAAGGGGAGAATCCTACATAGAGCTGGTTAAGAAATATGTAGCCCCTTTGTGTAAGGAAGGAGACCTTCTCTCAATAAGTGAAAAAATAATATCCATGTGCCAGAACCATGTTGTTGAGATGAAGGATGTTAAGCTTGGCTTTTGGGCAAAATTCCTATCCAAATTTGCAAGCTCTAATAACAGAGGAGTTGCTATGGATGAGCCTTATAAGCTTCAGCTGGCTATAAACCTGGCCGGACTACCAAGGATAATCCTGGCTGCCATCTGTGGTGCAGTATGTAAGCTGTTTGGTAAAAGTGGAGTGTTCTACAAAATTGCAGGGCATAACATAGCAGGAATCGACGGATTCTATAAGAACAGCTCATTTGAGCTTTACAGGTCCATGGCACTTCTAGGACCACAAGAGCCTGAAAAGGTTTGCAGAGAGATAAAGGAGACCCTTGGAATAGACTGTATGCTGGTGGATGCCAACGACCTGAATGTGGAGCTTTTAGGAAAGAGCCCTGATATGCCTTATTCTGACGAAACCCTTAAGGCTATAATAAAGGATAATCCTGCAGGCCAGTCTGATGAACTGACCCCATTTATACTTATAAATCAGCAGGAAATATAAATAATAATTAAACACAGGTAGATGGAGGGATAAATATGTGTTACTTTATGATTACTGTTGCTGAAAACCAATTGGATGACAAGGTGCTGGATAAGGCTGTAGAAGCCAACCTATACGCAAGAAAGCACGAAAGCGAAAAAACAGGGCTTCCCGAAGGAGTATACTGCTATGACATATGCAACGGGCACTGTGCCTGTGAGATTGTAGTAAGTCCATTCTCAAATAAAGATGAGGTAAGAATGATGCTTTCAGACTTAGGCTCTAAGGGCCCATTCAGATTTCTTGTAACTGATTCGGTATATGAGGAGATAGATGAATATTTTGAGTCGGAAGACCCTAGGCTTAAGGAAGCTGGGGAAGTAATAAGTCTTAAGGAGCTTTTAAGCAAATATCCAGATCAACTAGTCTTTGAAAAAGTATATACAGTACAGGAATAAAAAATTAGCTGGTGTCTTTGGACACCAGCTAATTTTTTTATGAACTGGGTATAATCTATGCATATCCTTGAATATTATTTATTCGGAATATTGATTATATGAGAAGAAAATAAATAACTGTCCGGCTTTCTGGAGAGGTTTTAAAAATTTTTGATATTTTCTAAAAAAGATAAATTTATTAGAACATAGCTCTTGAAATTATTAACTTTTAAATTGCAATTAATATGCTATAATATATTTATGTTTGTTTATATCGGATATAGGTTCAGGCATGGGAGTTGATAGACCGCATCTGCTGTCTATATTCTCTATGACCATTATAGAGGTGATCTTATGGTGAAAAATGGAATGCTAAAGCCTGGAATATTATTGGACTCCAAAGGAAGGCTTGAACAGAGGGGATGGGCTCCCCGGCCGGTACTTGAATATAGCAGAAAAGCCATAAAAGCTGCACCCTGGAGAATAAAGGAGTGGGACTTTTACCAGGTTGCTACCGATGACTACATACTCCAGCTGACAATAGGGGATTTGTCATATGTGGGTAACATAGCTGCATCCTTAATAGACTTGCGTACAGGAAAGTTCTATACCCAGGGAAAGAATGTGCCATTGCCCTTCGGCAGGCTGGAGCTTCCTGCCTCAGCTGAAACAGGGAATGTATGCTATAAGGCAAAGGGAATAGAGATGTCATTTGAGGTTAAGGGAAATAAAAGGTACCTTAGCTGCAGATGGGATAACTTCCTTAATGGACAAGCATTTGATACAAACGTAGAACTGACCACAGTGGGAGATGACAGCCTGGTTATTGCAACCCCTTACGACGACGACCCAAAGGCCTTTTATTATAATCAGAAGATAAACTGTATGAAGGCTCAAGGTTATGTTAAAATAGGCAATGACGTGTATGATTTTACTCCTGATAAAGCCTTTGGACTACTTGACTGGGGCAGAGGGGTTTGGACATTCTCCAACACATGGTACTGGAGTAACGGTAGTGCGCTTGTAGATGGAATACCGTTTGGGTTTAATCTGGGCTATGGCTTTGGAGATACCTCTGCAGCTTCGGAAAATGTCCTTTTCTATGATGGAAGGGCTCATAAAATAAGCCAGGTTAGCTTTGGAATGCCTGTTATAGGAGAAAATCTTATGCAGAGATGGCATTTTACCTCTGATGATGGGCGGTTTGATATGGAGTTTGAGCCTGTTTATGACAGGTTCACGCACAATGCAGTGCTGTTCCTGCAGATGTCTTGCCATCAGGTGTTTGGTAGATTTACTGGCAGGGCGGTGCTTGATGATGGAAGGGTAATAGAGGTAAGGGACATGACAGCCTTTGCAGAAAGGTCCATTAACAAGTGGTAGGTATATAATGTACTTCACAGGCTGGCTTTTATGCCGGTCTGTTATTATGTAATATACTTTAAAGGTGTGGTGTTTCGCCAACAAAGGGCATAATAAAAAGGCTGCTGGAGCTTAGCCCATGCAGCCTATATTTTTGTGGTTAGTCATCGATTGCGCCAGATACGCACTCATCAATGACATCAGTTGGGATTACAAAAACGTTTGTAAATTCCATATTCCATACCTCCTTTTTTTCCTACAGAGGCTATGGCAGGATTGTTCTAACGTGAGATTCTAGACCCTACAAAATTTTATAAAATGTGTAGGTCCGGGGTTAAATGATTTGTTCGTTCCTACATAAGTCAACATTTTGTACGTTTACCCTGCACTACATCCGCAAGATATATTTCCACATTCATTTATTATAGCATATACTTAAAATTAATGCAAGTAGTGAAAAGAATAAATAGTGAATATATAATAAAGATAGGATAAAAAGAAATAGTAGAGAAAAGGAGAATAGTATGGAAATAAAAAAGAGGATTTTCGGTGTTACAGATGAGGGCTATACTGTACATATATATGAGCTGGGGAACTCACAGGGAATGAAAGCTGCAATAATCAATTATGGTGGAAGGGTTGTATCCCTAAAGGTGCCTGATAGAAATGATAATGAGGCAGATGTGGTACTTGGTTATGATAATATTGAAAGCTATGTCAAGGATTCAAACACGTACTTTGGTGCTATTGTAGGAAGGCATGCAAATAGAATAGAGGGTGCCAGCTTTATACTAAATGGACAGGAATATGTACTGGCTAAAAATGACGGAAACAATCACCTTCATGGGGGAATTAAAGGCTTTGACAAGGTAATATGGAATGCTGATATAATAAAGAAAAATAACCAGGAGCAACTCCAGCTTACATATACCAGTCCTGACGGAGAGGAAGGCTATCCCGGAAACCTGGATATAAGGGTTACTTATTCTGTTACAGAGGAGAATGAGCTTAGGATAGACTACTATGCTGTCAGCGACAAGGATACCGTAGTAAACCTTACAAACCATGCCTATTATAACCTGGCAGGTCATGATGCTGGAACCATACTAAAGCACCAGCTTAAGATTAATGGAGAAAGCTTTACTGCTATTAATGATGAGTGTATACCACAAGGTGAAATAAGAAAGGTTTATGGAACTCCTTTGGACTTTACCACAATGAAGCCTATAGACTGGGCATTTTCGTCAGAAGATGAGCAGTTTAGGTGTGGAAAGGGATACGACCATAACTGGGTACTAAATGTTGATGGGAAGATACCTGAAAAGGCAGCAGAGCTGTATGAGCCAGTAAGTGGCAGAACAATGGAGATTTATACAACCATGCCTGGAATGCAGTTTTACTCGGGAAACTTCATAGGAAATGGACTGCATGGCAAGGGAGGGGCTGTATATACTGACAGAACAGGTCTATGCCTGGAAACCCAATACTTCCCTAATGCAATGAGGCATCCTGAGTTCCCATCACCTGTGCTTAAGGCTGGAAGTGAGTATAAGCATACCACTATATATAGGTTTTCTGTAAGAAAGTAATAATTATAAGCATAATATAAAAAATGAAAAAGCCTGCTTTCAAGCAAGCTTTTCATTCCTATATGAGTATGGATTAAAGCGTCCCTAAATTGGGATATTCAATTTCAGTGGTATAATGAAAAGTACAGTACACTATACTATAATGCCTGCGTGCCTCCTTCGATTATGTGCTCTACAAGAGGAGAAGCCTCATATATGTTTTTCTTCTTGTAAAGAATAAGGCTTATAATAAACCTTACTATAAGGTCGGCACAGAAGCCAATCCATATGAATTGTATATCCAGGTGAAACACATAGGTTACAATAAGCACGTAAGGTATCCTGATAACCCATATGCCTGTGCCTGTCACCCACATTGGAACATTTGAGTACCCTGCCCCACGCAGTGCACCGTTAAGCAGTCCGGAAATATTCTGAGGAAACTGCACAAGCCCCATAAAGAAAAGGTATGTGGCTCCGATGGCTATAACCTCGCTCTCATCATTCAGAAGCCCCATTATCTGTTTAGGAAGAAGGAGAAGTACCAGAGAGCATATGAGAGTAATGGCCAGTGTACCCTTTAGAAGCTCTCTTATGTAAAGTCGGCCTTTCTCACCGTTACAGCTGCCTAAGGCTTGACCTATAAATGCCGTAGCTGCCACAGCAAAGCCAGAGGCAGGGGTGAAGGATATGCTTTCAGCTTGAAGTCCAAGCTGATAGGCTGCAAGTACGTTATTTCCATAAACAAGAATGGCTCTTGTAAGTATAAGGGCTGATATCTGCCAGAACATTGACTCCAATGATGATGGAAAGCCCACCCTGAATACCTGAACAGCATTTCCAAGCCTTATGCCTGAGGCGCCATCCGGGGCTTTAAGGCTGAGAACATTATACTTTCTAGAAAGCACATAAAGACCTATAAGAGCAGCAATTACCTGGGCAATTACCAGTCCTATAGCCGCACCCTTAAGACCTAGTGCTGTAAATCCAAGCTTTCCGAATATAAGAAGGTAGCCTGCGCCTATATTAAGAAGGTTCATTAAAAATGCTATTATCATAGGAGTTTTAGCATTGCCCATTCCCTGCAAAACCCCTGCTGTCAGTAGTACTATTACCTGAAATGGCAGGCCAAGGGAAACAATCCTCAGATACATTGAGCCGTTTTCAAGCAGGAGAGAATCAGGCTTAAAAAAGCTTAGCAGTGGTGTTGCATTCCAAAAAATTATCTGTTGGAGAAGAAGGACAATAATCATGCACAGAATAAAGGTTTCCTTTACAATGCTTTTAAGTCTTTTGGAATCACCTGCTCCATAGGCTTGGGATACGTATACGGTAGCACCTGTGGTTACACCTTTAAAAAGAGCCCAAACAAGTTGAGTAATCCTGGAACTGATACCTATAGCACTTACAGCAAGTGTATCAAAATTTCCAATCATAGCCATTGAAATGAAGCTGGCGGTTGTTTGAAGAATGTTTTCTATGGTTATTGGAAGTATCATGGAAAAGATTTTTCTGCGAATCTGAGTTATTTCCTGTTCCATTATGTAATCTCCTATCCTTTAGTGTAAAGACGTCATATAACCATTATATCTATTTATATTCTATAAACAACAACAGAATACAAAATATTGAGTTTGTGCATTATGTTGCCATAAAAATAAAAAAATTGAATATAAATATAGTACATGATAAAATATAACAAAAGAGGTGGGAATTTATAATCAATCCATAATAGGGGGGAAACATGGAACAAGTTCCTGATATAGTGATTTTTGTATTGATTTTTGCTATTATATTAGTTGCAATGAAGATAGTAGGAAAAACCATCAAGCTTATATTGTGGGTGATACTTATAATTTTTGCACTGATACTTATAATTGGACCCCAAAAGTTGTTATCATTTATAGTATTATAAAAATGCAGCCTTAGGCTGCATTTCTTTACTTAATACGTTGGATTGAAAGTATGTTTAATCATAGGTTGATTTTTCTGCTATTATATATAGATAAGGAAGTATTATTACGGTATTCATGCTTTGAGTATTTTAAAATGTATAATGTATAAGGAGGAGTTTCAATGTATTTAGAAGACCTTAAAAAAATAATACAGGAGTCAGATAATATTGTGTTTTTTGGAGGAGCTGGCTGCAGCTGCGAAAGTGGTATACCTGACTTCAGAAGTGCTAACGGTCTATGGAATGAGAAGCTCCATATGACACTAATGCCAGAGCAGCTGGTATCCCATACTTATTTTATGAGATATCCGGAGGAATTCTTTGAATTCTACAAGGCAAAGCTTGTATATCCCGACGCCAAGCCCAATCCGGGACATATAGCTCTCGCCAGGCTTGAGCAGATAGGTAAGCTTAAGGCAATAGTTACCCAGAATATAGACGGTCTTCACCAGGCAGCAGGTTCTAAAAACGTATTTGAACTTCACGGCTCTGTACATAGAAACTACTGCATGAAATGTGGGGCATTCTATGATGCTGAATTCATTATTACCTCAAAGGGAGTGCCAATGTGCACCGAGTGCGGAGGGACGGTTAAGCCGGATGTTGTTCTTTATGAGGAAGGCTTAGATGAGCAGGTAATCAAGGGGGCGGTGAGTGCTATATCAAAGGCTGATACCCTGATTATCGGAGGTACATCCCTTGTGGTATACCCTGCAGCAGGACTGATTGATTATTTCAGAGGAAAAAACCTGGTGCTTATAAACAAGAGTACTACATCAGCAGACAACAGGGCGAATTTAGTTATTCATGCACCTATTGGAGAAGTTTTGAGTAAAGTAGTTGGTCAATAGGATATCAGGGACGGTTAATTATTTTAGTTTATATTAAAGTGCAGGAGGCAGCCAGAATCCAGGGACGGTTAAGTTATTCTATGATTCTGTGAGATAAATCTAATGTTAGAATGCTTTTTTTGGTTTGGTATATTGAATTTTTTAACATAGGTAACTTTGTTTCTTACAGCTTGTCCTCCTTGCAAATTATTTCATTATAAGTATTTATATACTATTTTTAAAACAAAGGTTTTAGGCTGATTCAGTACAGTCTCGGAGAAAGTCGTCCACTAAACTTCGATATCTCTCCTGTTCCACAAGAGATGCTCCTTTCATACAATATCTAGATATCGTGCTTTGGGTTATCCCACCAATCATTCCACACATATCTCTACAGGTATAGCCACACAGGCACCTGATAAGGTACATTGCAAGGGCCTTAGCCTCTATGGCCTCCCTGCTGTACTTTACGTGTATACTCTCTTTTCTAAGGTTCAACTTTGAGCATATATAGTTAATAATCTTGTTAGGGTCTGAATTCCTGTGTATTATTGTCCTGCAGCCTACATACTCAGTGCCCTCGTTTTTAAATTCTACATCTGCCTCCATATTTTCATCGGTGGCATCAAGTACGAGCTGCCTGTATGCATCCCTTGTACTGGCCAAGTCCTTCCCCATTACGTTCTCTATGAGGCTTGTGCTAACCAAAGGGTCATTGTCCACAACGTTCATTCCAAGATAGGTTGAAAGGCTTGAAAACTCATAATTCTCAGGGCAGTTCTCGTAACCATTAATATCATGGGGATTGTTGTGAATGTATGCCGTAAGGTTAAGCAGATACCTGTCATCATACACGATTTTGCTCTTGAATCTATCTTGAAAAAGGTGACCATGTCTGCTATGGGTCTTGTTGTAATGCATAGCATAGCAGAAATTTATATTGTGCATTACCTTAGAAATATCAGCCCCACAGCCATCAATCACAAAATGTGCATGGTTATCCATGATGCAATAGGCAAGGACCTTAAATTTATAGTTTCTAAGACACCTTTTAAAGAAGAAAATATACTTCAGTTTATCATCTCTTTCTTCAAACATCTTTATTTCACTGATACTTCGTACCATAACATGGTAAACAGACTCTTCTGACTTGACTCTCGCCTTTCTTGGCATATTAAAGCCTCCTTGCATTTCATATAGTAGGATTATCGCCAATAGAGTAAGGCTTCAAACATAACAATTGCAATTTTGTTGATGTAATCAGCTTAACCGTCCCTGATCCCCCCTGATCCCCCTGATTCCCAATTTTGTTGACGTAATCAGCTTAACCGTCCCTTGCTAATTTGCTAATTCAAGGGTAATATTGAATAATAGTATACTTGTATACAATATTCGACTATATCCATTGAAAAGCATGCTGATCTATGCTAATATTTACTAAAGCAGCTACGTTGAAGCGATAAAGCAAAGGGCTGCAAATTTGAAAGGCATTTTTAAGATGCTTATATGAAGGATTGATGATTAGAATGGATGATTATAATAAGGTGTCCTTAGAGGAAGTGTTGGAAAGCAGGGAAGAGAGGGTAGAAAGACAGGGGGAACTTCTGTCGGCCTATAAGGTGCCTCTTGTATCATTTATGGTAAACATGCCAGGTCCTGTAAAGCTCTGTTCCATGACTGTTGAGCTGCATAGGGAGGGGATAAAGGCCATACTGGAGAGCTTGGAGTCACAAGGCAAAAAGGTGCTGTTCCATCAGGTGCTTGAAAAGAAAACTGGCATTGAGGGGTACATAGCTGTTGACTGCCCCATACTGGAGCTTAAAAAGACTGCCTGCTACATAGAGGACACCCACGAATTGGGGAGGCTTTTTGATATAGATGTGCTTGGAGAGGATGGCATTCCCATAAAGAGAGAGCAGCTATCTCTTGCACCTAGAAGGTGCCTGCTTTGCAATGAAATAAGCTCGGTGTGTAGCCGGTCTAGGCGTCACAGTATAGATGAGCTGACAGCAAAAATAGAGAGCATGCTCAAGGAGTATAAAAACAAAAATAGAGATTAAGGTCAGTACCGATTAAGTATTCGTATCACATTAAATCAAGGGGGAGGAAACAAGGTTGATTGATTTAATAAAAAACGGGGTATTCCTTATAGATGGGGAAACTATAATAGAGGATAAGCTGTCAATAATAGAAATGTCAGAGGAGCTTAAGGCTGCAGGAAAAAAGGACATTCCTGTGCCGCTTTTGGAGAACAAGGATTCTGCAAGGGAAAACACCTTGGCCTATACAATTCTCAGAAGCCATAATAAGCTGGGAAGCAGCAAGAAGCAGCGCATAAGGTTCGATGCCCTTGCATCCCATGATATTACCTATGTAGGTATAATACAGACTGCTAGGGCCAGCGGTCTTAAGGAGTTCCCCATACCATACGCTATGACCAACTGCCATAACAGCCTTTGTGCAGTTGGGGGAACCATAAACGAGGATGACCATGTATTTGGTCTGTCAGCTGCTAAAAGGTATGGTGGAATATACGTTCCTGCAAACATGGCTGTTATACATCAGTATGCCAGGGAGACCTTAAGCGGCTGCGGCAAGATGATTCTGGGCTCAGACAGCCATACCCGCTATGGAGCCCTTGGGACAATGGGAGTAGGAGAAGGCGGACCTGAGCTGGTAAAGCAGCTGCTTTCCAACACATATGATATTGATACCCCTGAGGTAGTGCTTGTATACCTTGAAAACGCACCTAAAAAGGGAGTAGGGCCTCATGATGTAGCTATTGCTCTTGTTGGAGCAGTATTCAGCAGCGGATTTGTTAAAAACAAGGTACTGGAGTTTACAGGCCCTGGAGTTAAGAACCTGTCCATGGATTTCAGAAACGGTATAGACGTTATGACAACTGAGACTACCTGCTTGTCCTCCATCTGGTCTACTGATGAGAAGGTGAAGGAGTTCTATGAGCTACATGGAAGGCCTGAGGAATATAAGAGGATGGAGCCTGGTAAGGTTGCTTACTATGATGGCATGATTAAGATTGACTTATCTACAGTTGAGCCAATGATAGCCCTTCCATACCATCCAAGCAATGCCTATACCATCAGGGAGGTGTGTGAAAATCCATATGACATACTCCATAAGGTTGAGGAGGATGGGAGAAAACAGTTCGGTCCTAAGGTTAAGCTTAACCTTACAGAGAAGATAAAGGACGGCAAGGTAATGGTAGATCAGGGAATAATCGCCGGCTGTGCAGGAGGACTTTTTGAGAACCTGTGCGAAGCTGCTGCTATACTTGATGGAGAATCCATAGGAAATGATTACTTCACCATGAGCGCATATCCCGCCAGCGTGCCTGTTTCACTGGCACTTACCAGAAACGGTGCTGCTGCAAAGCTTATGTCCTCTGGAGTTATAATAAAGCCTGCATTCTGTGGTCCATGCTTCGGAGCAGGGGATGTTCCAGCCAACAATGGGCTTAGTATACGACATGCAACCAGAAACTTCCCTAACAGAGAGGGCTCAAAGCCTGGACAGGGACAGATATCCTCTGTAGCTCTTATGGATGCCAGGTCTATAGCAGCTACTGCCAAGATGGGAGGAGCACTGACCCCTGCAACTGAGGTGGAGATACCTGACTATGACTGCAGGTATGAGTTCGACAACAGTGTATATAAAAAGAGGATATACTTCGGCTATAGAAATGCAAAGAAGGACGAGGAGCTTAAGTATGGTCCTAACATTGCTGACTGGCCAAGAATGTACCCATTAGAGTACAATCTGCTCTTAGAGCTGGCCTGTGTTATAAAGGACCCGGTAACTACTACAGATGAGCTAATACCATCAGGGGAAACCTCCTCATACCGTTCTAATCCCCTAAAGCTGGCAGAGTTCGCACTTTCCAGGAGAGTTCCTGAGTATGTAGGCAGATCTAAGGCAACCCAGGCAATGGAAGGTGAGAGAAGAAAAGGAGGAGTACCTGACAGGGCTATTGAAGCCTTAAGCAGGGTAACAGACACCCCTGAGGAGCTCTTAAAGACCACAGCCATAGGCTCTGCAGTGTTTGCTAACAAGCCGGGAGATGGGTCTGCAAGGGAGCAGGCAGCCTCCTGCCAGAAGGTATTAGGAGGTTATGCCAATATATGCTACGAGTATGCAACCAAGCGTTACCGCAGCAACTGTATAAACTGGGGAATAGTGCCTTTTACCATAGACAAGGATACAGAATTTGAATACAGCCACGGAGATTTTGTATTCGTACCCGAAATTCGCAAGGCAATAGAGGAGAATAAGGAAACCATACCTGCCAAGGTAATAACCAGGGACACAGTTAAGGACATTATCCTTTACTGCAAGGGACTTACTGAGGATGAGAAGGATATAATACTTGAGGGCTGCCTTATAAACTACTATGCCTCCCATATGGACAGATAAAAGAGAAGGTGAGTTAATAATGAATAAGATAAAAATGACAAACCCTATTGTTGAGATGGATGGAGATGAGATGACCCGTATAATATGGAAAATGATAAAGGATGAGCTGCTGCTGCCCTATGTGGAGCTTAACACGGAGTACTATGATTTGGGACTCGAGGAGAGGGATAGGACTAATGACCAGATAACCATAGATGCAGGAGAAGCCATATTAAAGCATGGGGTTGGAGTAAAGTGTGCTACCATAACCCCTAACGCTCAGAGGGTTAAGGAATACAACCTGCATGAGATGTGGAAGAGCCCTAATGGAACTATTCGTGCTATATTAGACGGAACTGTTTTTCGTGCCCCAATACTTATAGACAGCATAAAGCCTGTGGTTAAGAACTGGAAGAAGCCTATTACCATAGCCCGTCATGCCTATGGTGACGTATACAAGGGAACTGAGTACAGGGTTCCTGAAAAGGGCAGGGCTGAGCTTGTATTCACCAATGAAAAGGGAGAGGAGACCTTCCGCAGGACAGTATATAATTTTGAGTGCCCTGGAGTGCTTCAGAGCACCTACAACAAGGATTCATCCATACGCTCCTTTGCACACTCCTGCTTCAATTATGCCTTAGCCACAAAACAGGATTTATGGTTCTCCACAAAGGACACTATATCCAAGCAGTATGACCAGACCTTTAAGCATATATTCCAGGAAATATACGATGGGGAGTACAAGGAGAGCTTCCAGAAGGAGGGAATAGATTACTTCTATACCCTTATAGATGATGCAGTAGCGAGGGTTATACGTTCAGAGGGAGGCTTCATATGGGCCTGCAAGAATTACGATGGAGATGTAATGAGTGACATGGTATCCACAGCCTTTGGCTCCCTGGCTATGATGACAAGCGTGCTGGTAAGCCCCCAGGGAAAGTTTGAGTACGAGGCTGCCCATGGAACAGTTACCCGCCATTACTATAGGTATCTTAAGGGGGAGGAAACCTCCACAAACCCAATGGCAACCATATTTGCATGGACAGGTGCTTTAAAGAAGAGGGGCGAGCTGGACGGAGATGCTGAGCTGGTTGCATTTGGAGAGAAGCTTGAGGCGGCCTGTCTTAAGACCTTAAACGACGGCATAATGACCAAGGATTTAGCTGGCTTATGTGAGGGGATGACTCCAAATACAGTAAACACCCATGAGTTCATAAGGCAGATACGCGCAAGGCTGGATGCAGCACTGTAGTTTTATTAATAACAGAACCAATGAGAGGCACCGGAAGGTGCCTCTTCTTTGAGAATTTCAAGTACCAAGTAGCAGGCACCTATAAGCATTTACTTTTTCAGCATAGTAATGTAAAATATAGGAATACATGGTATAAGGCTAATAAATTATTCCACTATGTTAAAAAGTAAAGAGCCGAATTAAAGGCTGCTATGAAACCTATCATAGTAATTTATGATATTTATTAAAATTAAATATGTGTTTGGAGGCCTTATTCATAAAGATGAAATGAGACAGTGGATATTGCTGAATGAGGGGGATTATATGAAAACAAGGCTTAGGAAAATATTAATATGGCTGCTGCTGGTAGTGCTTATCACATGTTATTCATTTATAGGTACAAATAGTACAAGCCATGCTAAAGGTAAAAATGCAGGCAGCTATTTATTGACTCCTACCGATGATGGAAAAAATCAGGTAACCCATCCGGACATGGTATACATTGAAGGAGGGTTTGCAGGCTATAAGTATTGGATGGCATGTACGCCATACCCTCATTCCAACCAATATTATGAAAATCCATATATATTAGTGTCAAACGATGGCATCAGCTTTACAAAACCTGAGGGTGAAGGGGAGTTCCTTGTTCCTCCTCCTAATGACTGGGCTAAAGGAGGACACTACTCTGATACGGATATGTATTATGCAGATGGAAAGCTTGTACTTTACTTTGTGCACAACGTCAGAGGTGTTGCCGGTCCATCCAAATTTTATAGGATGGAATCCTCAGATGGAATAAACTGGAGTACTCCTGAGGTCTTCTATACATGTAATGAGACTATTGAAGGCTATTCTCCAGCATGTATCCGTGAATATGATAAAACGGTTAAAATGTGGTATGTAGGGGGAGAAGGCAATTTTGTATTTACACAGTCTCCTGATAATGAGAGGACCTGGTACGAGGTTAGAAAATGTGTTATAGACATGAAAGGCTGGAGGCCCTGGCATGTGGATGTGGCAAAAACTAATATAGGCTATGAGGGGCTTATGTGCGCAAAAGACCCTGGTAAGAATATAAGGGCGCTGTTTTTCATTGCAAGCACTGATGGTATCTACTGGAACAGCTCAAAGGAGCCTGTTTTATACCCGGATAAGGATGGCTGGGACAGCAGGGAGATATACCGTGCATCCCTTGTAAAGGACCAGGACACTAACAGAATATGGTACTCTGCAAGAGGAGCTAAGGAACAGTGGCATGTCGGCTATACTACAATTGACATGAATGAGATAAACATAGAGAAGCCTTATACCACTCGGCCCTGGAGGGGACCTAAGATATGGAACCATGTAACTGACATGCCTATATAACAATCAAATCAAGCATTAGTAAGTCTTTTGTATATTTACATGCAAACAGTATATGTATTACAAGTAATATAAGTATGAAATAGGAAGGGTGGTTTAATATGAGATATGTAATGAAGCAGAAGCTATTCTCCTTTACAGACAGCTTCACCATAAAGGATGGGAACGGGAGGGATGCCTTCACAGTGGAGGGTCACCTGTTCAGCTTTGGGCATAAGCTATCCTTCTGCGACACACGTGGTAATGAAATGGCCTTTATAAAACAGAGACTAATGACCTTCAGGCCTTCCTATGAGATATACTCAGGGGAAGAGCTTTACGCAGTAATAAAAAAGCAGCTTTTCACCTTCTTTAATTGCAGATTTGATATTGAGGTTATGAACGGTGATAACATAGAGGTGGAGGGCAACATATTTGACCATGAGTATACCATTACAAAGGAAGGAAGGCTTATAGCTACAGTATCTAAGGAATGGTTTACCTTCAGTGATACCTATGGCGTAGACATTTGCTCCGGAGAAGACGATGTATTGATTCTTTCCATAGCAGTAACCATTGACCTTATGTGTCATGATGATGACAAGTGATTGTTTTAAGTATAACCGAATAAACAGGTAATATGAAAAGTCCCCAAGAGAGAGGCCATGTAAGGAAGTAGTTTCAACCTGTTGATAAAAAATTGCAAAAGCATATAACCCACTATGATACTTTCAAAACTGAAAGATGATAGTGGGTTATTTCTTTTAGTGATATTTTTGCCTTACGGCAAAAGTTATATTGAAAACTTCGTTTTCAGTGATAGTGTGCTTTCAGCACAGTTATATTATATTCGCTTTTGATACTTAAACTGCGCACCGGCGCAGTATCACGACTGCGAAGCAGTCATATCACTGCGGTGCTGACGCAATATCACTCGCCGCAGGCGAATATAACTGCGGCACCTTCCTTACGGAGGGTGCCGCAAGGGGGCTTTTTTATTATGAGTAAATTTAAGGTACATTGCAAATAATGTATGAAAGGGAGGGATACTATGAGAAGACGTGCCTCTCGGCAGAATAAGGATAACGAAGAAAGTGAGCATCAGGAAG
>JAEZLD010000210.1 GCA_023415335.1 Bacillota bacterium | reverse complement strand
CTTCCTGTTCGCTCCGCATTGCTTTTCTCCATTCTAATATGTGTTACTTTCTTCCCATCCCTTTTCTATGCTGTGCTCCGGTTCCGTCCTGGGGACAGGTACCATTGCTGTTATCGCAGACGCCGTTCTTGTCTGCATCAACGTAGCCGCTTCTGGCTCTGTTTCTGTTCTGTACGCCACCTCCGTCTTGAGGGCAGGTACCGTCGCAGTTGTCACAAACTCCGTCCTTATTCTCGTCCACATAGCCATAGCCTGTGTTTTGCCTCTCAGTGCTGTCACTTACCGTCTGGACAGCTCCTTCTGGTGTCTTGTTGCTGTTGTCCTCTGCTGCTGCAAACACCCCCGTTGCTCCTGCTGTAAGCATAACAGCTCCAATCATGATAGTAGCCAATAGTTTTTTCATTGTCTTTGCCTCCTTTATTCGTAGTTGGTTATTTCTGATTTCACTACTAATACGACTGACAAAGATAAATCCTTTCATTCCAAAAGATAATTTTCTCATGGTAACAGCTGCTCCCTGGTCCCATAAATAAGCCTTCTTATTTTCTGCTTTACATCATAACCTCCTTATAGCACTTTATCCTCCTACAGCTTCAAACAGTATTTATAATGATTGTTTGTCATACCCTGTGAAGCATAAAAGCTGCGCCCCGATGCATTCATCTTGTGGCAGCACACCTCAAGCTGTTGGCATCCTTGCTGCACACTTACCTCCACAACCTTTTCATATAATATCTTTCCTATGCCAGACCCTCTTTTTCTTTTGTCCACAATTATCTCCTGTATTTCACCAACACTTGCTGCATGGTGCAGCAGTCTTTGTATGTGCAGGCTGACAAATCCAAGGATTTCCCCCTTATCCTCGTAGACAAAATAGTAAACTCCTTGAATTGACAGGTTATAGCTGAACACCTTTTGAAAATGCTCCTTATCAATAGAAGTCTGCTCTAAATCAACTATGAGTTCATATATACTGTTAACATCACCAGCATCAGCCTCTCTTACACTCCCCATAGACTTCCCCCTTAACTCCTTTTATCTTTAACCAAACACAATTCCATTATATTCCTATCAAACATATACTGCCAAGCAATTCCCCACCTTTTACACAGGTACATCCCCCATAGCTAATATGTGATATTGTCATCATTGTTTAAAAAGACAGGAGTGTGGCCTATAGCCACACTCCTGTCTTTATCTTTTTAATGATTTAAGTCCTATAAAAATCAATATTAATTCCATATTAAAGTCCTAAATGGATGTCCTCCTCAAATGGGCTGCATATCCTAAAGATAAAACTGTGATGATAATGCAAACAACAACCTTATATGTAATAGTCTGTCCACTTTGATTGCCAAAGGCGGAAAGGCTATTAAACACACCATGAAATATGCAGCATGGAATTATGTTGTTTGTTCTAATGATAATCATAGAAAGCATGAGTCCAATAGCAAATGCGTAAATTATCTGCAGCATGGTTGGTAAAAACTCTGCCCCATTTAGTAGGTTTACAATATGCCCTAGTCCAAAGGTCAGACTGGAAACAATAACTGCCCATTTTTCTGAATCCCGTAGCATTGCTTTAAGCAGAAATCCTCTGAACAATATTTCTTCAATCATTCCAATTGCCAGCATTGAAAGCACATAAAATATGGTGTCACCTAATGAAAAGCGCATTACAGCACCACGCCATAGGTTGACGGTTGCTAATAGCAATAGGGGGAGAAAATATAATGTCTTCTTACTTGCTAAAGGTCCATGAGACGTAAAACCATAGTACCCAAAGCCCTTGACTTTGTAAATTGTAATAAATAGGGCTGCAAGCAGAACCATTGCAGATACCATTCTTAGAAGTGGCTTTTCTTCCCCTAATGTTGATTCAATGGTACT
Organism: Bacillota bacterium; assembly: GCA_023415335.1. Classification (GTDB taxonomy): domain Bacteria; phylum Bacillota; class Clostridia; order Clostridiales; family Caloramatoraceae; genus JAEZLD01. The sequence goes on along the minus strand of JAEZLD010000210.1, from coordinate 2,469 downwards.
CATCCAAACCACATAAACGGCTATACAGATTAGTGCCATTCTTAATTCTCTTTTTCTTTCCATCTCTTTCATTTCTACTTCTCCTTAATCAAACGCTGTTTTTAATATTGAAGCAATCTGTTTCTCGTCATAAACCATTGAGTTGTTTGCCAGCATGCTAGCCATTCCATGGACCGTAAGGAAACGTACAGCAAAACACTCTTTGGCTTGTTCCATATCCACCTTCAACGTAGCAGACATAACCTCCAGCACAGGGTGAAGTGCAGGACTGTCTGTCAGGTCCTTAAGACTTTGCTTTGAAAAGTGGTCAGATTGGAATAAGAATTTAAAAAAATTCTTATTCTGTGCTGCAAAACGCACATAAGATAAACCAATTCCCCTAATTGGATTTGGTGCCCCACTGCAAATATTCATTATGTATTCTGTATGGAAGTCATACACCATTTTATACGTTTCCCTTTTGATTTCCTCTATTGTTGCGAAGTGATACATAACAGGCTGAGTAGAACAATTAAGCTTTTGCGCTATTGCTCTGGCATTTACACTTTCAATACCTTATGCACGCACAATTTCAAATGAAGCGTCCAGAATCATTTTTTTTGTTATTCTCGCCTTTGGCGGCATAAATTAATTTCCCTCTCATAACATCTGTTATAGAACATTAATTATAATACTATTTTCTTAAGGATTCAACAATAATTATTACAAAATATTTGACTATTTGACCTTATTTGACTCCTGCCAAAGCATAATAAGGTGCAGCTTATCAAGTATAACCCTTAGTTAAAATACAATACTTCAAGGTTAACTATGCCTCTATTGATAAAACACTGCCTGTTATTTATACTTAAGGTATCAAAAGAAACAAAGGGGTAATATATATGGAAATGAAGCTTGGCTCGAATATTTCTAAATTGAGAAAACAAAAGGGACTGACACAGGAGCAGCTTGCTGCTGCAGTAGGTGTATCCGCTCCTGCAGTAAGCAAGTGGGAGAGCGACTCCTCCTGCCCTGATATTTCCCTGCTCTGCCCCTTAGCACGGGTACTTGGAACAAATGTTGATACCCTTCTTCAGTTTGAGGAGATGCTAACAGAAGAACAGCTGACCGAAAAAATGAATGCAATTATAGAGACAGCCAGAAACGGCAATTGTGAGGGTTCAGAGCTGGCTTTACAAAACCTTCTCCACACCTATCCCTCCAGCATTCACCTTAAATACAATTCTGCTGTTCTTATGGATACATTCCTGTTCCTTTTTCCAAACTCAGATTCGGAGAAAAAGAAGGCCTGGAGAGAACGGAAGAAGCAGCTTTTAGAGGATGTATATAAGGCTGGTGCCTCCTCCTTTTGGCAGAGCGCCGTATCAGGCCTTGTATCTATCTCCATACAGGACGGAGAACTGGACAAAGCAGATCAGCTTCTGAAGGAGCTTCCTGAGCGTACAGTAGATACCGCTATGCTGAAGGCCCAGATATATCTTAAACGCAATGAGAGCGAGAAGGCCCTGGAGGTTATACAGAAGCGCTTGTTTGTGCTTATGAACCAGGCTCAGATGTGCCTTATGTCTATGATGAATGAGGAAATGGTACAGGATAAAGAACGTCTTCTTGAAATATGTAATGTATATAAAAAGCTTGAAGAGATGTTTCATATAGGATACTTAAGTGATGGCCTGTTTGTAGAGGCCTATAAGCGTATTGGAGATTCTGAGGCAGTGAAAAACAGCATGATTAGAATGATAGATTCTGTTACTGGCCCCGTTCAAAGTCCCAATCCCCTGCTTTTCTCCCCTGCATTAAAAATACAGGATAAGAACGCTAGGCCCTTAAAGGAAATCCAGAAAATGCTTCTCCAAGGTATAATGGAGGATAGCTCGTTTTCTGATTATGACAGCTGCGAGGAATTCCACGCTGCAGTTGAAAGGCTGAAGCAAAGTATAAGACAGTCATAAAGCTGGTCGGTTTAAATTGTCTTTCTATTAAATAAAGCCCTGGGAATCATCTTAGTGTGACTCCTAGGGCTTTCATTAGGCTATTTCATCACTTGACATTTTATGTACAAAAATGTTTATAATATACTGCTAATGTAAAATATAAGGAGTAACAAAATGTCATCAAATAATATAAAAAAAGACTTTTTCAAATATGTAAGTCTCAGCATATTAGGCATGCTGGGGACCTCCTGCTACATTCTTGTGGATACCTTCTTTATTGCCCAGGGTGCAGGCAGCAGCGGGCTTACCGCACTGAACATAGCGATACCAGCCTACAACTTCATGCAGGCCCTGGGGCTTATGATTGGAATCGGTGGTGCCACAAGGTTTACCTTTTCTAAGGGCAAAAGGGTATTTACCCAGTCTGCATGGCTCATACTGCTATTCTCCATGCTTTTTTTATGCCTTGGAGCTTTTGCAGCCGAACCTCTGGCAAGGCTGCTTGGTGCAAATCAGGAGGTTCTGGCAGATACCT
>JAEZLD010000037.1 GCA_023415335.1 Bacillota bacterium | reverse complement strand
ATAGAAAACGACAAGATAATAATTACTGAGGGACCTCTTCAGAATTATACAGGCTTTATTAAAAAAATAGATCGTCATAAATGCACTGCTATAATTGAAGTTGAAATGTTCGGCAGGACTATGGACGTAAAGGTTGGGCTGGAAATAATATCTAAGATTCAGGGGCTTTGAGAGTTGCTGCTGTATATTATGTTCAACAGGACAGATTATATCAGGGCAATGTATTATAATATACTGATAAAAATACCTGTATACTTAGTCGCGAAGCGATTATTTAATTAAATAGAAGAAATTTTGCAAAAGGCAGATTTAGGAATGCAAGGGATTCTTCAAATGATGCTACAAAAGCCTACTATAGAAACGAGGTAGTTCTGATTTCTGGTGGCGGTGGTTCCATTGGAAGTGAGCTAATCCGTCAGATTGCACAGATGGACCTAAACAGATGACTGTTTTAGATGTTTATGAAAACTGTGTATATGAAATACAGCGGAGATTGAAATTTGCATATGGTGATAGGTTAGACTTGGGGTTGAGTTTATATCTATTTGTGACATACTCAGCTTAATGTGGTGTTATATCCTTCGCACAGCAGTTGCTACCAATAAGGATGATATTGTTCGTACAGCAATGAAAAAGGTTGTACCTGCTTATCATTCACCAAAGGATGTAAATGCCAATGCCATTGAGGCAGAAGAGATGAAGGATGCCAGGAAGCTTGTGACTGCCTAATGTTGTTATTAGCTTCACAGTAACTTATTTTATATTTAAATATAGTAATATACGATATAGTTCTTGTATGGAGGATATATGAACTTACTTATACTAGGTGCTGGGCAGTATGGAGCAGTGGTAAAGGAACTTGCTATAGCTACCAGACAATTTGAAATGATAGATTTCTTAGATGATAACAAAGAATGTGCTGTTGGAAAGTTTAATGAATACAAGAAATTTATTGGCTGTTATAGCCATGCAATTGTTGCTATTGGTAATCCAGACATAAGGCTTAACTTATTGGAAAGTTTAAATGGACATTTTAAGATTGCAACATTGATTCATCCGACTGCATATGTTAGCCCAAGTGCAGTGATAGGCTCAGGTTGTGTAATTGAACCCATGGCTGTTGTTCATACGAATGCTAGATTAGGTATGGGTGTTTTGATTTCATCTGGAGCAATAGTCAATCACGGATGTATGGTAGGAGATGGCTGCCATATTGATGCAGGAGCGGTTGTTACTAAAGAGACTATTGTTAAAGCTAAGGCCTATTTGAGCGCTAATTCAGCAGAAAAAAATATATTTTGAAGTGGGGATAGTTATCAATGTACAAGCATTTTTTTAAAAGACTTATTGATATAATTCTCTCAATGATAGGCATTGTAGTATTAGGGATTCCAATGCTTATTATTGTATTTATTATAAAAAAGGAAGATCCTGGTCCTGCTCTATTTAAACAGAAAAGAGTTGGCTTACATAGGAGCCATTTTTTATTGATGAAATTCAGGTCTATGAAGATGTCCACTCCGCATGATGTTCCAACCCATCAGCTGGAAAATCCGGAACAGTACTTACTTAAGTGTGGGAGAACTCTCCGCAAGTATAGCTTAGATGAGCTTCCACAGCTATTTAATATTCTGAAGGGTGACATGAGCATTATTGGACCTAGGCCTGCGCTTTGGAATCAGTATGACTTGATTGCAGAACGTGACAAGTATGGTGCTAATGATGTTGTACCTGGACTCACGGGCTGGGCACAGATTAATGGACGTGATGAGCTGGAAATACCTATTAAGGCCAAGCTAGATGGAGATTATGTAAAGAAGCAGGGATTTATATTTGATTGTAAGTGTTTCTTTGGCACGATTAGTAAAGTGCTTAAGCATGATGGTGTGGTTGAAGGTGGAACCGGAGAGATACATAAGAAGGATATTAGAACAGAGGTGTCAAAGAAGTGAAAAAAATTTTGATTACTGGTGCTAATTCATATATTGGTAGCTATTTCAGCATATTTATGCGGAAATTTTCTGGATATCAGGTAGATTCCGTCTCAATTCAGGATGGTGCATGGAAGAAAAAGGACTTCACTGGCTATGATGTAATCTTTCATACAGCAGGCATTGCGCATCGGAAAGAGACAGAAAAGAATGCTTATCTCTATTATGAGGTAAACCGAGACTTGACATTGAATGTAGCTAAAAAAGCAAAAGAAGCAAATGTCAAGCAATTTGTCTTTCTGAGTTCAATGAGCGTATATGGCATGGATTCAGGCGTTATTGACAAAGACACCAAACCAAACCCGAAGAATAATTATGGGAAGTCAAAGCTACAGGCAGAAGAGAAACTTGCAGCCCTTGATGATGATAGATTTCAAGTATGTGTGCTACGCCCACCAATGGTTTATGGGAGGGACTGCAAAGGTAACTTTCAATCCATAGTAAAGATTGTAAAAAAATACCACATATTTCCCAGAGTAAAAAACAGGCGTAGTATGATTTATATAGATAATCTTAGTCATTTTGTAAAGATGGCTGTTGATAAAGAACTTGGTGGATTATATTTTCCACAAAATAAAGAATATGTAAGAACAGATAAAATGGCATCATTAATTGCTGGTAAATTGAATAGGAAAATCTATTATAGCAGGATTATTGGAAGTGGAGTTGTATTACTTCGTCCTTTTGTCACTGTTGCAAGGAAAGCTTTTGGTAGTCTTATTTATAAAAACACAGAAGACTTCAACTTTTCCTATTGTGTAGTAGGGTTTGATGAATCAATTAAAGAAAGTGTTTAATAATTAATTTTTATACTAGATTCTATAAGGGTTGCGTATAAGAGATTTTAGTATTTTTGAAAAGAATATTATTATGGAGGGTAGTAAATGATAAAGGGAATATTTTGTCATGATCTTCCGATTTATAAGGATATAAATGGAGTATACTGTAGTACGACATTAACCAATGATGTTTTCTCTCGATACCTAAGTGTAGTTGATGACTTGGTTATAGCTACAAGAGTTTATCCAATAGATACAACATACATTGAAGCAGGCCAAGAAAGGATTGATATCCCTTCAATAAGGTTTATAGATTTGCCAAATGTTAATACTCCCACTGCGTTTTTTGGAACAATACAAAAGGTTAAGAAAATACTCAAAGATGAGATTCGCTCTGCTGATCTTGTATTCATAAGAGGGGGGACAATTGCCTTAATTAGTGTTCAGGTAGCAAAAGAGTTAAATAAAGCATATCTGTTGGAATGTGGAGGAAGCGCATGGGATTCATACTGGTATCATAGCCTAATAGGAAAAATACTTGCTCCTTATATGGAAGTGAAAAATAGAATGGCTGCAAAAAATGCCGCAATGGTTGTATATGTTACTAAGAAATGGCTTCAAAAAAGATACCCCACAAAAGGATTATCTGTTAGTGTTTCTGATGTTTTAATAGACAGTATTGATTTTGAATTAATTGATAAACGATTGAAGCATATAGAGTCTGGTCATGATGGACAATTTGTTTTAGGTACTACTGCTGCTATAGACGTGAAATATAAGGGCCAAGAATATGTTATCAATGCAATGAAAATGTTAAAGGATATTAGCAACATTAGATATGAAATAGTAGGTGGTGGTGATCCTAGTCGTCTTCAGAGAATTGCTGAAGAATGTGGAGTGTCAGAAAAGGTCGTTTTTAAAGGGCAGTTGACTCATAACAATGTTTTAAAGTGGCTTGATAATATAGATGTATATATACAGCCAAGTATTACAGAAGGATTGCCGAGAGCGTTAATTGAAGCTATGAGCAGGGGGTGCCCAGCAATTGGTTCAGATGTTGGAGGCATACCAGAGCTATTGGACCAGGAGTTCCTTTTTAAGAAAAAGGACTCAAAAGGTCTTGTGGAGATACTTAAGCAATTATCTAAAGAGGATCTAAAAAAGGCGGCGGTAGCCAACTATACTAAAACGAAAGAATTCGGTTCTGACATACTGAATGGAAACAGGATATTAGCATTTCAACAGTATAAGAAGCGTGCTTTAGGAGATTAGTTAATATGAAATGTGTTTGTATAAGTTGTTTTAATTATTATGACATAAGGATGAAGACGGTTATTGAGCATTTTAAGAATAAGGGGTATGATGTTACATATATAATATCTGATTTTGATCACTATACTAAAAAGAGATATGTAGCAGATTATGAGAACACAGTTCAGATAAAGGTTGTTTCGTATAATAAAAACTTATCGGCAAATAGATTGATGTCACATTATATTTTTGCAAAAAAGGTATATAAAGAATTATGCAATATACAACCAGATTTAGTTTATAGCATGTTCCCTCCCAATTCTCTTGTAAAACAAGTTGCTCGATATAAGGAAAAGACAAAATGCAAAGTGATTTATGACTGCTATGATTTATGGCCAGAAAGCTTTCCGTATGAAAAATATGAGAGGCTCCTTAAGATTCCATTTTCGCAGTGGAAAAAGCTACGAGACAAATACTTAGATAGAGCAGATTTGCTTCTCTGTGTTTCTGAAGTTAGTCGCGAAGCATTGATCAAGTTATCCAAAGGGACCCCAATACACATACTTGAACCAGCAATAAAACTAGCAGCCACTTCATCATACTATTGCAATAAGTCAGAAGGATTGTCATTTTGCTACTTAGGAAATGTTAATCATATAACAGACGTGGATTTAGGTGTCAAGCTATTAGCATTGCTGGCGAAATATGTGGATGTTCAGGTTCATTTTATTGGAGAAGGCCAAAACTTTGATGATTTTATAATAAAGCTTGAAGATTCTGGAGTAAAAGTTATAAAGCACGGAATAGTTTTCGATATGGAAGAAAAGAACTGTATTTTTGCCAAATGTAATCTTGGATTAAATATACCAAGAAAAGAAATTAAATCATCAATGTCACTAAAGTCAGTTGAATACTTGAGAGCTGGGCTTCCGTTTATAAATAGTGGAATTGGAGATACGCAACTGCTTGTTGATAAGGAAGCGGTAGGAATTAATATAGATTGTTCTAATATCGAAGAAACGGTAAAAGAGATAATGGCTCTTTCCGAAGCCGATCTCCAGAGAATGCATGATAATTGTGTAAATTTCTATAATAATAGGTTCTTATCTCAGGACATAGAAAAGATTCTTTCTTTTTCTAATATATAGTCCATGGAAAAAATGGAGGTTACTTGTGAATATTATTTTACTACTACTATTGCTTTTAATTGCTTTTTTTAATTATATTCTAAGTGACAAAAATGTGCTGTTTCCAAGTGTTATCGTCAGTGGTGTGTTTTGTGTAAGTACATTATTGGTTGTGTTGAATAATTCACTTTGGGAATATCAGGTTTCTGTGGATACTGTATTTGTTATTTGTGGTGCATTAATACTGTTATCTATTGGTTCATTTATTGGAGCTAGGATTGTATCTATTTCTGATTTAAAACAAAAAGAACAGTATTTTAAAAGGGATTATTGCAGCCTTGATATTTCGGATAATAATATGAAATGGATTAGTACAGTTTGTTTGTTAGTTACATTTGTGTACGCGATACATCAGTATAGACTAGCAGCATCACTAGGCAATAAAGCAGGTATTACAGGGGTAATTAGTACTATAAGATCCCAAGTTTTAATTAATCCTGGTGTTTTCCAATTAGGAATGCTTCTTAATATGGGTATAGTTTTTAGCAGGGCTATGGGATACATTTGTATATTTTATGTTATTACAGGTATTTTATGTAGGGATCGTAAAATAAAAAGATATATTATTCCAGTAATATGCCTTGGGGCAGATATAATTTTATCAACAAGTCGTAGTGCCTTTATCACAATTACAGTGGCTTGTATATTTGATTTATATATTATTCAAAATAGACGAGGTATAAAGAGGATTAATCAAAAAATAATTAAGTACATCATAATTGGTGTTGTAATGTTCTTTGGGGTTTTTCGTCTTGCAGGAACACTTACTGGGAAATCGGCAATATTATCATTATGGGACACGATTTCAATATATGCCGGGAGTTCAATTGTGTGCCTTGATCATTTTATTGGGCAAACACGAAGTCTTTCGCTGATATTCGGACAGAGAAGCTTTGTAGGAATCTACAATATACTTGCCAGATTTGGTTTTTCATTTCCACAGGGGACCAATCACGCTGAGTTTGTTTTCTGGGGTGGAGGAAAATATTCATCTAATATATACACAGCATTATATCCGTATATTCTTGACTTCGGAATTGCTGGGACATTAATTTTGCAACTTGTTTTGGGAATTTTGTTTGGAATAGTATGGAAAAAATATCAGGGCGAACATACAAGCTCTTTGATAATGATTACATATGGGAGATTCTGGGGAACACCGCTGGCATTTTATTCAATTGCTGAGGTGCTTTGCACATCGAATTTAGCTTTAAACACATTCGTTGAGATTGCGTTTTATGTAATTGTTATTCAATTAATTACCAATAAAAATAGGAATGTTAGCTCTTTGTCAAAGAATAGACAATGTTATAGCTAACGTGGGAGAATATATGAATCGTAGTAAAGTGGTTTTAAAAAACATAATATGGGAACTTGGATACTACCTAATTGTTATTGTTTTGGGCTTTTTAGCTCCTAGGTTAATTATTTTGGTTTATGGGTCTGAAGTCAATGGATTGTCATCAACAATTACTCAAATACTTAATGTTGTTCTACTACTTCAGTCCGGCGCAACAACAGCAGCAGTTTTTTCATTATATGGACCAATTGCAGAAGACAATATCAAAGAAATTGGAGCAAATGTTCGAGCAACAACAAAGTATTTCCAGAGAATAGCATGCATTTTTTTGGTTTTGATGTTTTTAACTGCAATTGTGACTGAAAAAACTCTTAAAAGTTCTATTAATGGTAGCTATATATTTATTGCCTTTATAATAATGGGAATCAAGAGCTTTCTTGATTTATATTTTACATCCAAATATAGAGTGGTTTTTACTGCATACGAAAAAAAGTTTTATGTTTCAATAGGAACTCTTATTGAGCAGATTATATATTATTTTCTAGTTTTTGGAGCAATTTTTTTGAGAATTCACTTTATATTACTTTATGTTTGGCTGCTTTTGGGATGTGTAATAAAAATTATATATCTACACCATACTTATAGAAAGAAGTATTCATTTATACCTACTGACAAAACGAGTGAAGTAAAGCGAATACCTGGTACCTTATATGCTTTAGCAAATGAAGTTTCTCATAGTGTGGTATCTTCATCCATCACAATTCTTCTATCTTTTATGTATAGCCTTCATGAAGCAAGTGTATATTCAGTCTATGCTTTGGTTAGTTCTGCCTTGACACTTATTGCAACAGCTGTGTATTCTGCATTTGCACCAAGCTTTGGGAATATTGTTGCTCTTCATGATAATAAAACAACAAGATCGACATTTGAAATTTTTCAGTATATATATATTGCTTTTAACACTATTCTTATGATGTGTATGCTTTATTTACTTGTGCCATTTGTAAAGATATACACACATGGAGCAACAGATACAGATTATATTAACAATGGATTAGCATATATGTTAGCAATATGTGGTGTGATTTCTGCCCTTAGAGTGCCTTACAATATTGTTGTTGCTTCTTATGGTTATTTCAAAGAAACTTGGGTTCAGCCAGTTATATCAGCAGTTATATCAATATTCATTTCAATTATAATGGGAAAAATAGATTATAGCTTAATTATTGTTGGTCCGATTGTATTTTATACAATTAACTACATTTATCAGTATTATAAGCTCAAAAAGCTGCTACCATTTTTAATTGGTAATAATTCGTTTGTGTTAGCAATGATATCAGTTATGGGTTTATTATTTGCATATGCTGTGTCCGTGATTTTTCCATTTAGAGATGGATTATTTTACTGGATTGGCAACGCTTTTTTTAGTGTCATCGGTGCATCTGCATTTGTTATTGCTGCCTCATGTATTTTAGCAAGGGCTAGCTTGTATAAAGCTATTATTTATATAAAGTCAATGATAGGACGGAGAGTTAATAATGAATAAAATTGTATTAATGATTGGCGAAGACGAATATGAAAAATATATAACAAACGCGGCTAAAGAAGATTTAAATGTAATCACAAGAACCCCATTTCAATCTCAAATAAAAAAAAGAATATTTAGATTTCATAATGCTTGGCCATTAAATAAGAATGTTGAGATGCCATTTAAGTGGATATGGTATAGAGGAATACTAGATTGGAGTTGTTTGGATAAAGATGAAAAGGTGATGTTTGTTTTTTACGAATCGTTTCACCTATCCTATTCAAAAAAGTTTTTAGCGTACCTACATAAAAAATATAAACACTCACAATTTAGCTTCGTATTTCACAACCCAGCAGATGAGTACAATCTAAGCAAACTAAAAACTGTAAGAGAGTATTATGACGTTGTGTTAACTTTTTATGAGAGTGATGCAAAAAAATATGGTTTTCTTAAACCAGAGTATTTTCCATATAGGCTGCCGGTTGATGAAACAATACAAGGTGAACAATGTGATGTGTTTTTTATTGGTTCAGATAAAGGTCGATTACCCAAATTACTTGATATATATGAACGAATTACACAGAGTGGATTCAAATGTAAGTTTTTTATTGTTGGTGTAGACCCTAAAAATATTGTTAATCATGATGGAATTGTTTATAACCAAAAGATATCTTATGATGAGGTATTGGAGAGAGTAAAAGGGGCTAGATGTATTTTAGAGGTTTTACAACATGATGATATGTACAGTTCAATCAGAGAAATTGAAGCATTTCAATATCGCAAACAGCTACTAACTACAAATATAAATGTAAAGGAGGAACCATTTTATAATCCGAAGATTATTCAAGTAATTAATAATGCAAAAGAAATTGATACGGATTTTCTTCGTAATAATCCAAAAGAAGAAGATTATCCGAGTCCTTACTACTGGTCATTTGCACCATTTCGCGAAATTTTGGAGAAGATTTACAAAGATATTTTATAGGATTAATACAAATAAAAGTAAATAGTTATATATTAGATTTAGAAAAACACTATCAATATTAATTGTAAGAAAGAAATCATTCTAAAAAAAGCTGCTTTTTAGGGAATTGGAGGTAAAAAATGAAGGGTATTATTTTGGCGGGAGGAGCGGGAACGCGCTTATATCCATTAACGATGGTTACATCAAAACAGCTATTGCCGGTATATGATAAGCCAATGGTTTATTATCCTTTATCTACGCTTATGCTGGCAGGAATAAAGGACATATTAATTATTTCAACGCCAGAGGACTTACCTAACTTTGAAAAACTGCTGGGGGATGGCAGTCAGTTTGGCGTAAAGTTGTCTTATAAGGTTCAACCTTCACCGGATGGGCTAGCACAGGCTTTCCTTCTTGGCGAGGAGTTTATAGCAGGTGAACCCTGCGCTATGGTTCTCGGAGATAACATATTCTATGGCGGTGGTCTCAGCGATAAGCTGCTCAGAGCAGCTTATAATGCTGAAAAAGGATATGCTACAATTTTTGGATATTATGTCAATGATCCGGAACGCTTCGGAATTATGGAATTTGATGAAACTGGCAAAATTCTTTCTGTTGAAGAGAAGCCTCAGAAGCCAAAGAGTAACTATTGTATTACAGGCTTGTATTTCTATCCGGCGGGGGTCAGTGATAAGGCAAAAACAGTAAAACCGTCAGCAAGGGGAGAATTGGAAATCACTTCGTTGAATGACATCTACCTAAAAGAAGACCTTCTGCAAGGGGTAATTCTGGGCAGAGGCTTTGCATGGCTTGATACTGGCACAATGGATTCTCTGGTTGAAGCCACAGAGTTTGTTCAGATGATAGAGAAGCGCCAGGGTGTAAAAATATCTGCTCCAGAGGAAATAGCCTTCCGTAACGGATGGATTGACAAAGAAACTCTTATGTTGTCTGCTCAAAGATATGGCAAGTCACCATATGGACAGCATTTAAAGAACGTTGCTGATGGGAAGTTTATTTACTAGGGGGTAGGCAGATGAGCAATTTTATATTTAACGAAACAGATATCAAGGATGTCTACATTATTGATGTAAAGACTTATGGGGATAATCGTGGATACTTCATGGAAACATATAAGGAGAGCGATTTTAAGGCTGCTGGACTTGATTATAAATTTGTACAGGATAATCAGTCCAGCAGCAGAAAGGGAGTGCTTCGAGGCCTTCACTTTCAGAAAAACCACCCCCAGGCAAAGCTGGTAAGGGTTCTGAAGGGTGAGGTTTTTGATGTGGCAGTTGACCTTCGGAAGGATAGTGAGACCTATGGAAAGTGGGTAGGTGTTCTCCTTTCAGAAGACAATAAACGTCAATTCATGATTCCTCGTGGATTCGCTCATGGATTCGTGGTTGTATCTGATTATGCAGAATTTGCCTATAAATGTGATGAGTTGTATCATCCGGAAGATGAAGGAGGGCTCATTTACAACGATCCTGATATTGCAATAGAGTGGCCTGAGGTTGGGGAGATTTTACTTAGTGAAAAGGATAAAAAGAATCCGACTATTAAGGAGTGCAAAATAGAATTTGAAAGTTGAGTAGGATAAATGGATGCAGTAAAAGTAGGTAATGCAATTTCATATTTAAGAAAACGTGCTGGTTATACTCAAAAGGATCTTGCAGACCGTATTGGTATTAGCGATAAGGCTGTATCAAAGTGGGAAAGGGGATTAGGGCTTCCAGACATTTCTTACTTAAGAAAGCTTTCTATCTTGCTTGATACAGATACAGACAGCCTTCTTTCTGGTGATGTTATCCACCATGATAAGAGTTGGCAAGGCATTTTGATTTTAGAGGAAAATCCTTATGGGATTGGCTCTAACACAGTTATCTTTGATAAACCATTAGTTTACTACCTCCTAAGTTATTTTCTTTTGGTCGGCATTAAAAGGATACTGATAATATGTACTCAGAAAGAAAAAGAGCACATATATGATCTACTTGGAGATGGTGGTAAGCTGGGAATTAGTCTTGACTGTTTTAGTGGTTCTTTAAAAGAAGCATTAGAGGGAAACCCTATTAATTGCAGCAACGTCATGCTTGTGTATGGGCGCTGTCTTATCTATGGTGTAGAGCAAACAAGATTCTTTCAAAAGGCGATGGTACGTAAGGACCGTTTAACTATTTTAGCATTACCGAAAAAGAGCAGTTATATTCCTAATCGTATCCTAATTGATGAGAATAAAAAGGTTGTTAATTCTAATAAAGATGAGCCATTACGAACACAATATGATTATTGCGATACTCCAATTCTCTTTTGTCCGAAGAATATACTTTCTGAGATAGCTATTGAGGATGATGTGAGTTCATTTGTTCTAAAGTATACGAGAGAAAATGAACTGTATGTGGAAATGCTGGACAGGGGCTTTGTTGAAATCTCAATTGACCGATGGGAGGATGTAAATGAGGCATCTACATTTGTTAGAATTGTGCAAGATAAATGTGGTATGAATATTTACTGTATTGAAGAGGTGGCTTGGCGAAGGGGAATGATAACAGTAGATGAACTACGTTCCTTAGGAAAACGCAATTCATCTACTGAATATGGCAGATATATATTGAGCTTGTGTGATAGGATTTAGCATATAAGGCTTACTTCTAGTGAAGAATATTTATGAATTAGACCCAACTTTTTCTATGTTATAGTTGGGTCTTTTCTATTTCTGGTAAACGGAGAGTCGGTTGTTTTAACATGCATAGGCTTCTATAATATAATTATATTATTATGCATATATAAATTGATATTTAACATTTGAGGGGAGGAAGAAACATGATTATAATTGTAACCGGAGGTGCCGGTTTTATTGGAAGCAATTTTATCTTTCACATGCTTAGAGAACATCCAAATTATCGAATTGTCTGCATTGATAAATTGACTTATGCCGGAAATTTGTCAACATTAGCTCCTATAATGGATAACCCAAATTTTAGATTTGTTAAGGCTGACATCTGTGACAGAGAAGCTGTTCGTAAACTTTTCAAAGAGGAACACCCAGATATTGTGGTTAACTTTGCAGCTGAAAGTCATGTTGACAGGAGTATAGAAAATCCAGGTGTATTCCTACAGACAAATATTATTGGCACTGCAACCTTAATGGATGCTTGCCGAGAATTTGGAGTAACTAGATACCATCAGGTATCTACAGATGAGGTGTATGGAGACCTTCCACTGGACAGGCCAGATTTATTCTTTACAGAGGAGACACCTATACACACCTCGTCACCATATTCTTCTTCAAAAGCAAGTGCAGATTTACTGGTAGGAGCTTATCATAGAACTTATGGATTCCCTGCAACCATCAGCCGCTGCTCCAATAACTATGGACCCTACCACTTCCCTGAAAAGCTCATACCACTTATGATAGCAAATACTCTCAATGATAAGCCTCTGCCTGTGTATGGCAAAGGTGAAAACGTGAGGGACTGGCTCTATGTGGAGGACCATTGTAAGGCAATCGACCTGATTATCCATAAGGGACGTGTAGGTGAGGTCTACAACATAGGTGGGCACAATGAAATGAGGAATATCGACATTGTAAAACTCATATGCAAAGAGCTTGGAAAATCAGAGAGCCTTATTACGTATGTGACTGACAGAAAAGGCCATGATATGCGTTATGCTATAGATCCAACCAAGATACATAATGAGCTTGGTTGGCTGCCAGAAACCAGGTTTGAAGATGGCCTCAAGAAAACTATTGAGTGGTATTTAGACAATCGTAAATGGTGGGAAGATATCATTAACGGTGAGTACCAGAACTACTATGACAGAATGTACACCAATAGAAAATAATATTTATAAGGAGATAAAAAGATGTCTATTCAAGTTTTAAAACCTAAATTTCATATTGATGAGTGCCTTGATGCTGTAAAGGAGTGCCTTGAGAAGGGCTGGACCGGAATGGGATTCAAGACAGTAGAATTTGAAGAAGAGTGGAAGAAGTATACAGGACACAAGCATGCATATTATCTTAACTCAAATACAGTAGGACTGCATTTGGCAGTTAAAATTCTGAAGATGCAGAATGGCTGGCAGGATGGCGATGAAATCATTTCCACACCAATTACATTTGTTTCAACAAACCACGCGGTTCTTTATGAGAATATGCATGTTACATTTGCGGATGTAGATCAGTACCTTTGCTTGGACCCAGTTGATGTTGAGAAGAAGATTAACGATAAGACAAGAGCAATAATATTTGTTGGTTATGGCGGACGTGTTGGTCAGCTTGATAAGATTATTGAAATCTGCAAGAAGCACAACTTGAAGCTTATACTTGATGGGGCCCATATGTCTGGAACCAGAGTTAATGGAGTATGCCCTGGCACATGGGATGGTGTTGATGTTACTGTTTATTCATACCAGGCCGTTAAGAATCTGCCTACTGGTGACAGCGGCATGATTTGCTGGCAGAATGAAGAGTGTGACAGGATTACACGTCAAATGGCATGGCTTGGTATCAACAAAGACACCTATAAGAGAGCAAACAACGGTACCTATGCATGGAAATATGATGTTGACTATGTCGGCTACAAGTATAATGGAAATGCTATCATGGCTGCAATTGCACTTGTACAGCTTAATTATCTGGACGAAGATAACGTAAGAAGAAGAGAAATCGTTGAAAAATATAACGAGGCTTTCAAGGATATAAAGGGTATTACTATCATTGATGCACCTCATCATGAAGAGTGCTCCTACCATATATATGAACTGGCTGTTCCTGACCGTGACGGCTTGATGGCCGCTCTTGCTGAGAAGGATATATACTGTGGTGTTCACTATCGTGATAATACAGAGTATAGCATGTATAAATATGCTCTTGGAACCTGCCCCCATGCATATGAAATGAGCCAGCATATTGTTACTTTACCACTTCATATGTGGTTAACTGATGAGGATGTAGAAAAGATTATCGGAGCGGTAAAAGAATACATGGGAAAATAAATTAAATACAAATTAGGAAGAAGGTGAGCATCTATGGTATATGATGGAGTAATTGAGGGCCGTTACGTAGACCTGCGCTCTGCTACAGAAGAGGATGCCGAGTTTACACTTGCTATTCGTAATGACCCGGAGTTCAGCAAGTATCTGCCAAGATTAAGCAATACTCTTGAACAGCAGATTGCATGGATAAGCAAGCAACGTAAGAAACCAAACGATTATTTCTTTGTTGTGTGGGATAAGGAAGGAAAACGTATAGGAACCATAAGTATTTATGATATTGATGGTGACCAGGCAGAAGCAGGCCGGTTAACCATGCGTGGAAATGCATTCCAGAGTATTGAGGCTCAGCTTCTTTCTTTCCATTTTGCATTCAATGAATTAGGATTGAAAATCATTACAAGCTATATTTATGCTGATAATGCCAGAGCAATAAGATTTAATAAGCAATTTGGCGGGGTTTTTCATGATCCTGAAGAAAAGGATGGACGTATGGAATGTAAAACCACAAACAGCAAGGAGGACTTTGATGTTTGTGAAAAGAAGCTATCAGCATTGATTTATCGTGAAAAAAGGAAAAATTAAAAATAAGTGGAGGAAAATAATATGGATAACTTACAAAAGTATAATAGGGCATTTACTGAAACATTCTCTATTGAGGAAGGACAGTTGAAAGATCTTCAGTATCAAGGAATAGATGTGTGGGATTCAGTTGGTCATATGCAGCTGATTGCAGAGCTTGAGGATGCTTTCGATATTATGTTTGATACTGATGATATAATAGATTTTTCTTCGTATGAAAAGGGAAAGGAAATCCTGAAAAAGTACGAGGTAGAAATCTAAGATAAAGTACAATTGGTGGGGGTATTATAATGGTGGATAATACGTTTTTTTGGAATTTAATTAAAGATAAAGGACAGCAGGTTGCATTATCAACGGTTGAAGAAGAGATTTCATATGCTCAACTAGATGAAGCAGCTAAGAATATAACCAATGGAGTGCCGACGCGTTCATTTGTATTCCTTGTATGCAAGAATTGTATCGCATCGGTAGCTGGATATATTGGATTCTTACAGAAGCGGATTGTCCCAGTATTACTTAATTCATCTATTGATAAGACACTCTTTGAAGAATTATATAAACACTATCTGCCACAGTACATTTGGTGTCCAGAAGGATTTTTTGAGGGAAAGGTTATATATACATATGAAGGGTATAGCCTTATATCAACAGGTTCAGAAGCACCAGAGATGGACGATGAGCTTGCAATAATGCTTACTACCTCAGGAAGTACAGGAAGCCCTAAGTTTGTGCGCCAGACCTATAGGAATATCCAGGCTAATACAGCATCTATTGTTGAGTATCTAGGAATATTAAAGGAAGACAGGGCGATTACCACTCTGCCTATGAGCTATACTTATGGGCTTTCAATAGTTCAGTCGCACCTTATGGCAGGGGCTGGAATTATACTTACTGAACAGACGTTTTTTGATAGAGGATTCTGGAATTTCTTCCGAGAGAAGGGTGCAACAACCTTTGGGGCTGTCCCTTATACCTATCAGATGCTTGACAGGCTGCGTTTCCTAAGAATGAATCTTCCATCACTCCGCTATATTACACAGGCTGGTGGGCGACTAGGAGAAGAACTGCATTACAAGTTTGCTTCTGGTATGCGTGAACAAGGCAAGGCTTTGATTGTTATGTATGGTGCTACAGAGGCTACTGCACGTATGAGCTATGTGCCTGCAGACCGTGCTGTTGAGAAGACTGGCAGTATAGGCATTCCTATTCCCGGAGGACGTTTCGAGCTTATTGACGTAGATGGAAGTGTAATCACGGAAACTGATAAAGTAGGTGAGCTGGTTTACTATGGTGATAATGTCACCCTTGGCTATGCTGTGAATCGAAGTGACCTTGCAAAGGGCGATGAGAGGTATGGCAGGCTTGAAACTGGTGATATGGCCAAGCGTGATGGAGATGGTTACTACTATGTAGTTGGTCGTAAAAAACGCTTTCTGAAGATCTTCGGCAACAGGGTCAACCTTGTAGAAATTGAAGAACTTCTTTCTAAGGCTGGATATGAAGCTGCATGTATAGGAGAGGATGACCACATGCGTATATATACGACGAGTAAGGATACCAGTGGAGTAGTAGACTTTATCAGTGAAAAAACAGGATTGAATCGTGCAGCTTTTACTGCAATTTATATAGATAAGATTCCACACAATGATTCTGGCAAGGTAATGTACTCAGAACTGAAATAGAAGAGAGGAGCGTGGAGTTGCTAAAATGTTAGATTATGAAGAAATACTTAGTATCCCTCCTTATAGTCTTTCTCAGGATGAGAAAGATAGAAAATATGCCGAGTGGATGTATCAATTATCAGAATATCATAGCGAAAAATGTGCACCTTATAAAAAGATATGTGAAGTGTTAGGAGAAGACACGCCATCTCTTCCAGTCCGGCTCTTTAAGGAATATGACCTTCGTAGTACCGGAAGTGACCATGTTATAAAAACAATGACCTCATCCGGAACAACTGGGCAGCAGGTTTCAAGGATTTACCTTGACCGTGAGACCTCTGCAAGGCAGACCAAGGTGCTTAATAAAATAGTTACAGACTTCATTGGAAAGAAGCGCATGCCAATGCTGGTTATTGACTCTAGTGCGGTTTTGAAGAATCGAAACATGTTTTCGGCTCGTGGAGCAGGAATTCTTGGATTTTCTATGCTTGGCCGTGATATGACTTATGCATTGGATGAGAATATGGAACTTAACATCCCCGTTATTGAAGAGTTCTTGAAAAAACATGAAGGGGAGAGAATATTGCTATTCGGATTTACCTTCATGATTTGGCAATACTTCGTTCAGGAACTTATAAAGAGGGGAGAACCTCTTAACCTTAATGGAGTTCTGATTCACGGAGGCGGTTGGAAAAAGCTTAAAGATCAGGCTGTAGATAATGATACCTTTAAGGCAAGGGTAAAAGAAGCCTGTGGTGTTGATACAGTTTTGAACTATTATGGAATGGTTGAACAGACTGGCTCAATATTTATGGAATGTCCCTGTGGACATCTTCACGCTTCGATTTTCTCAGACGTTATTATTCGTGACCCGGGAGATTTTACTGAAAAGAAAACGGGAAGAGGATTAATCGAATGCAGGTCACTTCTTCCAACAAGCTATCCAGGGCATATACTTTTGACTGAAGATGAAGGAGAAATAATTGGAGTGGATGACTGCCCATGTGGCAGAAAGGGAAAATACTTTGCGATTTACGGAAGAATTAAAGGTGCTGAAATAAGGGGGTGCAGTGATACTTATGAAAAACGTTGAATATTTGGTAGGCTCTGAAAATATCACAGCTGCACCGCTTCAAGCATATAGCGATGAAGCCATAGAATTTTTAACCTTACTGTCAAAAAATCTTATGAAGTCCCCATCCCTGCGCGCGTATCCGGATATTTCTGCATTAGCTTTCTGGTGTAGAAAATCTAACCTTCAGAAAATGAAGGAGAACTGCCCAGAGGCAGATAAAAGATTGGGAAGAGGCTTATGCTTCCATGTTGCACCAGGAAACATACCTATCAATTTTGCTTTCAGCTATATGTTTGGTCTTTTAGCCGGCTGTTCAAATATTGTTCGGCTATCCAGCAAGCCATATCCGCAGATAAAACCTGTGTGTGATGCGGTTTCAGAGACAATGGTAAGCTGTCCCGAAATTGAAAAGCGCACGGCTTTTGTAAGATATGGCCATGATGATGAAATTACTGCAGAATTTTGTAGTAATGCTGATGCCAGAGTTATCTGGGGTGGTGACAAAACAATTGCTGCTGTAAAGACCATGCCTTGTAAACCCAGATGTATAGATATTTGTTTTGCTGATAGATATTCTATCTGTATTATAGATGGCAATGCAATTCTCGATGCAGATGAGGCTGCTGTGTCCCGTCTTGCAGATAATTTCTACAATGATACCTATCTTATGGACCAGAATGCATGCTCCAGTGAGCAGCTGATTTTCTGGAAGAATGACAGCGAAGAGGCTAGAAGCAAGTTCTGGGATGCACTTTATAATTTTGCCCAGAAAAAATATGATTTACAGGCTGCTCTTGGGGTGGATAAGTATACTCATATGTTTGAAGATATTCTTGATGGTAAGCCAATAGAAAAGGTGGAAAAGAAAACAAACCTGCTCTATAGAGTTAAGCTTTATGGACTGGAAGGAAACCTTACTGAGCTGCGGGGTAAGGGTGGATACTTCTATGAATATGCATATGATAGTTTGGATGACATTACTCCTTTTGTAACAGATAAGTTCCAGACTGTTACTTATTTTGGAATTGACCCAGAGGAAGTACGAAGGTTTGTTGTAGGTAACCGTTTGCGTGGCATAGACCGTATTGTTCCAATAGGCAAAGCGATGGATATCGGAATTATGTGGGATGGCTTTGATTTGGCCAGAATGTTGTCAAGATATGTGGATTTGGGGTGATTATCATTACAAGGGGTAGTTATGAAATAGGAAAAAGAAAAGTCGCAATCATAGGAACGGGGTTTGTAGGTGCATCCATTACATATGCACTTACTTTACGCAATATAGCCAGGGAGGTTGTATTGATCGATATTAACTCTGAAAAAGCACAGGGCGAAGCACTTGATATTAGACACGGTATACCATATCTGGGGACAACTGATGTTTATGCCGGAGATTACTCTGATTGTGCAGACTGTGATTTGATAATCATAACATGCGGACGAAACAGACAGCCTGGGGAAAGCAGGCTTGACCTCGCAGTGGAAAATACTCGGTCTATGAAGGCTGTAACCGATGAAATTAAAAGGCATTATACTCGTGGTGTTATTCTTGTTATTACCAATCCAGTAGATATTCTGACCCAGAAAGTAAGCGAATGGATGGAACTGCCCAATGGCATGGTTTTTGGGTCTGGATGTATGCTTGACACCTCACGCTTTATAAGATCTATTGCAGATTATGTGGGTTTAAGCACTGGAGTAATCAACGGATTTGTAGTTGGAGAGCATGGCGATGCCCAGGTACCTATATGGAGTCGTGTAACTGTAGGTGGACTTGCTATTGCTGAGTACTGTGAAAATGCTTTACTTCCTTGGGATGATAGTGTTCGCAGCACCATTGCCCAAAATGTTAAAAGAATGGGTGCCGAAATCATTCGCACAAAGGGTAAAACCCACTATGGTATTGCAACCTGCGTATGTAACCTAGCAAACGCAATTTTAAATCAGGCACCGACGATTGCATCGGTTTGTTCTCCGCTTCAAGGTGAACAAGGCGTCCTGGATGTATCGCTTTCAGTTCCTTCCGTTATAGGAGCCAATGGCGTACAACAGAGGCTACGCGAGCGTTGGTCACCTGAAGAATACAGAGCATTCTTCGATGCAGTGGAAAATGTACGACAGGTTTTAAAAACGGTAGATTAGAGGTGATATGATGAAACTCCTACAGGGAAAAAACGTTATAATAACTGGTTCGCGGAGAGGAATTGGGCGTGCAGCTGTTGAAGCCTTTGCAGAGCATGGCGCTAATGTGTGGGCATGTGCCAGATTACAGAATGATGAATTCGAGAAGGATATGGAGCAGATGTCTGAGAAATATGGTGTTTGGATTAAGCCTATATATTTTGAAATGACAGACCCAACACAGATGAAATCTGCAGTTCAACAAATCAGACAAGAAAAGCTCAATGTTGATGTGCTGGTTAATAACGCAGGCACTACATATGATGCTTTACTGCCTATGCTTTCTATGGAGAAGGCTCATGATTTATTTGAGTCAAATTTCTTTGCACATATTCAATTGACACAACTGATTGCAAGGCAGATGATGCGGGTAAAAAGTGGCTGTATTGTAAGTACAGCATCTTATCTAGGGTTTGATGGGAATCGTGGGCAGACCATGTACAGCGCAAGTAAAGCAGCTATTTATGCTATGACTAAATCACTAGCTAAAGAACTTTCAGATTATAATATTCGTGTTAATGCGGTGGCACCTGGCGTAGTTGATACAGAATTAATTAAAACAATGTCTGAAGAAGATTTTGCTAAGATTATGGAACGTTGTCCCATGCATAGGCCTGCAGAGCCAAGAGAAATAGCAAACATGATGGTTGTCCTCGCAAGTGATTTGAGCTCCTATGTAACAGGTCAGATAATAAGAGTTGACGGTGGAATTGGTTAATAGAGGCTATGGATCATATGGAAAAGAAGATACAGCTATTTCTGCTCCCGTTCGCAGGAGGCAATGCAAAGTCTTTTAACAAGCTCATTTCTTGCCTTGACGAAAGTATTGAAGCAATAAGTATTGAATATGCTGGCAGGGGAGCCAGACGAAAAAATAATTTTATTTTAGAGTACAATGCATTCCTTGAGGATGTAGCTGCTTTTATTAAAGATAAGAGAAATACAAATCTTCCATATGCACTTCTCGGATATAGTATGGGAAGCGCATTGGTATATGACCTTATAAGAACAAATGTGCTAGATAGTTCACCACAGATTATGGTCTTATGTGCCAGGGGATTTTTAGACCATCAGTTTATGAGTCAGAAATATGCATTCCTTGGTGAAGATGAGTTTATAGAAAAGGTAAAGCGGTTAGGTGGAATGGATGAGAGAATCTTGCAGAATAGAAGATTCTTAGACATATATCTGGAACCCCTAAAATCAGACTATAAAGTATGGAGCCAGTATAAATATATACCATTGCCTCAGAATATAGGAAATGATATATTAGTTTTCTACAGTGAAGCTGATTCGCCTAAGGAAACGGTCGAAGGCTGGAAGGACATTACTACTGGTACAACTGAAATGTATGAGTTTGGCCATAATCATTTCTTTATAAATGAGTACTATATGGAAATGGCTAATATAATCAATAATAAGATAATTACTCTATGATACAAAAGTTTGTTGATAATTAGTGCCTTTAAATATGTTAAATTGAGTACCCCGATATAAATTCGATAAAGAAGAGCTTATATCGGGGTTTTTATTATCAGCCAATGCTTTATACATTAAGAGAAGAGAGACTGGGGATTTGATTTACACAAATATCAGTAAAACTCTCCTCTATCATTTATAAATCTATAGAATAACTGCTCCCAGTACCTCTGATTTTCCTGCATATAAGATATCTATAAGTTTGTCAATTTCACGCATGTCTGATACATATTTTGCTTCTACTAATATAACGCTACTCTCTTTTATATTGAGAAGGGCATCTCCATCATATACAGGGTTTGGGATTGTGCATAAAGTGCAATCATTCTGAGGAAGAACTGTATTTAATTTATCCATTATCTGATTTATCAGCACAGGGTCTACAGTTCCTGTAAGAATGACTTTTTTATCTTTGCTTGAGGACATTAATTGAATGGTAGCATAAATAAGCTTGTACTGCTGGTGTTCATCTACTACAACATTGTAACCTGACCATTTATTTATTAGTTTATCAATTTTATTCTTATTCTTTTCCTCAGGAATCACATGGAGATTTCCTATAACACGAATATTATATTTTACCCTAAGCTCGTCCTCATTGCGGAGCTTTTTATATAGTATATACTTAAGGAATGCAATTCCACATATAAGAAATGCACCCAAAAAAGCACCCAAAACAGCATACTTTATAATAGAACTCATACCTGCTTTTACAAATTGTTGTGATGATAGTGACTCCGTCAATTCTCTGTTATCCTTTTTTAGCTTATAAATTGTTTCTTGCAAGGAAGAATTGGTTTTAGGAATCTCAGAATTTTCATGTTGCAATTCTGCTATTTGGGTTTCATAGACTGACACTTTTTTCTTTTCCGTAGCAAGTTGGATAGTTGAACTTACTAGATTATCTGATGCTTGTGTTCCTGCTTTATTATATTTAGCTACAATAGCTTCTAGATCAGCTACAAGTTCTTTTTGAACCTCTAATTCAGCTTGATAGGATTTAATAGCATCAGTGTTTTCAACTAGTTTATTTTTATTTTCTTTTATAGTTAAGGTATAGTCTGAAATGGAATCATTATTTTTATCAATCAGATCCTGTATTTCCTGCTGTTCTGCAGTACTAAGAGGTATAGCTTGTGGGCTAAATTTGCCTTTATATATGCCTAATAGCACCGCTCCAATAAACATTGCAATTATAAGGACTCGCCATTTCTTCAATATATATATGAATAAGTCCTTTAAACTAATGGTTTCTTCATTTTGACTCATATAGACCTCCTTAGATTTCCTTTCTTATATAAAAACGATATATATTTTCAACCATAATAATCATAGCAATGAGATTAGTTTGTGTCAATAGAAGAGCCTTTAAAAAGGACTAATCTAAAGTAAATTTAACCTAGAAAGCTTAACTTCCATGTTGTTATTCATGGAAGTTAAGCTTTCTATATTTATTAGTGAAACTTGCAATAAAATTAAGAATTTATTCCTAGACATGGGAGAATATGAAGGATAAAATATAAATGATAGTCTTTACAGAGAATTATACAGAAAAAATGGAGGTGGGCCTTTATGCTACAAACTGAACATCAAAAGAAGAGTGTTCTAATGAAGAC
>JAEZLD010000082.1 GCA_023415335.1 Bacillota bacterium | reverse complement strand
AGCACATTAAGGTATCGTTCTCCCAAGTCATGCCAAATAGACATAGAATCCAGAATCACTCCGTCCAAATCAAAAATGACTCCCCTTATCATAATTTCACCATCTGTTCCACAGCTGTTTTCAGGTTTTCTGTTGATTGTCTTATGTTCTTTTGTGCGTAAATTGCACTGATGACTGCAATACCGCAGATTCCACTGCCAGCCAATTCCAGTACATTTTGTTCTGTTATACCTCCAATTGCAATGACAGGAATCGAAACCGCTTCACAAATAGCCTTCAGAGTATCAAAGGAAACATTGTCTGCATCATCCTTAGAACCAGTTGGAAATACAGCTCCTACACCAAGATAATCCGCTCCGCGTTTCTCTGCCAGAATCGCCTGCTCCACGGTCTGTGCGGATACACCGATGACTTTATCAGGACCCAGTTTTTCACGCACATTGCCTGCTTCCATATCATTTTGACCAACATGAACGCCGTCGGCATCCATGGCAATGGCAATATCCACGTTATCGTTTACCACAAAGGGCACGCCATATTCTCTGCAGATATCCTGGAGTCCCCTGGCTTCTTCTAAAAATGCATCCTCATTAAGCATCTTCTCTCTAAGCTGAAGAAAGGTAATACCCCCATCAAGACTTTCCTTTACGACTTCCTTCAGAGTACGTCCATTTAACCAATAACGATCTGTTACTGCATAAAGTAAAAGCTCCTTGTTATCGCACTTCATACTTAGCCCCCTTGTCCAAAGTTTCTCCATCCATGTTATAAATGGCATCTATAATATGGTTTCTGTAGGTGGAATTCCCCTCCCCTTCCCGCATACGAGACCAACCGATTTCACCGGCAAGGCCCATGGCACAGACAGCCGCTGCTGCAGCCTCCAGAACATGCTCTGGATTAGCTACAAGAAAAGCAGTCATCATACCGGATAGCTGGCAGCCTGTTCCTGTAATCCTTCCCATTTCCGGACGTCCATTTCGAATCACATAGCAGGTTATTCCATCGCTGATAAGATCGATGGCTCCTGTAATAACAATGATGGCTCCACTCTTCTTCGCAAAATCCTTAACGAATTTTACTGCTCCGTCCAGAGTATCCTCCGTTACAGCATCCGCTACATCCGCATCAACACCCTTTGTGGTTCCACTTCCCAACGCCAGGGTTTTAATTTCTGATATATTTCCACGAATCACCGTAAACTTAAGCTCATCCATTAATTTAATTGCCGTATTTGTTCGCAATTGTGAAGCACCTGCCCCTACCGGATCCAGCAGTAATATACGATTCAGCTCATTGGCCTTATGTCCCGCACGAAACATTCCTTCAATACTTTGTTTGTTCAGTGTTCCGATATTGATATTCAAACCACCACAGATGGAAGTGATATCTTCCACATCCTCCGGTTCATCGGACATAATCGGACTTCCTCCGCAGGCCAGCAGCACATTTGCCACATCATTTACGGTCACATAGTTAGTGATGCTGTGCACAAGCGGCGCATTTTTTCTTACATTGTCAATACAGCTCCCAAGCATACTCTCATACTCCTTTAATATAAAAATGCAGATACGCCTGTAAAGACATATCCGCATTTAAAATAATCAAAAGCTTGGTATATCCCTACGTTGGCATTATCCAAATCAGGTTTTAAGGGTCTGGGCGATGCAGCCCACTCTCAGCCTGTTTATTACAAGCTCCCCAAGTAACAAAAAACAGGAGATACCTTTCTGCGGTAACTCCTGTAAAAAATCAAACCTATAGACTTCCTACGACGGCATTATCCGTATCAGGTAAAGGGTCGAAGCTTTTACCTTCCTCTCAGCCTGTTATCACAAGCTCCCCTGTTTGTTTTATTGTACTCCGTAAATTCTATACATGCAAGTGCTTTTCCATAACTTTGTGCAAGGAATTAATATTCCTACCTATAAACATAAATGCATCTATAGCTGCTTCCTGGAGTATATGCCCATGGAGACCAGCATGGAAAGCACATATATCAGCAGGCATATGCCAAGAAACAGAAATATATTTGTGTTCATTATCTTATCTGCCAGGCTAGCAAGCCCTGCTGCTTCTCCTGAGGACACCATATAAACAACAGCCCCTACTGCACCTGCTATGATTATTACGCAGAGCCTTGCCCTCTCCATTCCGAACCTGAATATGACAGGCATGTAGACGGCATTTATGATAATGGTCATGCCTCCCATAAGCAGTATTATCTGCAGGGACTCATCAAGGCCTCCTCCTTTAATTACAGACGTTGCAACGGAGAAGAGGCTGCATATGATAAAGGATGCTGCAACCATTATAAGGCTCATGAGGTATCTTTCCGCCACTATCTGGTCCCTAGAAACGGGCATGGTCAGAGCCATCCTGTCCCACTTATTCTTCTCGTTGTATGCCATTATAGTCTGTGGCAGAAGTGCGCTGTACAGCACCACAAACAGAAGGAAGCTCTGGTTGTCTCCTATGATTGACAGAACCCCAAACAGCAATATGCATGCAAGCTGAATCCAGCACTGCTTCCACATTATAAGCCAGTCGTTTAACAGTAATCCTTTCATATTAATTTACCCCCTTTACAAGAAGAAGTATTATATCCTCAATGGATGGCTGCTCTGTATGGATTCCCTTTGGCACCATGCTGGCCTCCACCAGAGCCTCAGCTCCGTATTCATGCCTTCTCATTCCCTTTATGGCCTCCTTAGGCAGCCTTGCTACATCGTCCTTGGAGCACCTTATAAGGCAGTACCTTTCCTTAAGTGCATCCTTTTCCTCTGACACAACCAGCTTCCCCTTGTGGAGGAAGGTAATGTAGTCGCATATTTTTTCCAGGTCACTTATTATATGGGAGGATATGAGTATGGAATGACTCTCATCCTGTATGAAATCATAGAATATGTCCAGTATCTCATCCCTTACTATAGGGTCAAGGCCACTGGTAGCCTCATCAAGTATAAGCAGCCTTGCCTTGTGTGACAGGGCCACTGCAAGGGCAAGCTTCATCTTCATGCCTCTGGAGAAGTCCTTAAACTTCTTGTCCTTAGGAAGCTTAAGCTTTTCAATATATCCAAAGAAGGTTTCCTCCTCCCAGTTCCTATACATGGACTTCATCATTATGTTTATGTTTTTAACAGTGACGCAGTCAGTAAAGCAGGCCTCATCCAATACTACGCCCACGTCCTCCTTTGTCCTGTTGAAGGCTTCCCTGTTGTCCTTATCAAGTACATATATTTCACCGCTGTCCCTGGTTATCAGGTCCAGAATAAGCTTTATGGTTGTGCTTTTCCCTGCCCCGTTTTCCCCAATGAGACCCATTATGCTGCCCATGGGAAGGGTAAGATTTATGTTATCAAGTTTAAAATCCTTATATTCTTTATTAAGGTTTCTTATTTCCAAGGCTTTCATGTTATTCCTCCTGATTTAGTAATCTGAACATCTCCACAAGCTGGTCGCCTGTCACATTACACTGCTTTGCAAGCTCAGATATTTTCTCCATATATTCTTCGATTTTTCTCAGGTTCTCCTCACGCACAAGCTCCACGTTCTGCTCTGAAACAAAGCAGCCCTTGCCTGCAACCGTGTATATGTATCCATCCCTTTCAAGCTCCTCATATGCTCTTTTTGTGGTAATGACGCTTATCCTAAGGTCCTTAGCCAGGGAGCGTATGGATGGCAGTGCCTCTCCGGAAGGGACGCTGCCTGATAGGATCATATTCTTCACCTGGGTATAAATCTGGTCATATATGGGCTGACCGCTAGCGTTGCTTATAATTATATCCATAATAGACCTCCGTATATACTGTATATATTGAGTATATACAGTATATACGGAGATGTCAATAGGAATATTGAATCTTTTTATGATAAATTCATCTGCTTTTTTACGCAGGTCAGTAGCCCCATTCTGCAGCTTGGTCCAAAACTATTGTATCCAATATATGGCTTTTATATAATTAAACTGTGATCACAAATACCATGTGAATGGAGGGATACGACGTGAAGATTACCATAAATGAAGATGCGGCATTAGATGAGCTGGAGGTCATAATTAACTGCAGCCATACAGACGACAGGGTGCTTAGGATAATAGCCTCCCTAAGAAGCCTTGACAATAAGCTCATAGGCATAAAGGATGACCAGACCTTTCTGC
>JAEZLD010000008.1 GCA_023415335.1 Bacillota bacterium | reverse complement strand
ACACGTGTTATGGGAAACCACTATGATCCGACCCGTGAGGTAACCTGCGGTCGTGGAAACCTGAGCTTTACATCAATTAACCTGCCAAGGCTTGGAATAGAGGCCAGAGGTGACATAAATGTGTTCTACAAGAACCTTGATGATTTAATAGAGCTGGTAAGCCGTCAGCTGCTGCATCGTTTCAAGATACAGTGCACAAAAAAGGTAAGAAACTATCCATTCCTTATGGGACAGGGAGTTTGGATTGATTCCGATGAGCTGGATTCTGATGATAATGTTGCTGAGGTACTGAGGCATGGAACCTTAAGCATAGGCTTCATAGGCCTTGCAGAGACCTTGAAGGCTCTTATAGGAGAGCATCATGGGGAAAGTGAAAGGGCTCAGAAGCTTGGACTTGAAATCGTAGGGCATATGCGTAAGGTTGTGGATAAGAAGTCAGATGAAACAGGGCTTAACTTTACTCTTCTTGCAACTCCTGCGGAGGGGTTAAGCGGAAGGTTTGTAAAAATTGATAAGAAGGTATACGGGGAGATACCTGGAGTTACAGATAAGGATTATTATACTAACTCCTTCCATGTTCCCGTTTACTATAACATACAGGCATACAAGAAGATACAGACTGAAGCACCATACCATGCCTTTACAAATGCTGGGCATATAACCTATGTAGAGCTTGATGGGGATGTATGCAAGAACCTTGAGGCCTTCGAATCCATAGTGCGCTGCATGAAGGAGTCTGGAGTAGGCTATGGTTCAGTAAACCACCCTGTGGACCGTGACCCAATATGCGGATACACAGGTGTAATAAATGATTTGTGTCCAAGGTGTGGACGACGGGATGGGGAAGAGGTAAGTGTTGAAAAGCTCAAAGAGCTGCGTAAAAAGTACCCAAACATGCCACACATTGTAGGAATTGAATAATGAAAAAGGAGATGTTAAG
Source organism: Bacillota bacterium (assembly GCA_023415335.1). Taxonomy (GTDB): domain Bacteria; phylum Bacillota; class Clostridia; order Clostridiales; family Caloramatoraceae; genus JAEZLD01. The sequence continues at coordinate 2,945 of JAEZLD010000008.1, read as the reverse complement.
GATGAAGCAGTCAGCAGTACAAGCGAAAACAGTAGGTCAGGGGGTAGGTTTTGAAAGAATCAGGAGAATAACAGGATATCTGGTTGGAACCACTGACCGTTTTAATAACGCTAAGAGAGCAGAAGAGAAGGACAGAGTAAAGCATGGCATCGGAAGACAGTAATGCTGGTGAAGGCCTTATGCTCCGCCTTAGTGGTATAGAGTCTGAATCCATAGTGGATGGTCCTGGCATAAGATATGTGGTATTCGTACAAGGATGTCCACATAACTGTAAGGGCTGCCACAACCCCCAGACCCATGATTTTAAAGGAGGGTATATGGAATCCTTGGATAAGCTGCTTCAGGAAATTAAGGAAAACCCACTACTTTCAGGAGTTACATTCTCAGGTGGTGAGCCCTTCTGCCAGGCAAAGGCCCTTGCACAGCTAGGGAAAAAGGTTAAGGGAATGGGAAAGCATCTGATGGTTTATTCAGGCTTTACCCTAGAGCAGCTTTTGGAAAAAGGCAAGACTGAGGATGAGGTAATGGACCTGCTTAAGACAGCAGACGTGCTAGTGGATGGACCGTTTATAGAGGAGCAGAAGGATCTGGAGCTGAGTTTCCGGGGCTCTTCAAATCAAAGGTATATAGAGTTAAAGGATATATGGAACGATTAATATAAGGCAGGGCTTGAGGCACCTTCCGTAAGGAAGGTGCCTCAACTATATTCACCTTACGGTGAGTTATATTGCCGCAGGCGGCAGTGATATTATGGCTTCGCAATAGTTATAGTCACCAGGTCACCAGGGACGGTTAAGCTATTTCAGCAGGGCATCAGGGACGGTTAAGCTATTTTATGCAATCAGGCAATAGTAATGAATTTGTCAGGAGGGGTAATAATGGATTATAAAATAATACATTTGAGTAAGGAGCTATGGAAGGGTCATATTCTTCCTATTGGATATACTACAGAGGAATACTATGACGTGGACCTTGATAGAACAACTTATGGATTTAAGGTGGAAATAACAAAGGAGGCCTTAGATAATCCTATTACCCACTATCCTGAGGAGTACGACTACCCGGATAAGCTTTATGCAGACCATTGGGAGGATGCATATGCATGGGGCGTGGTTGAAGGAGGGAGGCTTGTAGCAGCTATAGAAACCTGTCCCGAGAAGTGGTCAAACAGGCTCTGGATTACAGAGCTGTGGGTGGATGAGGCCTACCGCAGAAAGGGAATAGCCCATGCACTAATGTCCCTTGCCAAGGAGCAGCTCTACAGAGACAGATACCGTGCGCTAATGCTGGAAACCCAGTCCTGTAATGCCAACGCCATAGAATTTTATATCCATGAAGGGTTTACTCTGGCAGGCTTCGACTCCTGCTGTTATGCTAATAATGACATAGAGCGTAGGGAGGTCAGGCTGAACCTGGTATGGTTCCCGGAAAAGAAGAAAAAGCTTACGCTGGAGGATATAGGAATACGTCAGGAGCGTAAAGAGGATTACTACGGTACTGAGCTTATGACGCAAAGGGCCTTCTGGAACAAGCACCATCTTGGGTGTGATGAGCATTATCTGGTCCATAAGCTGAGAGAGAGCCAGGACTATATCCCAGAGCTTAGCCGTGTTGCTATTAAAGATGGTAAGGTTATAGGATGCATAATGTATTCTAAGGCCTATGTAGTAGATGGAGATAAAAAAACAGAGGCGGTGACATTCGGACCCTTATGTGTGGACCCGGTTTTTCAGGGATGCGGGGTGGGAGGTCTGCTGCTTGACGAAACCATGAAGCTGGCAGCAGCTGCAGGCTACAAGGGTATCATCATATTTGGAGAGCCAGACTACTACCCAATACATGGCTTTAAGACCTGTGAAAGCTTTGGAATAACAACTTCAGAGGGAAAGAACTTTGATGCGTTTATGGGCAGGGAGCTTTATCCTGATGCGTTTATGGGCATAAAAGGTAAATTCTATGAATCAGAGGTTTTTGAGGACCTTCCCAGTGATAAGGTAGAGGAGTACACCAGACTGTTCCCCTATATGGAAAAACAGCGGTTCCCCGGTCAGTGGGATTAGCACCCAGACCAGCTAATTAAAGTCAATAGTAGCACCCAGGGACGGTTAATGCAAATTACTCATATCCACTTATAAGGAGCAGCATAATGAAAATTATCATATCACCTGCAAAAAAGATGAATTTAGATGTGGAATCGAATGTTAATATAGAAGTACCTGTTTTTATTAATAAGGCTGAGATACTTATGGAGCACCTTAAAAGCCTGTCCTATGGGGAGCTTAAAAGACTTCTCAGCTGCAATGACCAGATTTGCCAGCTTAATTACGAAAGGTATCAGCATATGGACCTGCGAAGGCTTCTAACACCTGCTCTATTTGCCTATGAGGGCATACAATACCAATACATGGCCCCCAGGGTATTTTCGGAGAGCCAGTTGGAGTATGTACAGGGGCATCTTCGAATATTGTCTGGCTTCTATGGCCTGCTTAAGCCCTTTGATGGAGTAGCTTCCTATAGGCTTGAGATGGGATCAAGATTTAAAACCCCCTTCTGCAGCAGTCTTTATGATTTCTGGGGAGAGGATATATATAATGAGCTTATAAAGGATGATGATGAGATATTAAACCTTGCATCATCTGAATACAGCAGGGCCATTGAGCCATATATAACAGCTAAAACAAGATATGTTACCTGCTTCTTCGGGGAGATGCAGGATGGAGCTTTTAAGGAAAAAGGCGTGTACGTTAAGATGGCAAGAGGCAGTATGGTCAGGTTTATGGCACAGGAGCATATAGAGGATATAGAGGGTATAAAAGGATTCACTGGATTAGGTTTTTCATATTCGGAGAAGCTATCCTCATATAATAAGCTGTACTTCATAAAATAGCAGGATTGGCTTTTAGCCAACCCTGCTATTTTGCATTGTTAGTATCCGTATTAGAGTT
>JAEZLD010000152.1 GCA_023415335.1 Bacillota bacterium | reverse complement strand
TTTACTCCTGTAATAAGGCAGGATTCGTCTATGTCAAACCGAGGATTATGGGCGCTGAATACCTCTCCGTCCTGCAGCTTTCTGCAGCCCAGGAAGAAGAAGGCTGAGGGTACTGCTTCTGCAAAATAGGCAAAGTCCTCCACTCCCAGCTGTGGATGCTCTACAACATTGACTTTGTCAGACCCTAAAAGTCTTTCACCATTCTGTCTTACTATGTCCACACAGTCATCATTGTTTATGAGGCAGGTGTAGCTTTCATAACGTATGAACTGTCCTTCTGCTCCCATAGCCTTAGGGATTGTCTCTACCAGTGTGCGAACTCTTTCCAGTGCCAGCTGTCTTATTTCAGGAGTCAGTGTCCTGATTATTCCGCTGAGCTCTACCTTATCGCATATAACATTCCTGGCTGAGCCTCCCTTTATTGTACCTACGGTAACTACTGCAGAATCCAGAGGGGATATGTTCCTGCTTACCACTGTCTGAAGGGAGGATATAAGGCTTGCTGCAGCAACAACGGCATCGCATCCCTCCTCAGGGGATGCTCCATGGGAGCTTTTACCTTTTATTATAATGTCAAACATATCAGAGGCAGCATAGGCTTTGTTGTATTTTACCCCTATGGAGCCTGCAGGAAAATCATTAGACACATGAAGGCCGAACATACAGTCCACGTCAGGGTTTTTAAGCACGCCCTCTGCTATCATAGGCTTTGCTCCTCCTGTGGTTTCCTCTCCAGGCTGGAATATAAGCTTTACGTTTCCATGGAGCTTATCCTTCATGGAGCTCAAAACCTTTGCAGTACCTAAAAGTATGGCAGTATGGGCATCATGGCCACAGGCATGCATCCTGCCCGGATTCCTGGATTTAAAGGGAAGAGCGTTCTCCTCCATTATAGGAAGCGCATCCATGTCAGCCCTTAGGCCTACTGTCTTTCCGCTATGGGCTCCTCTTATTATGCCCACAACTCCTGTTTTGGCAGCCTCATAATACTCTATTCCCATTTCATTTAGAAGGGACTTAACCCTGCCGGAGGTATAGTATTCCTCAAAGCCAAGCTCTGGGTGGCTATGCAGGTCTCTTCTTACATCTATTACCCAGCGTTCTATGTTGTCAAACAAGGTACACAACTCCTTTATGTTTCTTTGTTTATAAGTATTATACCACTGGATGGGATTGTAACATAGCAGGAAAAGGTCAGGCACCTTTGTTAGGCTTTCATATATTGACAAAAGGGTATTATGGTATAATAAGGGTAATAAGAAAAAAGGATGTGGAATCCCATGAGAGGAGAATTTGTAGATTACAGCGGAAGACTACCAGTGTCCATAGAGTTGGCAAGCATAAAAAACTATCCAATTCATTGGAGCAACTGTATAGAAATACTATATGTGCTTGAGGGGAGCCTGGAGGTTACCATAAACTCTGGCAAATATCAGCTGGAAAAAGGTGAGATAGAGATAATAAACGTTAACGAGGCCCACTCTATAAAGGCCCTCACTAAAAAGAACAGGGTTCTCATATTTCATATAGACCAGTATTTCTTTGAAAAGTACTACAGTGACATAGAGGGTATGTTCTTCTGGACAAACACTGACACAGAGGGCATACAGCAGAGCGAGGAATATGAAACCCTCAGGGAGTATTTATCCAAAATACTATGTGAGTATGTACAGAAAACAGAAAACTACGATGAGAGAATAGAGCAGCTGATGACGGATATGCTGTACTTCCTGCTGAATAACTTCAACTACCTCATATATGACAGGGAGGACCTTAAATCCGAAGATACGGATTTAGGCAGATACCATAGAATAACAAGGTACATTGCCAGTAACTATAAGGAGAACATTACCCTGAGGGATATAGCGGAGGAGGAGTTTTTAAGCCCCCAGTACCTGTCCCATGAAATAAAGTATGGCACAGGCTATGCTTTTACGGATCTGCTCAACCTGTTCAGGGTAAACGAATCTATAAAGCTGCTTTTAGATAGCGACAGAACCATTTCAGACATTGCACTTGAGGTAGGCTTTTCTCATCTGAGATACTTCAACAAGTATTTTAAGCAGCATTTTTCTATGACCCCTGCCCAGTACAGGAAAAGATATCAGGCAGATGAGGAGGCCTATGAGAAGCAGAAGAAAATAGAATACCTGGATAACCAGGAGGCCTTTAATAATCTGCTTTATTATCTTGAGGACTATGAGCATTATAATTATGAGGACAGGGTATATAAAGTAGATATAGACATGAGCACAAGCCTTGGGCAGCTGGATAAAGGCTTCAAGGAAATATTAAACATTGGGGATACCTTTGAGGTGCTGCTGGAGGATAATCAGGATACATTGAGGCAGATACAGGAGGAGATAGGCTTTACCTATGCCAGACTGGATAGCTTCTTTGGGCCTGACATGGGGGTGTTTCCTGGGGCGGAGTTCTTCAACTGGAATAGAACAAGAGATGTGTTGGAGTACATAGATTCCATAGGCCTTTCTCCTATTATAATGGTGGACAATGAGAACCTGTCAGGGAAGGACTACGAAAGGGTAATAGTGTCCTTCTTTCAGTATTTTTCTGAGCTTGACACCTTGTCCTTGAATAGCTTCCAATTCCAGCTGTCAGATGCCTTAGCATCAGAGGAGGTGGATGTGGTGGAGGAGCTTTTAACACAGCATGGGGCCATTGTATTATCCAGTAGGTTTAGCAGGAAAAAGGGCTTCAACTATCTTTACGACACCACATTCATGCTTCCATATATAATACATAATGGAATAAAGGATAAGGATTTAATACAATCAATACAGGGCTTTGACATAATAAATAAGCAGGCTTCACTTACAAACGAGGTGTTCTTTGGCTACCCAGGGCTTGTTAATGACAAGGGTATACGCAAGCCATCTTATTATGCCTATTATCTTATGAGTAAGCTGGGAGATGAGCTTGTGTATAAGGATGATGGATGTATAGCTACAAAAGGGGAGGACGGCTACCAGATACTTTTATACAGCTATAGCGAAAAATTGGAAAATATAGGGGTGCTTGAAGATAAAACAAATCCTAAAAGCATAAAAAGCCCTGGTGCAAGAAAGCTGTCCCTTAACATAACAGGCATAGCCTCAGATATAAGGGTAGTAACCTATGAGATAAACGAGAATAGCGGTTCCTCCTATAATTATTGGGCTGCCATGGGAAAACCTAAAAGGCTATCCCGTGAGGAGAAGCTTATTATGTATAATGCAGCCTTTCCAAGGATAGATTTTAAAGCTCTTAAGAAAAGAAGGGTAATAAACCTTCAGCCACAGCTGAAGGGCTACGGGGCAACGCTGATAGACATAAAAGAAGATAAGCACTAAAGCCAGTTTAGAGAGAAAAAGAAAGAGAAAAGCCTTCTTTAGCAATAGGGAAGGCTTTTTGTATTTTATGGTATGGGGGTTTACTTGGTGATGTTTTTCTGCACCGAGTCAGGGAATAGCCAAACCTGGGGCGGGTATGGGAAAACATCCTAAATGGATATTTTTGCCCTACGGTTGTCAGATAAGGGGTATAAGTAATCATTGGAATGGGGTTGTCGGAATTGCGACAACCCCTGTACCTTTTGGAGGTTAGTGGCTTGGGTCATAGTCCTGCATGATCATCCTTACCTCGTCTACACATTCAGGCCTTAACAAATCCAGCATTTTAGGAACGAACTCCTGCATATTCTCCTGGGTGAACTCGTCGGAGTCCTGCCTGCGGAATGTGTCTGAAAGCAGTTCCGTGGCAGTAGCCTCATTGCCCTCCTTGACCCTATCCAGCACAAAATTCAAGAATTTTTGTTGTCCTTCATTCATACTGCCACCTCCAATATTATTTTACCCATACACCATAAGGTTAACCTAAAGGTACTAATACATTCTCTAAAAGGGCTTATTAGTTGATTGGGATTTTTTTGAAAAATATTGAAAAGCTTAATAGTACCTTTAAGAAAGCTCATTAAACCTACAGTTAGAAGGACTTACAGAATATAATAAGGTTATAAGAGGCAGCTACATATTCAAATATGCAGCTTTATTAAAACATGAATTAAGGAGGTGGAAGCCATGGGAATAGACGACAGGATATTTGAAAAAGAGAAAATTGGAAAGCTGCTTTTAAGATTTGCCCTGCCGGCAATAATATCCCTCCTGGTGCAGGAGTTATATGCCATGGTGGATACCGTGTACGCAGGGAGGTTTATAGGCTCTGATGCCATAGCCGCCCTTACGGTAGCGTTCCCAGTGCAGAGATTATTGATTTCACTGGGGCTTTTAATAGCAGTGGGAGGCTCAACCTATGTGTCCATGAGTCTGGGTAAAGGAGATAAGGAGGCTGCTGGAGGAGCGGCGGTTAACAGTTTTATAATGGGAGCGGCAATACTGGCCGCAGCCGTTGCTATATGCGGAGTCTTTCTAAAGCCCATACTATACAGACTGGGAGCCAGTTCGGCTACCTATCCTATGGCAAGCAGCTATGTGGCTATAATACTTGCCGGCGGATTCTTCCAGGCAATAACTGCCATAGCCTGTTATATAATGACAGTGCTGGGGGACTCAAAGATTACCCTGCATTCAAACTCCTTAGGCGCAATAATGAACATTATAATTGACGGAGTGCTGATTGTAGGGTTTGGAATGGGAATTGAAGGAGCAGCCATAGCAACAGTTATATCGCAGATAGCAGCATTTATGTTTGCTATAATACGCTTCAAAAGAGCAAAGAAATATTTGAATATAAGCTTCTCTATTAAGGGTATTAAGGTATCTTTCAGTAAAAAGATAATGGGAGTAATAATAGCTACAGGCTTTTCAAGCTTCATAATAGAAATATCGGATGCCCTGTCTTCAACAGTGCTGAACAATGTGCTGCTGTATAAGGGGGGAGATGAGGCCATAACCCTTTTAGGGACGGTTACTAAGATTTCTATGTTCATGTATATAACCATCATAGGAATAAGCTCAGCCATGCAGCCAATTGTTGCCTATAACTTCGGGGCAGGCAATATGGACAGGGTAAGAAAGACAGTTAAGACTACGCTAAAGGCAGTGCTGGTATCCTCAATGGTTATGTGGACGGGACTTATGGTAATGGCACCAAAGGCTATAGGCATATTCCTGACAGATGAGGCTCTTAAGAGTCAGGCAGTACCGGCCTTCAGAATCGCCATAAGCATGATTCCATTAGCCGGAGTGTGCTACGTAGCATTGTACTACCTGCAGTCAGTAAAGCAGCCAGGTAAGAGCCTGATGCTTTCACTGAGCCGAATGGTAATACTGTTCATACCAATCAGCTTTGTGCTTACAATGGTTATGGGAGTAACAGGCACATGGATATCCTACCCAATATGTGACCTTATAGCAGCAGTTATGGGCTTTATAGCTATGAGAAAGGTTCTCTCAAGGAATGTGATAGTGGTAGAGAAGAAGGTGTTAGAAAAGGCACCTCAGCTAGAGAGAAGGCTACCGAGCCCTCAGGGACGGTTAAGCCAAAATTACAGCTTCCGCATTGAAGGGCTGGAAGCAGTTCCATAGCGTCGCTAAGGTTAATACAAAACAAACAATGCCGGACCAGTATGGTCCGGCTGTTTTTATCTGCAGGGACGGTTAAGCCAAAACCTGAAATTAAAAATATGAGTTGAGCATGATATCAGCAAGTGGTATATTTAAGGATAAATATGGGAGGTGGGGCGTTCATGATGAATCAATTATATTTATACGTTCCGTCCTTAGATGACCTGTGGTATCGTAAAAGGATTATGTCAGATCCTGATACTATGAGTTATAACAAGGGTTATAATTTGGAGATTGATGGTTACGACAATAGGACTGGTTGTATTGAGTTCCCTGAGTACAATTGGAGGGGTTGGTTCAACAAGTTTATTGGAAATGAGCCGGATAGGTATTATGCCTATATTGTAAGGTCAGAGGACAATGCCTTTATTGGAGAGGTGTGTGCTTATAAAAGCTCCGCTAATAGCTGGCATGAGATAGGGATTGTATTGGAGGCAATGTACCGTTGTATGGGATATGCTGAGGAAGCACTTAAGCTGCTGCTGGAGCATGCTTTTGAAGAAATGGGTGTAGAGACCATCCATAACTACTTTGAGGCTACACGGACTGCAGCTGTAAGGACTCATCTTTCTGTAGGTTTTTTTGAGTATAAAAGGGAAAACAACATAATAGAGCTTCTTATTACCAAAGAGAGGTTTTATCGCAAAAAAGCTATCAAAAAGATGGTATCAAGAATAAGCACAATCCTTTCTTCCTGCAGGCCATCTATATACCTGTATGGCTCAGTGGTACTGGATGATTTCAAGATAGGATGGAGTGATATAGACATTCTTGTCCTTACACAGGAGAGAATTTCGATGGAACAGGCGCAGGAGCTCCTTGAGCTTAGACAAAAGCTATTGCAGGAGGAGTCTGATAATCATTATTACCGTTCCTTTGAGGGAGGCATGCTATCAGTAGGAGCTTTTGTTAATAGGGAACCAGACAGGGTTGTATATTGGGGAACCAGTGGCCAAAGAATTACCGATTTCTATGATTTTGATAGCTTCTGCATGGTAGGGTTGCTGGAAAACGGTGTGCTACTATATGGAGAAGAGCTTCGCAGCAGCTTTAAAAGGCCTGATTATAATAATCTTCACAGCGATGTTCAAAAGCATTATGAAGCGATACGCAAATATGCACAAAGGACAGACCGCAGCTTTTATTCCTTCGGCTGGCTTTTGGATATTGCAAGAGGGATTTACACACTACACACTGGCAATGTCATTTCAAAGACCGCAGCCGGACAGTGGGCTTTGTGCGAAAATTTATGTCCCGTTCCTAAATCATTGGAAGCAGCTCTTAAGGTTCGCAGGAGTCCATTGAAATATAAGGATGATTTACAGATGCTCGATTATGCTGAAATGCTTGGTCCTGATGTGCAGAGATTTACAGATGTTCTTGAAGAGGAGCTTAAAAGAGAGCAAGACTGGGGTAATGGGTAAGAGACCCCAATGGATAGAAAATATAAAGATGGTTTAAGCGCCCCTGTGGAGTGATTTATCTACAGGGGCGTTTGTATGCTTCAGGAAAAGTTAAGCGAACCATGCCAAGTAGTGGTCAGAGACGGTTAACCATCTGTGGGTTTCAGAAGGACAAAATTCCTCTTACTTGTTTGATTCTGCTATTCCAGCTTATTTGCATTATCAGCAATTTCTTGCAGATATTCTTTTAGCTTTTCCATGTCCCCCCCGGATAGGCTACTGGTCACAGCAGCATTGGCCTTGGAGATTATCTTCTCCACTGGTTTTTGCAGTGCCCGGCCTGCATCCGTAAGATACACAGTGACGCGTCGGCGGTCCGTCTTGCAAAAGTCACGAACAATAAGCCCTTTTTCCTCTAAGCGTCCCAGGATACCCGTTACTGAAGAAGAGTCCAAACACAACGTTTGTGCCAGCTGAGATGGCATCTGATCGTCCTCATCCCAAAGACACTTCAGCAGTGCATATTGAATAGGTGTGACATTAAGCACCTGGAGTTCTTTTTTAAAATAAAGATTAACTGAGTTTTGAACATTCGTCAAAATAAAATTAATACATTCCTGCAGTTTCACTTCTCTACCTCCAATTGTATTTATATCATAAATGAAAAACGGAATATTTGTCAACAATAAAAAACATAATAACAAAATACTTTATAATAAATAATTTGGATACAAAATATTTATTGACAAAAATATTATATACAAGTAATATGAAAGTAATATGTAAGGATGCATAAGCAACCTACAATTTTTTATTAATGTGGAGGTATATATGGATTTTAAACTGGACAAAGCACACCTGCTGCAGCAGGAATTATTCCGTAATTTCGCGGAAAAGGAAATCAGACCTCTTGCCAAGGAAATGGATGAAAGTGAAACCTATGACTTAAATCTTTTGAAAAAAATGCAGAAGTATGGAATGTTTGGTATTCCATATAGCAAGGAGTATGGAGGAGCCGGAAGCGATACGTTAGCTTACATACTTTGTATGGAAGAAGTTTCTAAGGTAGATGCCAGCAGCGGCGTTACAATTTCAGTGCACACTTCTTTATGCTGCTCCTGTATCAACAGCTTTGGTACCGAAGAGCAGAAGCAGAAGTTCCTGCGTCCTCTTGTGGACGGAAGGAAGGTTGGCTGCTTCGGCTTGACTGAAACCAATGCTGGTTCTGATGTTCAGGGTGCTCAGACTGTTGCCGTGAAGGACGGAGAGGATTGGATAATTAATGGGTCCAAGATATTCACCACTAACTCTGGTTTTGCGGATACCTGCATTTTATTTGCAATTACCGACCGCAGCGTACCTGCTTCCAAGGGCTTGACCGCATTTATTATGGATTTAAAAGAAATGCCAGGCATCACCATCAGCGACAACATTCAGCGTATGGGCATCCGTGCTGCCAGCAACTGTATAGTTACCTATGATAATGTCCGTGTACCTGCCGAGTGTGTGCTGGGTGATGTGGGCAAGGGCTTCAAAATTGCTATGAGTGCTCTGGACTGCGGCCGTATCGGTATTGCTGCTCAGGCTCTTGGTATTGCACAGGGAGCTTTAAATGAGGCTATTAAGTATGCAAAGCAGCGTCAGCAGTTTGGTAAACCTATTATTGCCTTCCAGAACTCTCAGTTCAATGTGGCTGAACTGCAGACCAAGATAGATGCTGCCCGCCTTATGACATGGCGTGCTGCCATTGCTGAGGATAATCATGAGCCCTTTGGAGCTTATGCAGCTATGGCAAAGCTATATGCCTCCTCAGTGGCAGTAGAAACCACCCGGTATGCTGTGCAGCTTATGGGCGGCTATGGTTATTGCCGTGAGTATCCTGTGGAGCGCATGTACCGTGATGCCAAAATCACCGAGATCTATGAGGGCACCTCTGAGGTCATGAAGATGGTAATTGCAGGCTCTATGAACCTGAAATAAGGAGGAATGCACCATATGAAAATCATTGTTTGCATTAAACAGGTACCAGATACCACAGAGGTTAAGCTGGATCCTAAGACCAATAGGCTGATGCGTGAAGGAGTTCCCAGCATTATTAACCCTGATGACAAGGTGGGTCTGGAGGCTGCCCTACGTTTACGCCATGCTGCTGGCGGTACCGTTTCTGTTGTCTGTATGGGTCCTCCTCAGGCAGATTCTGCTCTGCGTGAAGCGCTGGCTATGGGTGCTGACGACGCTTATCTGCTATCCTCCCGTGAGTTCGGTGGTTCCGATACTTATGCCACCGCTACTATTATTGCTGCCGCACTGCGCAAGATAGGCTTTGACTTAGTCATAACTGGGCGCCAGGCTATTGATGGTGATACTGCGCAGGTGGGACCTCAGATTGCAGAGCAGCTACACGTTCCTCAGGTTAGCTATGCCGAGGAGTTGTCTGTTGAAGGTGACAGTGTAATCGTCAAGCGTCAGTTTGAGGACCGCTCTCATATGCTGAAGGTAAAGACTCCCTGCCTGGTTACAGTACTGAGCGAGCTTGGTGAGCCTCGGTATATGGACGTGGGTCGCATTGTGGACGCCTACAATTCTAATGTAACTGTTTGGAGCTTTAATGATCTTAAGGATGATTTGAATCCGGAATTTATTGGCCTCAAGGGTTCTCCTACGAATGTTTTCCAGTCCTTTGGCAAGCAGGCTAAGACAGTGGGTAAGGTGATGGAAAGCCTGTCCGCAGATGAAGCGGTGGATGCAATCATGCAGAAGCTGATTGAATGCCACATTATTTGATGGGAGGAACCGAATATGAATAAAGATATTTTCGTTATAATTGAGCAGCGTAATGGCACAATTCAGAAGGTCAGCATGGAGCTTATAGGCGAAGCACACAGTCTTGCATCCGACCTTGGAGAGCAGGTTGTTGCTGTACTGATGGGATACCAGATAAAGGATAAGGCTGAAACTCTGATTCATTATGGTGCTTCCAAGGTATTGGTTGTTGACCACCCTGTTCTGGAACACTATACTACTGAGCCTTATACCAGAGCGACTGAATACATTATAAAAAACTTTAATCCAAATATTGTTTTGTATGGTGCAAGTAGCATAGGTCGTGACCTGGCTCCCCGTGTAGCCAGCCGCGTACATACTGGTCTGACTGCTGACTGCACCCGATTGGATGTGGACACAGCAAAGTATCAGGAATATCTCCATAAGGCCACGTCTCTGCCGGCAGAAAGAATAGATTCTCTGGATACTACCGATTGCTACCTGAAGATGACTCGTCCTGCTTTTGGTGGTAACGTTATGGCTACCATTGTCTGCAAGAATTATCGTCCCCAGATGGCTACTGTCCGTCCAGGTGTCATGAAGATGCTGGAGAAGGATACCAGCCGTAAGGGTGAAATCCTCATGGTTGACGCTGGCCTCACTATGGATGATATGAATGTAGAAATACTGGATGTGGTCCACAACAAGAAAAAGGCTGTGGATATCACCGATGCCAAGATTCTGGTTTCCGGTGGACGAGGTGTTGGCAGTAAGAAGGGCTTTGAGAACCTGTTCGAACTGGCCGACCAGCTGGGCGGTGAGGTTTCATCCTCCCGTATATGTGTTGATAATGGTTGGATTGATGAGCACCACCAGGTGGGGCAAACCGGTAAAACAGTACGTCCCAATCTATACCTGGCTTGTGGCATTTCCGGTGCAATTCAGCATATGACAGGCATGGAGAGCTCTGAATGTATTATTGCCATTAATAAGGATGCGTCTTGTCCCATGATGAAGATTGCCGACCTGGGTATCGTGGGAGATCTGCATGAGATAGTTCCCAAGCTGACCGCTGCCATTAAAGCTTACAGGGCGCTGTAGATGGAGGGATTGAAAATGTATGAGCATCTGTTATATGAGGAGAATGGTTACATTGCAAAGATTACAATTAATAATCCAAAGTCTCTGAATGCGCTGAATAGCGCTACACTGGGGGAGATGAGCCAGTGTATCCATAGCATAGAGCAAAACAAGAATATCCGCATAGTTATTGTTACTGGTGCAGGAGCTAAAGCCTTTGTGGCGGGAGCAGATATTTCTGAGATGGTGGATGCATCACCTGAGGAGGGCTGTGCAATGGCAGCTCTGGCAGATGAGGTATTCTCACGTCTGGAGAAGATGCATGCTGTAACCATTGCTGCAGTGAACGGTTATGCACTGGGTGGCGGCTGTGAGCTTGCAATGGCCTGCGACATCCGTGTTGCGTCTGACAACGCTATTTTTGGCCAGCCTGAATGCAGTCTGGGTATTATACCTGGCTTTGGTGGCACACAGCGCCTGGCCAGGCTGGTTGGAAAGGGGCGTGCAAAGGAGCTGATATTCACCTGTGACCGTATCGATGCACAGGAAGCATACCGTATAGGCCTTGTAAACAAGATTGTAGCTGCTGGAGAGCTGCTTTCTACCTGCATGGATATGGCATGTAAAATTCTTAGCAAGGGCAGTTATGCTGTGTCTTTGGCCAAGGAGTGCATTGAGACTGGCATGGACATTGATTTGAGCAGTGGTCTGAAGCTGGAGGCTGTGAGTTTTGGACTTTCTTTTGCCACGGAAGATAAGGCAGAGGGAATGAGGGCTTTCCTTGAAAAGCGCAGAGCGGATTTTCATTAACTATGAGACAGTTAAAATTTCATATACTGATTGAAGGAGAGAGGCTGTCACCAGTGATTTTTCACTTAAGTGACAGCCTCTCTTTTATCATTATATTGTGAAGGGGAAGCGAATAAATCTATTTTTTTCTGGGAGGAAGATGGATAGAGCGGCCCATTGCATCACCGCATGCCTCCATAAAGGCCTCGGAAAAGCTTGGATGCGCATGAATAATATCTGCAGCTTCCTCAACGGTTATTTCTGAACTCATCAAGACTGCGGGCTCTGCGATCATTTCTGCAGCATTTGCACCAAATATATGAACTCCACAGAATTCAGAGTACTTTTCAAGCATAATGACCTTTACATAACCCTCGGTCTCACCGCAGGAGAGGCTACGGCCATTAGCGGAGAACGGGAATTTCCCAATCTTCAAAGAATCATGGCCATATTTAGAAATGGCCTCGTCTTCTGTCATACCCACAGAAGCAACCTGTGGAATTGTGTATACGCAAGAAGGAACATAGCGTAGATCAACCTTGAGGTTAGTGCTTTTAACAGCGTTTTCAGCTGCAATTTCACCCATCTTGGATGCGCTATGGGCCAACATTAGCTTGCCATTAATGTCACCAGCGGCAAAGATATTTCGAATATTAGTACGCATGCAGTCGTCAACCATCACCTTACCACGGTCAACCTTGACGCGATCAACCATCTTACCCAGGCAATCTAAGTCAGTACCTCGGCCAACACTCAGCAGGATTTTATCAGCTTCAAGCCTGTCACCCCCGCCAAAGTAGAGATAGGTCTTGCTGTCTTCGTTCCTAATCTCTTGGACTTTCGTGTTGGTATAGATTTTTATACCCTGTTTGGCCATAGATGTCCTCAGGGAATTTGCCAGTTCTCTATCCATAAGAGGAATAAGACGGTCAGTTGCCTCTACAATGGTAACGTTACTGCCGAATGAGTGGAAGGCAGATGCCATCTCGCAGCCTATGACGCCACCACCGATGATTACCAGGTTTCTGGGGAGGTCTTTCAGCTGCAGAATTTCCGTGCTTGTCAGGACATTAGGGTTTTCTATTCCAGGAATAGGGATACGGGTTGCAACAGAGCCACCACATAGAATAACGTTTTCAACCTCATAGGTCTCACCGTTGCAAAGCACGTGATGCTCATCTGCCAGTTTAGCAAGACCCTTTATAACGGGAACGCCGTTGGTACGAAGAAGAGCTGCAACACCACTGGTGAGCTGGTGTACCACCTTATCCTTATAGGATACAACCTTCTCCATATCCACAGAGGTAGTTGCATTGTTTACAACACCGTGATCAGAAGCGGTATGGATATCATGAATCATTTCTGCCGTTTTCATATACGTTTTAGTAGGTATGCAGCCGTGGTTCAGGCAAGTACCACCGACTGTATCCTTTTCAAACAGTATAACAGTGCCTCCCAGCTGTGCTGCCCGAATTGCAGCAACATAACCAGCAGGGCCGCCACCAATAACGGCAACACTATACTTTATATTTGTCATAACTGTAACTCCTTATTTTTACTGAACCAGGAAGAGCTCAGGATTCTCCAGATACTCCTTCATGGTCTTCATGATGGAGCCAACCTCACCACCATCGAATACACGGTGGTCATAGGTAACAGACAGTACCATCATGGTACGGATGCAAATCTGACCCTCATAAACTGCAGGCTTTTCTCTGCAGCGGCCAAAGCCTAAAATACATGACTGTGAAGAGGGGAGAATGGGATTGAAATTATCAACAGGGAAGATGCCCATGTTGGTTAAAGTTAACGTACCACCTGACTGGTCATCCATAGTCAGTCTGCGCTCCCGAGCACGTATAGTAATATCATGCAGTGCTTTGCTTAGTTCTACCAGACTCATCAGGTCAGCATTATGAACCACGGGAGAGGTCAGACCATAATCTGTGGCAACAGCCATGCTTAGATTCACATTGGGGTAGGAGATAATCTCAGTGTCTGCAAAGGATGCATTTGCCAGAGGGTGTGATTTAATCATCTTTACGGAAGCATAGCTGAGCAGGTCGTTGATAGTAATTTTTACTCCCAACTTCTCCTGATGTGCAGCCAAGCGCTTGCGCATATTTACAAGCTCCGTTACATCAACTTCTACAGAATCGGATGTTTGGGCCATAGTATGCAGGCTGTCGAACATGTTGCGTGCAATTGCCTTGCGGATAGGCGTCAGAGGAATATGAAGTGGCTCCCGAGAAGAAGCAGCAGGCTTCATGGAAGAGAGAACATCATCTCTAGTAGCCTTGCCACCATAACCAGTGCCGGTGACGGTATCCAAGGAAACACCACTCACCTCTGCATACTTCTTTGCAAGAGGGGTGGCCTTTACAGAGGGCGCAGATATAGCAGATATAACATCCTTGCCATAAATTAACCCATTGTTAGGAACATCAGCTAAGTCAATGTTGTTATCCTTTGCTAATTTCCGTGCATAAGGCGTAGCGAGAACAGAGCTGTTGCTTGCATCAGCTACAGCTGCAGTTTCAGCAGCTGTGGAAGAAGCAAGGTCATATGTCCCTGAAGCGGGCTTTGCCTCTGTTGTAGCATGTATGTCAGGAACCTTCTCGCCGGGTTGGCCAATATAACCAATTGTCTGAAGAACAGGCACGGTGGTATCGTCATCAATCAGCTTGGCTAGCAGGATGCCTGTGGCAGGAGCTTCTGCTTCCATGGTTATTTTATCGGTTTCAATCTCCATAATAGGCTCATCCAGTTCAACGTGGTCACCTACATTTTTAAGCCACCGTATAAGGCGGCCTTCTTTCATATCCATGCCGGCTTTCGGCATAAAAACTTCAGTCATGTTATTTCCTCCTAACAATTGTATCAGAGCAGACTCTTAACCTTAGCAATAATCTTGTCCACTGTAGGGAAGGTTTCACGCTCTAAATTGGGGTTAAAGGGGATAGGACAGCTCAGAGCACCAAGGCGACGAATGGGAGCATCAAGATAATAGAAAGCTTCGCTATCGGCAATCTGGCCTGCAATCTCACCGCCGAAGCCACCAAACTGAACGGCTTCATGTACAATCAATGCCCGGTGGGTCTTCTTTACTGACTCAACAATGGTATTAGTGTCCAGAGGAAGAAGGCAGCGAATATCGATTACCTCAACGTTTATACCTTCATCGGCTAACTTTTCAGAAGCTAGCAGACTCATCTGTACCATACGTCCATAAGTAATAATGGAGCAATCTGTGCCTTCCCGCTTTACATCTGCTTCACCTAGAGGAATAGTATACTCCTCTTCAGGAACCATGCCCTTTGTACGGTACAGGGTCTTCTGCTCCAGGAACATAACAGGATTATCATCCCTGATAGCGGTTTTTAGAAGGCCCTTAGCATCATAAGGAGTAGAAGGAATAACAACCTTAAGACCAGGGAAATGAGCCAGACATGCCTCAAGGCTCTGAGAATGCTGTGCAGCGGCACCAGTGCCGGCACCAGCGGCAGTACGCATAACCATGGGAACCTTGACCTTGCCGCCGAACATGAACCGCATCTTGGGTGCCTCGTTCACCAGCTCATCAAAGCACACACATAAAAAATCTGAGAACATAAGTTCAACGATGGGGCGCATGCCTACCATAGCAGCACCGATTCCGGCGCCTACATAGGCTTGTTCTGAGATAGGAGTGTTCATAATACGGTCCTTGCCGAACTTCTCCAGCATACCTTTGGAAACACCGAATGCTCCACAATACTCAGCAATGTCTTCACCCATCATAAATACGCTTTCATCACGCATCATCTCTTCGCTCATGGCATCGTTAATTGCTTGGGCGTATGTAATTTCTTTCATCATTGCTATACCCTCCTTCTATGCGTAAACGTCGCTGAGAAGATCTTCTAACTTAGGCTCCGGAGAGCTCTTTGCGTACTCCTCGGCAGCATTAATCTCTGTATCGGCTACATCAGCAATCTTGTCCAGTTCTTCTTCTGTTGCAATACCGTGGTCTAGTATATACTTGCTAAATGACTTGATGGGGCACCTTAGCTTCCAGGACTCAATCTCTTCCTTGGTACGGTATAGGTTGCCATCACTCTTGGAGTGACCAGATATACGATAGGTGTTCTCAACCACCAGCATTGGCCCGTTACCTGCTGCAACGTATTCACGAGCTTCCTTAATGGTACGGTATACTTCCAGAACATCGTTGCCATTTATAGAGCGTGCAGGTATACCAAAGGGATAAGCACGCTTAGAAATATCTGTATCGTGCATTACCTGTGAAATTGGAGTGGACATACCATAGGTATTATTTACACAAACAAATAATGTAGGAAGCTGCCAGACAGCTGCCAGATTCATTGCTTCCCAGGTTGCACCCTCGTTGGAGGTCCCGTCGCCAAAAAAGACCAGAGAAATGCGGTCCTTCTCATTGCGTTTTTTTATGGCCAATGCAGTACCATTACACATGACAGCACTGGCGCCTAAAATTCCATCAGCACCAAAATAATGTATATCAGGATCTGCAATATGCATGGAACCACCCTTGCCCTTGCAGACACCGGTCTGTCTGCCTAAGATTTCTGCCATCATGTATTTTACATTAATGCCCTTGGCAATGGCCTGGCTATGGCCACGGTGAGTGCCGAACACATAGTCCTGGGGCTTAAGTGCAGCAATGGTGCCAGCAGCAGTTGCCTCTTCTCCGATGCCCAAGTGAGTGGTACCGTGTACCAGTCCCTTGGAGAACAGCCACTGGACATGTTCTTCAAATTTCCTGCCCATGTTCATGTTGCGCCACATGGTGAGCATCAAATCCTTACTGATGGACTCTGTTATTGTTGCGGATTCTTCTATAGTTTTATTACCCAAGATAACCGCTCCTTTCAATATTACTAGTGACGTGTATAGAATATTTTATTTTTATATATCGATTAAAATATTAACATACGTTAAAACAAATGTCAATTAAATGAGGAATATTTTTCAAAAAATGTAACGAATGTTATATTTATGAGGTTGCCTGGAAGAAGAACGGAATTAGATTTATGCTGAAACTGATGTGTAATGCTATTGATTTTTCAAAGTACACCTATAAATTGTTATTGTAATTTATCAATAAGGTTATTCTAATCATATAAGTTAAAACATTTTTCAGAAGTGATAAAAAAATATATGTAAACAGTAAAAATAAAATAAATTTAGATTCTTTTTATTATTCTTTGACAGAAGTATTTTATTTGTTGTATAATCTATCGATATAGTAAAACACAAATTAAGAGGGAGAAAATTGTATGGACAGCGCCAATATTCAAAAACTTGTTGAAATATGCAAAATGTACTATGAGCAGGGAATGACACAGGAGATGATTTCAAAAACCTTTGACATCTCCCGCTCTGCTGTTTCTATGTCCTTAACAGAAGCAAAGAATATGGGAATTATCCAGGTGGAGATTAAGGACCCTTCTGTCAATAATGATGGATTAGCGGCCCGCATGGAGGAAAGCTTTGGATTAAGGAAATGCATTGTAGTTCCCAGCGGCACTCATAATGAGAATGCACTGCTGCGGGTCATGACATCCCAAGCCGTTCGATTTGCTGTGAATTTATTTCATAGCCACTCATCCATTGGTGTTGCGTGGGGAAATACCTGCTATACGTTTATGGAGGCCTTTCCTGAAAACACTTCCCTTTGTGATATCAGCGTTGTTCCTCTTGTAGGATCTTCGCCCCTTTTGACACAGGAATACCAATTAAATGAAAGCATCAGAATGTTTTCTGATAAGGTTCGAGGTTATCCTCTGTTTATTTATTCTCCTGGATTTGTAGATACACTTGAAGATAAAAACCGTATTGTAAGTAGTGCATATATGCAGCCTATTTTGGATTTATGGGAGCATTTAGACTTTGCTGTGCTGGGTATAGGACGTATCCAGGAGCGTGGGGAGCTTAGGCAGTTCCGCTGTGGTGGGGTAAGCATGGTGGAAGAAATTCGCCGCTGTCCTGATGTTGCTGTTGGAGATATTTGCGCACGCCACTTCAATATAAAAGGAGAGTTTATTGATAACGACTTTAACCGCAAGCTAATTGGCATCACAGGTGATGGACTTAAGAAAGCGAAGAATGTTATGGCTATGGCAGTAGGAAGCAGTAAGGTAATATCTATTATTGGAGCTCTTCGCACTGAGTGCATTCACTATTTTGTTACCGATGAGAACACGGCAACTCAGATACTACAGATCATGGATTCGGATGAACTACCTAAGAAATAATACGATATAAAACTATATTGTCATGTCATTTGTTTTATTTAAGAAATGTCTGATTACTTCGCATTGCGTAATAATCAGGCATTTTCTTATTCCTTTGATTTTGATGGTATTTATAAACCTTCTTACGGTTTTGAAATTTGTTCTAACAATCTTCAAAAAACCTATTGACATTAATAATAAAGTTTGGTACATTTTAGCCATGATAACAAAAATTAACAGAAGAGCCGAAATACATATAATTTATACAGAGGACTTTAGTCAAGGTGTATAAAAAGGGGTAAAGGGTGAAAACACCCATGAGAAATATAATCAGCCCAAAAAAATTAAATTTCAGGAGGGAAAAAATGAAAAAAGTTTTTGCACTACTCCTAGCTTTGGCCATGTCACTGACGTTGTTCGCCTGCGGTGACAAAGATGGTAACTCCCAGGGTGGGAAAGACAAGCCCCTAAAGATTGGTTTCTTTGTGTCTGACTATTCTAACACCTTCCACCAAGCTCAGTATGAAGCAGCTAAGAAGTATGCTAAAGAACAGTGGAATGCTGAGGTTATTGTTTTCGATGGAAAGGGTGACTCTGCTACAATGACCAAGAATCTGGACCAGATATTGGCCCAGGGTATTGACATGGCTACCTTGCATCTGTGGGATGACGATGCTGCTTTAGCTGCCATCAATGAGTGCCTAGATAAGAAAGTTGTAATGGCATCTTTCTTCGGTCCTTTCAAGGGTACAGGCATCCCCGCTGTCCGTAACGACGAGGCTGCTATTTCCCGTAAGATGGGTGTGGAGATGGCAACTGAATGGAAGAAAGCTCATCCTGACAAGCCTATCGTGATGGTTCAGCTGGGCTGGCCTGATAACAATGAGGTTATCACTGGTCGTACCGATCCTTTTGTTGAGGGCGTTAAGTCCGTTGATGCCAGTGCTGTTAATCTGGGTTGCCAGGATGCAAGCGGCGGTGCAGATGCTGCTAAGTCCATCATGGCTGGTATATTGAATTCCAACCCTGAAGTGAACCTGATTTATGCTGAAGCCTCTAACCTGGCTACTGGTGTAATGAGTGCCCTTGTTGATGCAGGTCGTGGTGTGCTGAATAAGGATGGTACTCCAGCTACCGAACTGGTTTGTTCCTGCGACTTCGATGATGCTCAATACAAGGAAATTTATGTGAACAATTCCTCTCTTGTTGCGTCTCTAGGACTATCCCCTTCTGAGACTGGTATCGCACGTGTTCAGAACCTGATGGACATCCATGATGGCAAGATTAAGCAGAAGTCCGATAAGGAACAGGAAGTTTTCTGCTCTGCTTATAACTGCTCCAAGTATTCCATGGACAAGAATACAGCTATTTCCTGGCTTAGCAAGCACTGGGGTATCACGGTTAAGTAATTCATAATATTGCCGCAGAATGGTAATAGTACATTAACTCTTTGAGTGTCACCAAAGGAGCTGATACTCCTTTGGTGACACTATTATATTTAATTATTCATCGATGTAGAATGGAGCGAGATTATGTCTGAAAACATTTTGGAGATCCGAAGCCTTACAAAAGAATACCCTGGTGTGATTGCCCTTAACGATGTCAGCTTTGATATCAGAAAGAATACAGTACACTGTCTCGTGGGTGAAAACGGCGCGGGAAAGTCCACACTGATTAAGGTGCTCACAGGTGCTATTCAGCGCACAAAGGGCACAATTGTTTTAAATGGCAAGGATTATCATGCAGCTAATCCAAACGAAGCCCGCCATAAGGGTGTCAGCACACTTTTCCAGGAACTTAATGTTGTGGATCAACTTACAGTAGAGGAAAACCTGACACTTGGTGTTGAAGAAACTAAATTTGGTTTCATTAAGAATACAGAGAAGAATTCCCAGGTAATAGAAACACTACGAAGCTTGGACCCTTCAATAGATCCAAAGCAGAGTGTTTCTTCCCTATGTGTTGCTAAAAAGCAAATAATTGAAATTGCAAAGGCTGTTTCAAGTAATGCTGAGGTTATAATTATGGACGAGCCAACTGCCTCCCTGTCTGAGACAGAGATTCAAAAGCTGTTCGGAATTGTAAAGGATTTAAGAAAAAATAATGTGACGGTTATTTACATATCCCATAGATTGGATGAAATATTTGAACTTGCGGATGACGTTACTGTTATGCGTGATGGTCGTCATATTGAGACAAAGCCTATAACTGAAGTGAAGGACCGCGCAGAACTGATAAAAATGATGATTGGCAAGACCATATATGAGGCGTATATTCCACCTGAGATTGAGCCTGAAGAGAACATTCTCCAGGTGGAGAATATTTCTAACAAAAAACTGAAAAATATTACCTTCAATGTTAAGAAGGGTGAGATAGTTGGTTTCTACGGCTTGATTGGAGCGGGAAAGACTGAGATTGCACGAGCAATCTACGGTGTGGATCCTTTCAGTGGCTCAATTACTTTTGAGGGAAAGCCGTTTCATCCGACACCACATAAAGCAATTAAAGCCGGCATAGCATTGGTCCCCGAAGAAAGACGTACACAAGGACTTTTTACCATGCTTACCATCCGGAGTAATGTCCCCGTGATGAGCATGAAAAAAATAGCTTCCTTGGGATTCCTGAATAATACACAAGAGAAGGCTGCCACAAAAAAATACATTGACGCACTCAATATCGTAACACATTCCATGGAGAAAGAAGTAGCAAAACTTTCGGGCGGTAACCAGCAGAAAATCGTATTTGCCAAGAGCTTGTTTTCTGATGCGAATTTGCTGATGCTAGATGAACCCACCAGAGGTATTGATGTAGGTGCAAAAAGCGAAATTTACACAATAATCCGTAACCTCCGTAAGGAGGGCAAGTCTGTCATGATTTTCTCCTCGGAGCTGACAGAAATTGTTAACATGTGCGATCGTATCTATCTTCTGTATGATGGTGAACTCTGTACATGCATTGAAAACGGTGGAGACATAGATACACGGCAGATTATCCACATCGTGACAGGAGGCGAGTAATATGGAAAAAGAGAAGAAAAAATTGTTTGGTGCTATTAGTGATGAACTATTCATTATACTGTTCATGACTGGCGTGCTGCTTATATTATTTGCAATAGCATGTATTGCTGTTCCTAATTTTGCATGTAAATCAAATATTCTTGCTTTATTGACCAATAACTGGTACTTGGTCATCCTTGGCATTGGTGCAACATTTATCGTCAAAACAGGAAATATGGATATGTCTTTGGGTGGCATTGTTGCTATGGCGGGAGTTCTTGTTGCATTTTTCTGTCAGGGCAGAGATGCTACCCGAAGTCTTGATATTGGACTGGGGCTTTCATTCTTTCCAGCAGCACTGCTTGCGATTCTTTGCTGCATGGTGATTGGGCTGATTAATGCGTTCTTTATTGCCCGCCTTAAGATTGCTTCACTGATAATTACCTTAGGCACTGGTTTCCTGGCACGTGGTATCGCTCAGATTATGGCTAAAGGTGCACAGAGAAGTACCAATCTGGACGATAGCTTTGGGCTGGTAGGCAAGATGTATGTTCAGCTTGGAAATACATCCATTAAGCTATCTGTCATCATTATGGTAGTCATTTTGATTATCTTCTACATCGTAGAAAAGAAGACTATTTTTGGCCGTACTACTTATTACGTAGGTGCCAATGCTGAGGCGGCTAAGCTCTCTGGTATCAAAGCAGACAGGCACCTTGGGATACTGTTTGTCATCAACTCTGTGCTTGCAGCCATTGTTGGTATTGTGTTGGCATCGGAGTATCTTGCTGGTTATAGCACCCGTGGTAGGGGATTCGAGTTTGATGCCCTTTGTGTGACACTCCTTGGAGGAACAGCTGTTGCTGGTGGATTTGGTTCTGTTCTGGGTGCATTTATTGGTACAATGATATTCTCTATTGTTACTAACGCCGCAGGCGGGATGCTTTTGTCTCCTGATTGGACCTACATCCTTAAAGGTGTTGTGACATTTTTAGCAATAGTAGCTCAACGCTATGCACTCGATAAGCGCAAAGCTTGAGAATGATGAAAGGAGTGCCTACAGTGAAAAAAGAATCTTTGTTACCACAGAAATTTAATTTTAAAAAATTCATTCAGGAAAAGTATATTTATATGTTCTTTTTTCTGGTAATAGTCGTATTTTCCTTTATCAGTGCTAGCGGAACTACCTGGTTTGGCAGAGGCCATTTCCTGAGTTCCTATAACCTGATTAGCCTGGTTCGTATAAGTGCTCCAATAATAATTCTTGCCTGCGGATTCACATTTATTATGATTGCAGGTTACATGGATTTGTCGGTGGGCAGTGCTATGAGCCTTTGCAGTGTTATTTATGCACTGATTGTACGTGCAGGGTATCCATTGATTGTGGGTATGCTTGCAGCAGTTGGGGTTGGGATACTATGTGGATTAATTAATGGTGTAATCGTGACAAGGTTGAGAATAACTCCTGTTATTGCAACCCTTGTTACTATGATGGCATATAAGGGTGTGGCACTGCTGATAGTACCTGATAAGTTCTCTGGTATAAAGAGTACGGATACACTTAGCCTTCCCGCCTGGTTTGGTGATTTTGGGAGGGGTAAATCCCTGCTGGGGTTGCCTCCGGCATTCTATGTTGCGGCTCTCATTATTTTAATTATTGTTATTCTGCAGCGCAGGACAGTAATTGGTAAGTATTCTGCAGCAATAGGGGGTAACTCCGTGTCTGCACAGCTTGCCGGTATAAGTGTAGTGAAGTATGTATCAATACTTTTTGTAATCACGGGTATTCTTGCTGCATTTGCTGGTGTCACACAGGCAAGCTATAGCGGCATGGGGGACCCTCTTTGCGGAGATGGCCTGGAAACAGATTGTATTATTGCAGTTTTACTTGGAGGTACGGCGTTTACTGGAGGGGAAGGTTCCACATTTAAGAGTGTTATTGGAGCGATGATCATAATATGCATAACATCAGGTATGCTGACTGTGGTTGATGCGTACTATCAGGATTTCCTTAAAGGAGCAGTGCTTATTTTGGCAGTGACTATGAACAAGCTAATCAACAGTAAAGAATCCTTAGCATAATAAATTATAGAAAGGTGAGAAAAAAATGAGATATCGTGAATTGGGTAATAGTGGAATTAAGGTGTCTGTTATTAGTCATGGCACCTGGGCACTAGGTAATGACTTTTTTGGAGAAGTAGAAGAATCTCTCGGGATTAATGCAATCCATCAGTCCATGGATCTGGGTGTAAATCTGATTGATACCGCTCCTGCTTATGGTCAGAATTTCGAGTCTGAAATAGCGGTTGGTAAGGCACTGAAAGGACGCAGAGATAAGGCTGTTATCTCTACTAAGTGCGGCGTTCACCGCATTATGGGAGAGTATGTGAGATGTTTGTCTCCTATGCTTGTTCGTCAGGAGCTGGAGAATTCTCTTCGTCGTCTGCAGACTGATTACATTGATGTTTATTTTATTCATTGGCCTGATCTTAACTTTGGAATTGATGGGGCTTTGGAGCTGCTGGCGGATTTCAAGAAGGAAGGAAAAATCCGTGCTGCAGGTGTGTCTAATTTTGATGTGAATCAGATAAGAATAGCACAGGAAAAGGCCGACATTTGCTGTGTACAGCCACCCTGCAATGTGCTCAATCGTTCGAGCTTTGAAAATGGTATTATACCTTATTGTGCAGACAACAACCTGGGCATTATGACATATGGTTCCCTGGGTGGAGGCATGCTCACTGGCAAGATTACGAGACCCATAGTAAATGGTGGTAAAGAGCAGAGAAGTGGCTTCTATAATTTCTACGAAGAACCTATGTGGACAAGGTGTAATAAGGTGATTGACGTGCTTCGTGAGATTGCAAATGCACGTGGTGTCCAGGTGTCTGAGGTTTCCCTGAACTGGGTGCTGGCGCAGAGAGGTGTAACTACTACTTTAATGGGTCCAACTGAGCCTAAACATTCAATTGAGAATGTTAAGGCTGCTGATTGGGAGCTTACAGCTGAGGAAGTAAACATGATTGACCAGGTATATGCAGAGTATATGCTTTGATACTGTTATGCAAGGTACCATAAGTAAACTACACCACTATCCCCATAATTACTTGTGGGGATAGTGATGTAGAGCATAATCATAACTATGACTTGAGGTGATAATATGTACGAAAAAGACAAGATGGAAATTATTGCTACAGCAAAGGAAATTAAGAGAGCTGGGCTGGTACAGCTTACAGGCGGCAACGTTAGTGTGCGCAAGGAAAACGGTGACATAGTTGTGACCCCATCGGGCATGCCATATGAAACCATGACCTTGGATCAGGTGTTGGTCCTCAATAAGAATGGGGACGTAATAGAAGGTACTGTTCGGCCTTCTGTTGACACAGGTGCTTTAAAGTATATTTATGACCATCGGCCTGACATTAATGCTATTATTCACACCCATCAGCCCTATGCAACTGCTGTAGGTCTAATAGAAGATGAGTTCCCTGCATGCTGCACTACTCTTTGTAATGTGTGCCTGGGCTCTGTATACGTAGCACCATATTCTGCAGCAGCCAGCGAAGAGATGGGCATTCAGACAGTAAAGTACATTGGTGACCGTAGGGCAGTTATTCTCAAGCATCACGGTGTTATTGCGGTAGGCCCTACCCTTCATGATGCTGAAGCAGCCTGCATCTACATGGAAGAAGCAGCTAAGTGCTATCTTGCGGCAAAGGCTGCTGCACCTGAAGGAAAGGTTGCTCTGATGACTCGCGAGCAGGAACTGGAAGCGGTTGAAACTCACAGGCATTATGGGCAGAACAACCGCTAATGACAAGACTGGTAATCCTGCCTATGAGAGAGAAAAGTTTGAAGGTCATAAAAGATTTGCCTTTAGGCGTATATGAGAAAGCTATCAGTAGCAGCCTCTTATGGGAAGATAAGCTTTTGCTTGCAAAAGGCTCTGGTTTTGATTGTGTGGAATTGAGCATTGATGGTACAGATGAGCGTATTAGCCGTCTTTATGATAAGGGAACTGCCAAGACGATTTCAAAGGCCATTAAAGCAACTGGAGTTCCCATTTATACAATGGCATTAACAGCTAACAGACTTTATCCTCTTGGGAGTGAAGATAACAAAACCAGAGAAATGGGCTTAGAGCTGGTTGAGCGGGCAATCGGATTAGCAGAAGAGCTTGGCATTAAGGTTGTTCATTTGGCTGCTTATGACGATTTGGACGAAAAGGCGAATAATCATACAAAGAGTCTCTTCAGAAGATCCATTGAGAAATGCATCCGAATGGTTGAAGGCAGACCTATAAATATAGCACTCGAAACAATGGATGCGGAATTTATGGGGAGCTGTACCAATATAGTTGCATTATGCAAGGAGATGAAGTCCAATCAATTGCGCTGCTATGCGGATATTGGCAACTTAACTGCAATGGGTTTGGACCCGTCCGTTGAACTCCCCATTGGAGGAGAGTTGATTGCGGGGATTCACCTAAAAGATGCTATGCGTAATATTTGCCGTGATGTACCATTTGGTAAGGGAATAGTCGACTTTGATCTCAGCTTGAGGACCTTACATAATATGGGATATAATGGTTATATGACAGCTGAGATGTGGAGCTATGACAAGGATGGTTTCCACCCATACCTTAAGGAAGCCAGTAAGTTTTTGCGTGACAAATTAGAGAAGTATTGAATCAGGGAGGTTTAAGATGCAGTATTTAATGGGTGTTGATGTGGGAGGCAGTGTAGCTAAGGTTGCTATTTACACCTTCTCCGGTCATGAGATTTGTTCCTGTGGTGAAAGGATGGATACTTTAACACCACGTGCCGATTACTGTGAACGTGATACATGTCAAATTAAATGCTGTATCTATAATGCCATTACCTCTACGCTTCAGAAATCAGGCGTTGACCCGGCTGATATTGCTGCAATCGGCGTGACTGGTCAGGCAAATGGCTTATACATGTTTGACCGCTATGGCAATCCTACCCATCCTGCTATTTTATCCAGTGATATGCGGGCAAAGGAATTCATTAAGAAATGGAATGAAGACGGCACATTAGATGAGATTATACCCATAACACGTCAAATCCTATGGGCTGGACAAACCTCTGCGTTAGTTGCATGGTTTGCAAAGTATGATCCTGAAACTTTGGATAGGACGGATGTCTTTGTCACAGCAAAGGATTATGCAAGATACCTGCTCACAGGTATATTTTGTCTTGAAACCACAGAGCTTTCTTCCACCAGCATGATGGATCTTAATACCCGTAAGCTCAGTATAGATATTGCAGAGAGACTGGGAATAAGTAAGTATATAAGCAAATTTCCAGAAAAGATTCTGGAAAGCTCTGAAATTGGAGGCTATGTTACTGAAGAGTGTGCAGATATTACCGGACTAAAGGTTGGAACACCTGTTGTGGGAGGACTGATTGATACATCAGCTACTATTATTTCTCAAGGTATTGTAAATGAAGAGCAGATGGGAATGATTATTGGTACCTGGGGTGTAAATACGTTCATTACAAAGAGGCCTCTTTATTCCAAGAATATTTTCAGCGCATTTTACTATTGTCTGCCAGGATATCAGGAGATTTTAGAGGGAAGCTCTACTTCCGCAACCAATCAGGAATGGTTTATCAAGACCTTCTTGAAACAGCAGGGCATGGAGTTCTGCGGATATGATGAAATTAGCCGTATGGTGGAGGAGAGCGATCCTTATAATACCATCATTTTTCTGCCGTTCCTATATGGTACTAATGTAAGTATTGATGCCAAGGCAGCCTTTATTGGACTTAAGGGTGGGCATGGTATTCCTGATTTACTAAGGGCAATGTATGAAGGTGTGGTGTTTTGCCACATGTATCATATTGACCGCCTGCTGGAATTTCGTAATAAGCCTAAGGTTGTACGTATGGCTGGTGGTGGTGCACGTAGCAGTGCATGGATGCAGATGTTTGCTGATGCATTAGGTGCATCAGTTGAAGTGCCTGAAGCAGAAGAGCTTGGGGCATTGGGCGCATCAATGGCAGCAGGTGTTGGAGTTGGAATCTACAAAGATATGTATGATGCCGTAGAACATTGCACGCACATCCGTCATGTATATATGCCTGATATGATGAAACACGAATACTATAAAAAGAAATACAAGATGTATTGCCGCATGATTACTGCATTGGACCCAATTTGGGAAGATTTGAATGAGCTAGGAGAGAGGGTATGATTCGCGTTCTCCTTACTGCTAATGCAGGCATCCTTTTGGAGGCTTATGGCATTAGATTTTTAATTGATGCTTTGCATCACTCCGATGAATATCCCTTCAGCAAGGTACCGTTGGACCTGCTAGAGAGGATGAACCACGAGAACAATTGTTTTCGGAATGCAGAATTTATACTGTTTACCCATAGTCATCCTGACCATTATTCTTCAAAGCTTCTGATGAATTACCTGCAGCACAATAGTGTACGCCGGGTACTACTTCCTAAACGATCACAGGATAAAAGTGAGGAACGGGAACTTTCAGCATACCTGGAGCAGGCGCATGTATCCTATTGGAAATTAGGGTTGCTACGTGGACAGTATCATTCATACCAGCTGATGACTGGTGTTTATTTAACTGTACTTGGCATGAAGCATACCGGCAAGATGTTCACAAATCTTGATTGTGACTGCATATTGTTAACAGTAAAAGGAAAACAAATCCTTGTGACAAGCGATTGTGACTATGAAAATAGTGACAATTATCTTCCTTTAAATATCCATGAACTACACACGGCATTTATCAACCCCATGTTTTTTCATTCAAAGCAGGGGCGTAGCTTGCTGAAGGAATGGAACTGTAAAAATATTATCCTATATCACGTGCCATTTGAAAATGATGACAAGATATGCCTACGGGCCTTGGCACATCAGGATTATACCAAATTTGCACATGAGTTTAGTAATGTACAACTTTTGTGTAACCCTGAGCAAGAAATAATTTTAATGTAAAGGAGACGCCATGAGACCGTGTTACTATTTAGAAACAGGATCACATGACCCTTTTTATAATTTGGCTTTTGAAGAGTATGTTCTGACACATAAAGCGGAAGGAGATTATCTGATCCTTTGGCAGAACGAAAACACAATTGTCGTGGGACAGAATCAGAATACAGAAGAGGAAATTAATCGTCCATTTGTGGAATCCAATCACATCAATGTTGTTCGGAGGACGACAGGTGGTGGTGCTGTATACCATGATTTGGGGAATTTAAACTACTCATTCATTACAGATGCTGGAGATGTATCGCAAATGTCTATTAGCCGGTTTACTGCACCGGTGATTCAAGCTTTAAGTGAACTAGGTGTGAATGCAGAGGCAAGTGGACGGAACGATATAATTGTTAACGGGAAAAAGGTGTCCGGGACAGCACAGCGTTTATGGAAGAGAAGGATTTTACATCATGGAACATTGCTGTTTGATTCTGACTTATCCATGATAAGCAGTGCACTACAAGTCAGTGGGGAAAAATTCCAATCAAGGAGCGTGAAATCCGTTGCCAGCCGTGTGGGAAACATACGGGGCTATTTGCCTGTGGATATGGATTTGGAGGCATTTTGGGATTTTCTGAGGCGCCACTTACGTGATGGAGTCATGGATGCAAAACTGACGGATGTGGAGTTAAATGCTATAAGAGAAATAAAGGCTGAGAGATATGAAACCTGGGAATGGAACTTCGGAAAGTCCCCTGTATTTGATGTAATGAACCGCCAAAGATTTAATGGGGGAACATTAGAAGTCCGCCTGTCCATAAATAATGGGCGTATTGATGATATTGCCTTTTATGGTGACTTCCTTTCCAGAAAGAGCTTGGCAGAAATTATTGAAGCTTTGAAGGAATGCCCATATAGAAAGGATGAGGTTGAGAAAAGTATTAGCCATTTTAAATTAGAGGATTATTTCGGAGCTATAAGTATAAATGAAATCATATGGCTTATGTTCTGTTAGTTTGTATGGCAATTGCCTGAGTATATACAAGGAGGGACATTTACATGAAATTTGAATCCAAAATCAAATGCAACGTTCAGCTGCCGGAAACTCCTACATGGGATAATCGCATACAGAAGTTATATTGGACAGATTTGGATAGTGGCGACGTCCATCGCTACGATCCTGAAAATGGTGAGGAAGAGGTATGGCATACAGGCCAGATTATTGGAAGCGCAGTTCCCTGTGACGATTTAGATAAGCTCTTATGCGTTCTTCAAGATGGCGTGTACCTTCTGGATCTCAAGACAAATAAGCTGAAGTTTATTGCTGACCCTTCTGGTGGAGATACTGCTGTCAGATATAGTGACTCCAGAGTGGACGCAGCTGGAAGAATTTATGTCAGTACCGTTGCTCTCACATATGGAAGTGATGCTTATACCCCTGACCAGACCGGGGGATTCTATTGTATAGAGAGAGATGGCACAGTTAAGGTGATTGAACCTGTTATAAATCAATATAACACCATGCTTTGGAACGGGGATAGCACAAAGATGTATGTTGCAGATACATACAATGAGTGTTTGCTTTCCTATGATTACGACCCTAATATAGGTGTGCTGTCTAAGGGGGAAAAGGTGCTGGATTTCAAGGGAAACTATGGTATGCCCGATGGTATGTCAATGGATGTGGAAGATAACCTCTACATCTGCCATTGGACGGGATGCCTTTCCGTATGGGACAGAGAATTGAATGAGAAGGTGAGAATACCCTTCCCCACTCCCCAGGTAACATGTGGTGGCTTTGGGGGCAGAGACATGAAGGACTTCTATGTTGGATCTGGCAGCTGGAGTTATAGTGAAGCAGACAAAGCAGAGCATCCTGGATGCGGTGGATTCTTCACGGCCCGCAGCGAGATTGCTGGTATGCCGTATCATATTTATAAAACCAGATAATTATTAATAACAGATGGGCTATCGCATTAGTGATAAAAAATCATTATGTGATAGCCTGTTTTATTAAAAGTCTTCCAGTGCCCTCCCGTGGTATAAAATATATGGGATTCATTCCGGGTATATCGTAGGGAAGAGACTCCGTGCCCTCCCGAGGTATTGCTTATCCTCCTGTTATTCACTGACATATAGCTGTCAGCATATGCGTTCTATAATTTATGGTATAGATGTAAATGAAAACCATATTATGAGGGGGAACGCGTATGTTTTATAACACGTTTAAAGAATTTGAAGCTGCTGTGTCTGTATTTATTGACCAGGAGAACCATGATGAGGCACTGTATATTCTGAAAAGCGCACAGGAGCTGCTGCCAAAGAATGAATATGAGGGAAACTGTTTTTATATTATGTTTATTGTTTCGGTAATTTACTCTAGGCAGAATAAAGCTGATGAATGCATATCTATGATAAAGTCAGCTATCAGCCAAGGCTTCTGCTTTCCATTAAACTTTAGAACATATAACTTTATTAGGCAGCATAAGGACTATGAGACTACTAGACATGCCAATGAAGCTGTTTTGGAGGAAGCTAGGAAAAACTCTAGCTTTAAGTATAAGGTATTTCTTCCTAAAAATTATGATGCAGATAGGAAGTATCCACTGTTTATATGCCTTCATGGGGATGCAGCAGATGGCTACATAAGCTATCACAGCAGCTACTGGAGGAGTGATGTATTTCTGCAGAGGGGATATATAGCAGTGTATCCTCAGTCGTCACAGATGTATTGCTATAATGGATTCGGCTGGCTTCCAGACCCGGAATTGTCAAGGCAGGAGATCAAAGGCTGTTATATGCAATTGCTTAAGGATTATTCCATTGACGAAAGCAATGTAATTATAGGAGGCTTTTCAGGGGGAGCCACCACCTCCTTGGATATAGCATTATCCAGCACCATACCTGCAAGGGGATTCATTGCTCTGTGCCCAGGAGATAACATTTCAACGAATATAGAGGAGGCAAAGGACGCAGCTGCTAAAGGTATGAAGGGTGTAATACTGGAGGGTGAGCAGGAAAGAGACGAAGGAGTTCAGCATTTGCTTAAGGTCTTTAGTGAAGCTAAACTGCCATGTAAGTATGTGATTAATGAAAATACTCCCCACTGGTATCCTGATGACCTGGATGAAAAGCTTATAGAATGCATTGATTTCATAAATGGACAATCCAGTTGATTATGATAGCATAAAGCAAAACTTCCCTTATGGTATGCAGTTTTGCTGCCATTAGGGAAGCTTAATAATTTATTGACTGGTGTATTTTTCATAAAGGCTTCTCGTATAAGCTTTCATGGACTCCCTTAATTCCTCAGGGGCTTCAACCTGGCACTCAGTGCCAAAGCCTAAAATGAACCTTTTCAAGCCTTCATCATCAGGAAAAAAATCCTCAACTATATATGTTCCATCATCACAAGCCCTTATTGCAGACTTTGAAAAATACTCTCCAAGCTGGTTTCCTATCCTGCCAGTAAATCTTAATGATACTTTGATGCTACTCTTTTGCAGGCTTTCCTGAAATACTCTTTGTATTTCCTTTGAGGATATATCCCTTTTTATAAAGAGTTCTCCAAGCTTTAGGTGCTGCATCCTTACAAGCTTGAATTTCCTGTAATCACATCTCTCCCTGCAGAAGCCTGCAACAAACCATTGTCCCTCAGAAAATTCAATCTGTAGTGGCTCAACTGTCCTATCTGAAGATTCCATTCTTCTGTTTATGTATGTAAACTCTAAAAGCCTATTATCCCCTATTGCCTTATTGATTAGAAACAGGTATTCTCTAAGCTCCTGCTCCATGCTGAAATGGGACATGTTTACCACAAGCTTATCAGTTGACTCCCCACTGTAATTTTTTAAGGCACTAAACTTATCTGCGATACTATTTATCTCTTCGTTTTTTCCAAATAGCTGCCTCAGGTTATCCATTACCGCCGTCAGCGGTTCAATTTCCCTCTTATTAAGAAACAGGTTATCGAAATTATAGCCCTCCATTAAGTAATAGCCTCCGTTCTTTCCTGGCATGGCGGCTATTGGCACTCCTGCAAGAGCCAGTTTATCAATATCCCTATATATTGTCCTTAATGACACCTCAAAGCTCTGTGAAAGCTCATTTCCTGTAACCATTCCCTTTTGAGATATCATTATTAAAATTGACAGCAGCCTATCAACCCTCATAACTTAGAACCCCCAATAGCAAATATTTGCATTTAATAACATAATATCTTAAAGCTTTTTCTATTGCAATTCAGAAAGGAGCAGGGACGGTTAAGCAAAGTTTGCTTAACCGTCCCTAATACATATGTTGAGGATATCAGGCTGTCGCAGTTATTTATAGGAATATCAATATCTCCTGAAAGTATTTGCTAAAAGATAAACACCATATATTCCTGAAATCAACAGAATAGAGTGAAAGAAACTGAATACTTAAATTCTATAGTCCGGAAACTGGTAAGAGGGGGTAAACTTCCTGACTTTAAAAAAGACTGTGCATTGTCAATCGATGCACAGTCTATGTAAGCTATCTTAAGTGGGACGTGTCCGCTTCCAGTAGGAAGCGTGCCTCACCATCTTTTATTTCTATGATTGACAGACATGTATCCTGTATTCTGGGGTCATCCCAGAAATACTTTAATGGAAGCTTATTTATAATGGAGTATAGCTCCTTTATTACACAGGTATGGGTTACCACCAGTATGTTTTCGCCCGGCTTGTCTACTATTAGTTCATTAAGCCATCCACTTACCCTGTTGTTAAACTGTTCAAAGGATTCTCCACCCTCCACAGGTGTGTACTGCTCGGGGTGGTTCCAGAAGCTGTTGAACTGCTCAGGGTAAAGATGAGATAGCTCCTCTGAGAGCCGGCCCTCCCAGATTCCAAAGCCCATTTCCTCAAGCGCTGGTAAAGGCTTTATTTCCAAATTCCTGTTTTTAACAATAAGCTCTGTTGTATGCATAGCCCTTCCAAGAGGGCTGGAATATACACAGTCAAACCTTACATCTGCAAGGTGTGTTCCCAGAAGCTTGGCATTATGGATTCCCTTTTGGGTAAGGGGGGAGTCCTTATGTCCCTGGATTCTTCCTTCTATATTCCATTGGGTTTGACCATGTCTTGTTACATATAACCTCATAGCTTATAGCCTCACATTTCCTAATTGTGTATCTTATTATCATAGCATTAGGAATGACTTGTGTCAACGTTTCTGGCACATACAAGCTCTATTTTTTTCTGAAATCATCCTCTATGATGCCGAAGCTGCCTCTCAGGGGAAGGCCTGAATACTATATACCAAATAGTATTTGGAAGCCATGAGACTTTCAATAAAGCCGCAAATTCCGGTGGTGAAAACCATATCTCCCGGAAGTCAGCTTTATCTCCGGAGCCCAGGATCTGAAATACTGTGTTTTTCCCTATATACTTTATCGTATCATTAGTTACCTTTCATGCAAAGCACCAGAACAGACTTCTGTACATGGAGCCTGTTTTCAGCTTCGTCAAATATTTCATCAGCGTAGGAATCAAAGGTCTCTGATTCTATCTCCCAGCCTCTGTGTGCAGGAAGGGGGTGCATTATTAAAACATCCTCCTTAGCAAGTGAAATAAGCTCCTTGTTTATCTGGTAAGACTCAAACTCCTCTGAATATGTGGAGTCATCAGTATAAGGGCAAACATACATTACATCTGCAGCCTTAACAGCCTCCTTTGGATTGCTACTGTAAGCATAGCTTCTGCCATTCTCTTTCTGGATTATGCTTTCCTCATCAGGCTTCAGGGTTTCCGGGCAGCACAGGCATACCTCCATGCCCATCTTAAGGCCACCCCATATAAGCGAGGAGGCCGCAGGACCTGCTCCCCCGATTATGGTTAGCTTCCTGCCCTGGAACACTCCCTTCTTCTCCCTTATGGTCATAAGGGCTGCCAGGGTCTGAAGAGGGTGGCAGCTTTGGCTTAATGCGTTTATAACAGGGATTGTACTTAAGCTGGCGATGGCTTCCTCATCCTGCTGCGTAAAATCCCTAAGCACCAGGCAGTCCAGATAGCGACAGAGAAATCTCGCGGTGTCCTCCAGGGGACCATTACATAGCTTCATGTCTTCAGCATTAAGCTGTACAAGGCTTCCTCCCAAATCACCTATGGCAGTTGCAAAGGAGAGCAGGCAGTGGGATGAGGGCTCAGCAAAAAGCAGGCCTGTTGATTTGCTCTTAAGCAGGGGGTGTTCTATGCCGTTCTTTTTTTCATACTTCAGCTGGTCGGCTAAATTAAGTATCTCCTGTATTTCCTTTTTAGATAAATCCTTTATTTTAAGCAGCTGCTTCACTATGAACAGGCCTCCTTTATAATGCATACGGCCTTTTCAAGCTGCTCCATGGGTATATTGAGAGGAGGCAGCAGCCGGACCTTTCCGTGAGCAGTAAGAACAAGCACTCCCTTTTCCATGCAGGAGGCAACTACGTCCGATACTGGCTTTATAGTATCCAGACCAAGCATAAGCCCCATTCCTGTTACGGATTTGATGCCTGAGCATCCGGTAAGCTCTGTTATAATATATTGGGATTTTTCTTTAACCTGTTCTAAAAGGTTATCATCCAGCCTTGAAACTATACTTAAGGCACCTGCACAGCATACAGGGTTTCCTCCGAAGGTTGAACCATGGTCTCCAGGCTTTAGAGTGTCCTTAACCTTCTCACCTATAAGAGTGGCACCTAATGGGAGTCCGCCTCCAAGGCCCTTTGCTGTGGATACTATGTCTGGCTGTATGCCGTAGTTCATATAAGCATACAGCATGCCTGTACGCCCATTACCGCATTGTACTTCATCGCATATGAGCAGCAGGTCGTTTTCCTTTGAGAGCTTTTCCAATCTCTTTATGAATTCCTGGGTCAGAGGATTTACCCCTCCCTCTCCCTGGATACATTCAAACATTATGGCAGCACAATTGTTTTCCTTCACTATAGCTTCAATGTTGGCAAGGTTGTTGGCTTCACCGTATAGGAAGCCTTCTGTTAAGGGCTTAAAGTTCTTATGGAATACATCCTGGCCTGTGGCAGAAAGGGTAGTTATGGTCCTGCCGTGAAAGCTGTTCTTAAGGGTTATGATGTTATAGTACTCAGGGCCTTTCTTTTCGGCTGCATACTTTCTTGCAGTTTTTATGGCACATTCGTTGGCCTCTGCTCCGGAGTTTGAAAAGAAAACCTTCTTCATGCCTGTCCTGCTACAAAGCAGCTGTGCCAGCTCGGCACAGGGCTCGGTATAATACAGGTTTGAGGTATGCTGGAGCTTTGAAAGCTGCTCTGTTACAGCTGAAATCCACTGTTCGTCGGCTATTCCAAAGGCATTAACCCCTATACCGCTTCCCATGTCTATATACTGCTTGCCACTGCCGTCATACAAAAGGGCACCCTTTCCTGAAACCAGGTCCACTGGAAAGCGTGCATATGTATTTGCTATATACTTATTATCGATTTCCTTAATATTCATCTGCATATATTCTCCCCCGATACAAACATAGTACCGATGCCCTCATCGGTCAGCATTTCAATTAAAATGGAGTGGGGAACACGCCCATCTATTATAAACACCCTGTTTACGCCACGTCTTATGGCCTCAGTGCAGCATTCCACCTTTGGAATCATTCCTCCTGATATGATGCCCTCCCGCACAAGCTGGGGGGTGTCGCTTACATATATTTTGGATATGAGGGACCCTGGATCATCCTTTTCCCTGAGAATACCACTTATATCAGTCATAGAAATGAGTGACTCTGCCTTCAGGGCTGAGGCTATTTTTGAGGCAGCAATGTCTGCATTAATGTTATAGGTACTCCCTTCCTTATCACAGCCTATGGTGGATATTACAGGTATATAGCCCTTGTCAAGTACATCCAGTATAGGCTCTGCATTTACATTGGTTATTTCTCCTACAAAGCCTAGACGTTCGTCCTTTAGCCTTGCCTCAATAAGGTGGCCATCCATTCCGCACAAGCCTATGGCCTTGCCTCCATTGTTTTGGAGTATGTTGACTAGGTTCTTGTTTATCTTTCCTGCCAGGACCATCTGTGCAATCTCAACAGTTTCCTTGTCAGTAACCCTGAGCCCATCAACAAAGCTGCTTTCCTTGCCAACCCTTTTCAGCATTTGGGTTATTTCAGGACCGCCTCCATGAACCAGCACTACCTTTACCCCTATGAGGGAAAGGAGCACTATGTCTCCAATGACGGCCTCCTTAAGCTCCTCGTTTATCATGGCGTTACCGCCATACTTTACAACAACTATTTTATTGCTATATTTCTTTATATAAGGGAGGGCGTGTATTAATACCTGGGCCCTCTGTGCATTGGTAAGCTCCATATCCATCCTCCTATCACGTCCTGTAGTCGCCGTTTATTTTAACGTAATCATATGTCAGGTCACAGCCCCAGGCTATGGCCCTTTCCTTGCCCTGATTAAGGTTCACAAGCACCTCTATGTTTTTTTCTAAAAGAATTTCCTTAGCCTTATCCTCTGAGAAGGGTACCCCTGCTCCGTTTTTGCATACATCTATGATGCCCTTGGTTGATTTGAAGGAAACGTCTATAGCATTTACATCAACATCTGCACCGCTGTAGCCTATGGCGCACAGCACCCTTCCCCAGTTGGCATCTGCTCCGAACATGGCTGCCTTAAACAAGGAGGAGCAGATA
>JAEZLD010000100.1 GCA_023415335.1 Bacillota bacterium | reverse complement strand
GTCTTCATTTTCGCTGAAGAGGATTCCAAGTATTCCTCCAGGTCGTGCTTGAACTCGCAGCACATAATGTCACCCATACACTTGCAAGCCCCGTGAGAAACATTAGAAAAGGATGTTCCTGCACTCCGCAGGGAGCTAAACAGCCTTTCATAACTTGCAAGCTGGGCTTTTGATACCTTATCTTTGTTATATGTATTTATAGATATATTCAGCTTCCTAGGGTCTGCCGGAGCAATATGCTCTAGTGGCTTGTCTCTCATTGCCGAGTAAACCATCAGTGCATCAGCCATGTTCTGTGTCAATGTGCCTGGCATGTCAAGGGTATGTGAAATAGGAATAATGCCTTTGACTGACAGCGAATTGCAGGATGGCTTAAGTCCAGTAACTCCATTTTCAGCTGCACAGCGTATAACCGAGAAGCTTGTATCTGTACCTATAGCCGCTGAACAAAGCCCTGCACATACTGCTACTGCAGAGCCGGTGCTTGAGCCTCCTGGATCAGCAGCAGGATTATATGCATGCTTAACCTGACCGCCTCTTGAGCTGTAGCCATTTGGCATGCCCTTGGAAGTATAGTTGGCAAATTCAGTCATGTTCACTTTTCCAAGAATGATTGCACCGTTTCTTCTCAGGTTTGCAATAATGGGTGCATCCTCTTTTGCTATGTTATCGGACAAGGCAAGGCTTCCTGCTGTAGTATGAAGTCCAGTAACATCTATGTTGTCCTTTACGAGAATAGGAAGCCCAAACATTGGCAGATCCCTGCTGCTCTGTGAATCCATAGCCTTTGCCTGCTCTATGGCTGACTCGTTAATCTCTGCAGTCACGTTTAGCCCATCCTTGCCGCCGTATTTTTCAATACGTTCAAGGTATAAATGGGTTAATTCTTCAATGCCAATG
Organism: Bacillota bacterium; assembly: GCA_023415335.1. Lineage (GTDB taxonomy): Bacteria > Bacillota > Clostridia > Clostridiales > Caloramatoraceae > JAEZLD01. Next base: position 12,833 of record JAEZLD010000100.1, on the reverse strand, counting down.
TGTTTTTGTTGTATTCCATTCCTAAGCTGTGTAGCTGTCATACTATATAATTCATCCATAAGCTTCTCCCACCCCATTAAATTCAGCTCCTATAACTAATATCCAACCTGAAATGTCAATTATCAAGTGAATGGGAGACCTCCGAATATGAGCATAGAATTTTCAAATTATGCATACTAAAATGTGTATGTATTCACTAATTGTATAAATTTTATCGAGGTTTCACGAAAGCGCCATATTTTATTTAAAATCAATAGTCATAATTAACCGGTAAAACCCAGCTTTTACCGGTTTTTGACCATAGCGAAGCTGGGATGATTTCCGACTGGATATAAAAGGTTAACCATCCTTACTATGTTGCAGACAGTATTTGACAATATTATAGACATCCTGGCTCCTGTTAGGTGCAAGTATCTGTCCTGCCTAAATACAAACCCGTTTACCAGAGTTGCAAAACGGTTTTCAACAAGATACCTCCTCGTCTACTGTAGGCAGTCCTTATATACGCATTTTTCTCTGTATGGATATTTCATACAATATATGAGTTTTATATAATAAGATTATGGTCACAAATACAAGCTTAAACAGGGAATTACTCCATAAAACACCAGCTTAGCTTATATATAATTTTTTACCCTAACTATTTCATTGTTCTTTATATACACCCTGGGTATCCTCTTGCCTATGGTTGACAATACCTCATAACTTATGGTGCCACAAACCTTTGCTATGTCATCTGCATCCCAATGTACATCTCCTTCTCCACCAAGTATGGTAACCTCGTCTCCCATATTTATTGGTTCATTTCCAGTTACATCTATCATACATTGGTCCATACATATCCTCCCTATAATATGAGCAAGCTTTCCGTTAACTATAACCTTGCCCTTGTTTGTTAGTAGTCTAGAATATCCGTCTGCATATCCTATAGGCAAGATGGCTACCATAGTGTCTCTTTCTGTTTTGTATGTTCTTCCGTAACTTACATACATGTCCTTACTGAGCAACTTGATACATCCTATTCTAGCCTTAATTTCCATTACAGGCTTAAGAGAAATCAAATTATGGTTAACTGCAGACGATGGATAATATCCATATAATATTATTCCTGGCCTTACATTGTCTAGATGCATCTGTGGCATACCAATTACAGCAGCACTATTGGCTATATGACGCAACTTTGGCTTAATCCCTCTTTCGCATAAGATATCACAGCAACGCATAAACTTTTCAAATTGATCGTCAGCATATCGTCTGTCCTCTTCATCTGCGCTAAAAAAGTGAGAAAACAGTCCATATATTTCTATATTATTTAAGTTATTTATCTTTTCTATTTCCTGAAAACTTTCCTCCTTACAGAGAAAACCTATTCTTCCCATACCAGTATCTATGGCCACATGTATTCTTACCTTCTTGCCCTTCCTCTCAGCAACCTCACAAAGCCTGACTGCACTCTTAATGTCATATATTGCAGGCTGTATATCATATTCCACTACTTCCTCAGCATACTCTTCAGGAGTATATCCTAATACCATTATTGGGGCCTTAATTCCCTGTTTTCTTAGGCTTATAGCCTCAGTAATAACTGCTACTGCCAAGCTGTTCACACCATTTTCCAGCAAAACCTCTGAACATTCAAGTGCTCCATGTCCGTAGGCATCTGCTTTTACAACTGCCATTATTTCTTTACTATTTGTTATTCTTTTTATCTCTTTTATATTATGAGCAAGATTATCTAGATTGATCTCTGCCCAGACAGGGCGTATTTTCATAATTATATCCATTCCTTTCGCTTCGCTCAGGCACAAAACTTGATGAAAAACTCTTGTTGCCTTGAGCATTATTCTTTTATACTTGTTATATAGGGAACTCGGTATACTACAAATCTCGGTGAGGTGAGTGGGCTGTCCGGCTTCCCAGATGACCGAATAATTATATTTGTAGCCCCCCCTTTTCAAGCACAAATAAGTATGTCTTCAAGCATGAAATCTTATCTTTGTATAAACAATCTCGTTTATGGCCTGAACGTTCAGTCAATGCCATCTCTCCCTATTATTTCCCAGAACCACTCAGGTTAAGAAGGGAGCCCCTATGGCTTTAAAAATCGTGTACTACATACGCTGTGGAAAACATAAGGAGGCCAGTTTAAGTCGACCTCCCGCTTTGTATACATAAAATATTAAATTAATTCTATTTAATATTTTCTTGGAATTTGAGATATATTAAGCATCTCCCTTGCCTGAACTGGAGTTGCAATCTCTCGTCCAAGCTCCCTTGCAATTCTCACTATCTTTTCAACTGCTTCCATGTTGTTTCTAAGCTTTACCCCTTTGTCCATATATACATTATCCTCAAGACCCACCCTTACATTTCCTCCAAGTATTATACTCAAGGTTGTCATCATCCACTGGTATTTTCCAATACCCACGGCGCTGAATACGGAGTTTTCTGGAAGCTGTTCCACTAGGTTTATAAGATTCTTTGGTGTTGGGTAGCTTGAGGTCTGATAACCCATAATATATTGAAACAAATAAGGAGGCTTCAGTAAACCCTGTTTTATCAGTTCTTGACTTACCCAATACTGCCCAGGATGATATATTTCCATCTCGGGTTTTATTTCCTTTTCCTTCATTGTAGCTGCAAGCTTCTCAATTGAGCTGTATGTTGCTGGCATACATTCATCAAATAAAAGTCCCTCGTGCGGATGCTTTAGTGGTTCAGGCCTTGTTTTCAACCTGAATCTTGTCATGTCAGGGCCAAGATTTAAGGAGGCCATTTCAGGGCATGCATCCAGTATCCTCATCCTATCCTCTGCTGTGGTTGTTGGTCCTCCACCTGTAGTATTGTTTATTATTATATCCTTACACTTATACCTTACCTTGCAGTTGATTTCTTGATAAACCTCTGTTTCCCCACTGTTTTTATACAGACATTTTGGGTCCCTTCCATGTATATGAACTATGCTGGCTCCAGCATTATATGCATCATAGGAAGAAGCAGCTATTTCATCAGGAGTTTCTGGGATTGCAGGATTTGCTTCTTTTCCTTGGACCCCTCCATTTATGGCAATAGTGATAATTAACGGATCAAACTTGCCTATCTTGTCCATCCACTCATAGGGATTTAAATAATCAAAGCCAATATTATTTTTCATCGTGTCCCCTCTTTCAATCATTAACTGTTGTCCCTGCCAATTCTTGCATCTAGTACAAAAGCTCCATCTTCATTTACAATCACAGGATTTAAATCCATTTCCTTTATATCAGGATGTGATTCTGATATATTAGAGCATGTCATTAAAAGCCTTATGAGTGCTTCAATATCCTTCTTTGAATCACCTCTATAGCCTTTTAGTAACAGACTTCCTTCCACTTCATTTATCAAATCTCTTGCATCCTTCAGGCTTAGGGGTATCATCCTGAAAGAAACATCCTTGAATACTTCAACAAATATGCCGCCCATTCCAAACATTATGTATCTTCCAAATTCCGGATCTTTACCAAGACCAATTATGGTTTCAACTCCACCGCTTATCATTTCTGTTATTAAAACTCCTCTATGCCTTCCATTAGGAACTGCTCTATTTGCTGATTCCATAATTGCATTATAAGCACACTTTACATCCTCAGCATTTTTTAGTCCGACCTTAACAGCGCCTATATCAGATTTGTGGAGTATATCTTCTGAAACTATTTTCATTACTACAGGATATCCAATCTCATCTGCAGCCTTCTGTGCCTCTTTAATTGTTTTTGCGAAGCAGTATTTCGGCAGAGGAGCTCCATTTCCCTCAAGGATGCTGTAGGCCTCTACTTCAAGCATAAACTTCAATTTCTACTCCTCCTTCCGAGTAATCCCAAGATACTCACTGTATTCTACAATATTCTTTATTGTATGCACAGCACCCTCAGGGGAGGAAAATACCGGAATATTGTTCCTGTGCATTATACTTCTTTCCTGTTTTTGTACCTCACCTCCACCAAGGTAACAAACTATAAGAGTCTGTTCAATACTGTCCCTTATGCTTGAAATAGCCTCTCCAACGCCAGGGAATGGGTCTCCAAAAACAACAAATATTATATCTACATTTTTATCCTCAGAAACCTTACTTACTATTTCCTTATAACGTAAAGGTGTTGCATCCCCCGTAAGGTCAATAGGATTTTTTACAATACAATGCTTTGGTAAAGCCACCTTTATTTCCTTTTCAATTTCTGGCGAAAGTCTTACAAGATTAAGTCCAGATTCCGATAGTTCATCCACTGCAAGAGCACCACTTCCTCCTGAGCTTGTAACTACCATTACATTTTTCCCCTTTGGAGGCTTTAGATAGGCAAAGCCCTTTAAGAGATCATAGAGCTCAGTTATGTTTTTTGCATTTACAATCCCGTACTGCCTGCACATGCCATTAAAAACCTGGCTCATTCCTGCAAGGGACTTCGTATGGGATGCAACTGCCTGCTTGCCCTGGGGAGTTCTTCCAGACTTCAATACAACAAAAGGCTTTTTAGATGTAACTTCCTTAGCAAGCTCTATAAACCTTGTTCCATCGGTAACGCCCTCAAGGTATAGGCCTATCGCCTTAGTATTGTCATCCTCGGAAAAATATTTAATAAAGTCCAGTTCGTTTGTTTCACTTTTATTTCCAAGGCTTACAATGGCAGATACCCCAAGGTCCTCCTCCTGTGCACGTATTCCAATCTCTGCTCCAACTGTTCCACTTTGTGCAATAATTGCGATATGTCCCATAGATGAAACCAGAGGCCATGATGCACAGAATTTGTTAGGATTATATATAAGTCCCTGACAATTTGGGCCCTGAATGCGAATGGAATATCTTCTAGAAATTTCTACCAGATCTCTTTCAAGCTCATTATTTCCCGACTCGCCGAAGCCTCCGGATATTATTATAGCTCCCTTGACTCCAATCCTCCCAGCCTCATCAATTACATTTAAAACTGAGCTGCTAGGGACGATTACTACAATAAGGTCAGGAACTTCATCTATGTCGCTTAATCTTTTGTAGCACTGGAGGTTCATAACGCTGCCGCCCTTTTGGTTTACAGCATAAATTCTTCCTTTAAATCCCCCAGCTATTATATTCTTTAAGACAAGAAATCCTAATTTATCAGGATTTGTTGTTGCCCCTACTACTGCTACAGATTCTGCAGAAAAAAAGTAATTTAAATTTGACTGCATTATGCGTCCCCCTTTTTATAAGAAGCTTTATCTGACTTCTCGAATACGTCTAACCTCAAAAACCACAGGGTTTACAGGGTCAGGGCAGCAGCCTACATATACATCCTTATCCTCTGACCATGGGTATGCTCCATTAAACATCAAGGTCCTTATATCCGGATCAAGTGCACTATATGCAAATATACAAAAGTTCCCCGGGGTATGCCTGTCTATTATATATTCATCTCCGACCTTATGCCCTGCAGCACATGTTCCCTTTTGTGATATTACCGTTATCTTTACCTTAAACCTTTCCTGCACTGTGTCACCCCCCCTAATATAATATTTTTACATTTATAGTAATATTTAGCATTGCAACCTTACAAGATTCCAGTGAAAGCCCCATAATGCTTTCACTGGAATCTTGTCAACCCTAAAAAGCTAAAGTATTGGATGAGCCACCTGAATTACTTCTCTATTTAAACCTTCCAGCTTTTTGCATCCATCCTTTGTTATTACAAACTGATCCTGTATACCATACTTCCCCGTACCACCATGTATCTTAAGGCTTTCATAAACCCATGGCTCAATGGACAATACCATTCCTTCCTGCATCTCCATCTCATTCCATGCATCTATTGATGGTGGCTCGTGGGTATCAAGTCCTGTACCATGCCCTCCCATGTCAAGCACAGGAAGCCCTGCCTTTTCTATTGGCTCATACATTACTCTCCAAACCTCATTTGCCTTGACTCCAGGTCTTAATACTTTCTCAACCATATCCTCACATTCATATATCAGTTCATACATCTTTTTCATTTTGTCTGTTACCTGGCTTAACTGGTACATTCTTGCAGTATCAGGTGCATAACCCTTGTAGTCATAGAACATATCAAAGAATATGTAATCCCCTTTAACCATCTCAGCCCCTTCGTGTACTCCAATATCAGCCATTATTTCCTTATTAAATGCGCCTCTGAAGGAACCCTGAAGCCCTATACTATCTCCTATATGGCTTGTACCCATTTCAGCTGCCTTACGCTGTACTATCTTGCTTATATCTGTTTCTGTCATTCCAGGCCTATACTGTTCAACAAGCTCTGCTTCAATTGCCCCAATCACCTCGACAGATTTTGAAATGCGCTCTATTTCAAGAGGTGATTTTATCATTCTGCATCCCCAGATTACCCTGTCACCATCAACAAAATTAGCATCAGGCAAAGCCTTCATGAAGTTTTCAATATCGTTTAAAGGTCTTGGAATCCACATACAGCCCATCTGGCCTTTTTCCAGGGCAACATTTTTATTTCCACAGCCTATTTTTTTTACAAGATCTGCAATATCAATTGACAACTCTCTCTGAGATTTTGGCTGATGAGGATTTAGATATCCGTACATCCCCCTTGTCCAGCAAAGATTTTCTGCAGTTCCCATAAAGAAATCAGGCACGACCAGTAAAGGTTCTCCCTTTGCAGGTACTATTCCAACTGCGCACTGTATGCTTGGAAGTAGCCAGTGAATTGACTGGAATCCAAAGAAGTATCTTATATTTTTCTTGTTCCATAAAACCAAGCAATCCACATCGTTTTCTTCCATTAACCTCTGAGCCTTTTCAATACGAGCTTTATACTCTCCGTATGGTACATCAGGGTAATTAGGAACCTTATAGAATTTGTAGCCTTCATAATACTTTAATGCCAATTTAAACACTCCTTTTCTTATTTTTATTTAAAAATTTGTTTTCTTTATCATCTGGCTTTTGTATAAGTGAGCTGTAAACAGCCATGCCTTCTAAATTTAATAAAGGTTTTTAAATCCTTCTTTTGTAAGAACAAATTCAATGTATTCATGTGGCAAATCATTTTGAATTTTTTCAACACCATTTTTAAATATCTTTGTAACCTCAGCCACTCTCTTTCCCATGATTCTTGCATTTTCAAGAGCCTTTGGATCATATTCTGCAATATGTCCAGGTTCTAACACCCTGTTATCTCTGAAGGATCCTGGGACTCCAGGTACAGTAAGATTTTCCGCAGGAACTACTATACAGTTCATAAGCAGAAGATGATTTATAAGATACTGTATGGTATATTCCTGTCCTCCAAAGGTACCCAATCCCTGGGCCATAACACCTCCAACCTTACAAAACCAGCCCGAATCAACTGTACCATTCTTTCTTATTGACCATACTCCCTCTCCAAGCCTGTCTAGAAGATTTTTTAATACTCCAGGTACAGATAAATGATAGACCGGGCTTCCGATAATTATTCCATCAGCTTCAAACCACTTCTGATAGAACTCACCTAGATAATCCTTGTCTTTAAATATACAGAGGCTTTTTTTCTCTGCACACTTAAAACAACTACTACATTGCATTATCCTCTTGTTTGAAAGTGTAACCAGCTCGGTTTCAACTCCCCCTGTTTCTTTTGCCCCCTCCAATGCTTCTCTTACCATAAGCTCTGTATTGCTGTTTGGTCTCGGGCTTCCAGAAATACCTAAAATCTTATAACCCATTTGAACACCTCCTAAAGTATTCATGTGCCATTATTTTGTTACTTGTAATATATCTTATTTATCAGAGTACAGTATTTAATAATTCTTCTTTATTTTAGATTTCTTTTAGAATAACACGAATAAAAATGTATTTGATATTTGATCAAATATATTTTTATTTAAAATACATAGAGTCCTACAGGAAATGTAAGGACCCTATGTACTTTTAAAAATTTAAGGTAATTTTAATATATTACACCTTACCAGTCCATCTTATGTGCAATGAGCTTTTCAGCCTCCGTTAGCTCCTTTATTATCCATACCCTCATTGACAGAGGGTCCTTGTTTTTCATAGCATCAATCATACCTCTATGGTTAGGGTCAAACTCATTGATAATGCGCTGATGCTCCTCACGAATAAGTATATGTAGATATGGGCTTACCTGCTGCCATAAAGAATTTATTATTCCCTCAAGTATCGGCATTCTTGCTTCCGAATAGATAATGCTGTGAAATTTAGAATTTGCATTTAAATACTCCTCGCTATCATCAGATGTCTCACAGATTTCATTGTATTTCTCCAGAAGCTCAACTGTTGCATCACTTCTTGTCGTACATGCTAATTCTGCTGCATAGGCTTCAACTAGTCGGCGTATTTTAAATATCTCTGCCATATTTTCTTTTGTGAGCTCGGTTATGGTTATCCTTCTATTTGTTCCAATCTTTACAAAGTTCCCGGCTTCCAGCTTTTTTAATGCAACACGAACAGGCATAAGACTCACGTTCATCATTTTGGCTATTCCTTCCATTGTTATCTTCTCCCCTGGAGGAATTTTTCCCTGTAGTATTGCCTTTAATAATTCTTCATATACAGTCTCCTGTACAGTCGTAATATTCAATGATTTTATATCCACTAAAATCCTTCCATTCTCTTTTTTATATATTATACTATCATTTTTGATCAAATATCAAGGGTGTTTAAAATATTTTTTTAAATTTTGTGTAGTCCATAAAAAAAGTCTTTATATCATTTTTATTATTGTATAAAACCTCAGTTGGAAATTAACAACATAAAATCCATATCATACACAGTATGAAGTATTATTAGTCTAAATTATATATGAAACTGTATCAAATGAGCCTTTCTCGCATGTTTCCTATGATTGTAAGGTTTCACTAAAGTTTTCGTTGTTATTTTTCTTTTTATAATTAATTATCAAAACCTCAAAGCAGTATATCTACCTAATTATGACGAATTGTTATATAAACTTAACATCTTATTAGTATTGACATATTTTTGATCAAGTATCAAAATGTAAATAAGATATTTCATGAAATAATTACCAATTTCACTTCTATATGTAAGCGCTTATAAAAATCTACAATATGAGAGAAGGAGATATGATGGTAAATGAATCCAGGTTACTTCATCAGTTCCTGAGATTAGTCCAAATTGACAGAGTGTCTACAAATGAACGTGCTGTTGCAGATTATCTCAAGGACCATCTTTTCAAACTCGGACTTGAAGTACAGGAAGATAATGCTGGGCAAGCTATTGGCGGTGATGCAGGAAATTTATTTGCAAGATTAAAGGGTGATCCAAAATATCCTGCTCTTCTGTTTTTAGCCCATATGGATACAGTGTCCCCCGGAAAAGGAATAAAGCCGTCAATAAAAGATGGTGTCATTCGTAGTGATGGTACTACAATACTTGGTGCTGATGATGCAATTGGACTTTCAAGCATATTGGAGGCACTTCATGTTATTGATGAAAAAAACATTCCACATGGAAACATTGAAATTTTATTTACTGTGGCAGAGGAAATTGGACTAAAAGGTATGAAGAACTTTGATACCTCTCTATTAACCTCAAAGCTTGGCTTCTGTCTTGATGGAGGTGGTCCCCTTGGAACCGTTATAACTCAAGCACCTGCCCACAACTTTATAAACTTTATTTTCAAGGGCAAGGCTTCCCATGCAGGTGCAGAGCCTGAGAAGGGAATAAGTGCAATTCAGGCTGCTTCTCTAGCAATAAGTAAAATGATGCTTGGAAGAATTGATGAAGAAACCACTGCAAATATAGGAATAATTCAAGGTGGTGATGGTTTTAATATTATTCCTTCTCTTGTAAAGGCAAATGGAGAGGCAAGAAGCTTAAGTGTTGATAAGCTTAATAAACAGATAGACCATATGATGAAAACAGCAAGGGCGGCAGCGCAATACTATGGTGCTGAAGTAGAGTGTATTGTAGAAAATAGCTATTCCCCAATTAATCTTGATACAAATTCTCAAGTAGTACAAATCTCACTACAGGCTTTAAACAAAATTGGCATAACCGGAAGTGTAGAGTTTACAGGTGGAGGAGCAGATGCAAACATACTTAATGGAAAGGATATTCCTACTGTAGTTTTTGGAATCAACGACAGAAATGCACATACTTTAGAAGAAAGCATACCAGTTGATGATCTGATAAAAGTTGGTGAATTTGTAGTTTCAATTATTGAAACTTCTGTTGAAAAGTAGCGTAAAACCCTAGTAGTACAAACAAAAACAACTTCCTCTGCATTACTTTAAGCTTTTTATATATAAATTTGATCAAGAATCAAATTTATATCGAACAATTAGAACCTTTTTACACAATGTGCATTAATATAAGTAAAATTATTATAAGGAGGCTTTTCTATGGCAGAACTACAGCTTAACAAAAAGAAAAAAAGCGGGTTTGACAAGTTTCTCAATGGAATTGAAAAGGCAGGAAACAAAATACCTGAACCAATGATGTTATTCGTTTGGTTGAGTATATTTGTAATCGTGTTGTCTTTCATTTTGTCGAAATCAGGCTACTCAGCTATACATCCAGGAACAAAAGAAAAACTTACTGTTGTAAACCTTCTTTCAGTAGCTGGATTACAAAAGATACTATCCAATGCAGTGACAAATTTTTCCGGGTTTTATTCTCTGGGTGTTGTACTCGTTGCGATGCTTGGTGTTGGATTGTGTGAAAAATCCGGATTATTCACAGCATTGCTTAGAAAGTCCATGTCCAATATTAAGGGTTCAAAGGTCAAGGTTGTTTTAATAGTTGTATTTGCTTCAATAGTTTCAAATATTGCTGGAGATTCTGGATTCATTATTATGCCAGCAATAGGAGCAATGATATTTGCTGCTGCAGGCAGAAATCCTATTGCAGGTGCGCTATGTGCATACTCATCAGTTGCTGGTGCATTCAGTGCAAACATAATAGTAGGTACACTTGATGTTATGCTTACAAGCTTTACAGAATCAGCAGTAAAGCTTATAAACCCCAACTTTTCTGTTCACCCAATGATGACTTACTACTTCCAGCTGTTCTCAGTATTCATGCTGACTATAGTAGCAACATGGGTAACATTGAAGTTCGTTGAACCAAGGGTTGGAGCCTGGACTAATTCTGATGAAAAGCTTGAAGAGATTACCCCAAAAGAAGTTAAAGCCATGAAATGGGCTGGTGCTGCTTTGCTAGTATATTTAATAATAGTAGCAGCAGGAATTATTCCTCAGAATGGTATACTTAGAGATCCTGAAACACATTCAGCCATTGTTAGTGCTGCTCCTTTAATGAAGGGTCTTGTAATACTAATAACGTTAGCATTCTTTATACCTGGAGTAGTTTACGGCAAGCTATCAGGTAAATTCAAATCAAGTAGAGATATAGTTGCTACCCTAAGCAAATGTATGTCAGATATGGGCTCCTATATCGTACTTATATTCTTTATAGCCCAATTTGTAAGCTTCTTTGGCTGGTCAAATCTAGGCATGATATTTGCTATAAACGGAGCAAATGCTCTTGAGGCGTCAGGCCTTCCGATTATAGTTGTAATAATACTTCTTATACTCTTGTGTATACTTATTGACATCTTTATTGGAAGCGCATCTGCAAAGTGGGCAATAATGGCACCAATTTTCATACCAATGTTCATGCTCCTTGGGTATCATCCAGCACTAATTCAAATGGCCTATAAAATAGGTGATTCAGTCATAAATGTCATAACCCCGCTTAGCGCCTACTTCCCGATTATCTATGGGGTAGTCAGGAAATACAACAAGGATGCAGGAATGGGTACTATTATCGCAAACATGACACCATATTCCATATGGTTCTTGGCATTCTGGCTATTACAGCTAGTAGCCTGGTACTTATTAAAGCTTCCAATGGGACCTGGAGCACCAATGATGATGTAAAACTTATGGAGGACAGCTTTTAGCTGCCCTCCATTTTTCTAAATCAGAAACCTTTACTTTACCTTTGGAACACCGGTCATATAAAAATATGATCTTCTATTTACTCCATTAGAATGGATAATATACCACCCATAATACCTCAGCAAAAGCTTTATCACACGTACCTATCTGCGCCTCCAAGTCCCAGTGTTTATGGTGTCTTCAGGGCAAAAACAGATACTCGTGTTGCATCCCATTGTCGTTAAAATGTCTACTGGTGTAATGTAGTACAGCAACTTTGAATATTAAGTCAGTTCCATATCAATACCATAATGCTGTTATATCAGCTGGACAGCTTCCTGGTTTATCTGGGGTTTCCTTTCAGTTCCGTCTATATAATTACGAGCTTTAATAAAATCCCTCCTACACAATAAATGGTTGAATCGTATTAAAGAAATATCCTACTATGATAATTCCCACAGTACAAATTCCAATGAAAAGTGCCAGTAGCCTGGGCTTTATAGCCTTCCGGAGCATTATTATGGATGGCAGAGATAGCGTGGTTACCGCCATCATGAAGCTGAGAATGGTGCCAAGCAAGGCTCCCTTTCCAAACAGAGCCTCTGCAATAGGGATTGTTCCAAAAATATCTGCATACATAGGAACACCAATCAGTGTTGCCAGCACCACTCCAAACGGGTTGTTGTTTCCAAGCACCATTTCCACCCATTCCTCAGGTATCCAGTTATGGATTACTGCACCAATGCCCACTCCTATAAGTATATATGGGAATACCTTTTTGAATGTAGAAAGCATCTGGTCCTTAGCGTAGGTGAGACGATCCTTCCTTGTAAGGTCAGGAGACTCAATATCCACGCTGCTTGCAGATAAAATGAAGCTTTCCACATACTTTTCCATGTGAAGCCTTTCAATAAGGGTTCCACCGATTATTGCAATAA
>JAEZLD010000098.1 GCA_023415335.1 Bacillota bacterium | reverse complement strand
TCTCGAATAGCATAGGCCATGGATAAGAAAGGAGTAATACCAGAGCCGCCTGCTAAAGCTACTACATTCTGGCAGTCACGCAGGTCCTCATAGTAGAACTGGCCTTCTGGGGCTGAGGCAGTCAGCTTGTCTCCGACTTTAAGATTCTCTAAAATCCAATCAGCAGCAAAGCCATCCTGGTTCTCACGTACAGTAATGGCTATCTTGCCCTCAAGTGCCCATTTGGGAGAAGAGCTTATGGAATATGGACGGGTAACAAAGCTTTTTCCAATCTGCAGCTTAAGGCTCACATACTGGCCCGCACGGAAGTAAGGCAGCGGACTGCTATTTCCACTTGAAAAAACATAGGTTTTAGAAGAAGCGCCTGTATGTTCAATAACTTCACTTACAACAAGCTTTAAGTAATCTGGGTGCAATGCCTTTGCATTTTTATTAATAGCATATTCTGCAACAACCTCTTTGGCTGGCGCAGCCTGTATGGCCTGTTCACGGACCTTGGCCATATTTTTAAACTTCAGCATATCTAATGGTCCAATAAGACCTACCTTTACATTGAGAGCCATTACTCATTACCTCCTTCTTCAGCCATGTCCTTAAGGGCTAACCTTGCCATAAGCTGGCCGCATATGTACGCAGCACTGTAACCGTCGCCACGAGGACCGGCGGCACCTATAGGGCGTAGTCCTTTAATAGGATAATCACTGCCAAGCATCATCATACGGGCCATCATCCCATCCCAGTCCTTAGTCTCGTGGCCGTATACGCTGCCCTCGGGTGTGCCGAGATAACGGGCAAAGGTCCATGGGGAGGCAACAGCCACCTCTTCAATATGTCCCGACAGGTCTATTCCGGCTTTTTCCTTCAGGGTATTCAGAAATTTTCTGGTGAACTTATTCTTGAAGGCAAAATAGTCCTTCTGACTCAGGTTGTCCCAATCCTTTGGAGAACCAAAGCTTGTGAAGGAGCAGATACATGTGCCTTCAGGGGACATTTTTGGATTAGCAATGTTATAGCATAAGAAAATTGCATAATCGTTGGTATCAAATCCGTTAAGCAGATTTTTGTATTCAACAGCGGAATCTGCTGTGCCTGCCATGAATATGGAGTAATCCTTAATGCCCAGCTCTTCTGCAGGAATATCCAAACAGAAATATGCAGTAAACATGCGTGCTCCGAAATTCTGATTGCGTGCAGCAGAGAGCTTTTTCTCACGTTCAGGTACTAATTCCTTAGGCATCATTTTGCCATAGATAATATCGGGATTAATGTTGGCGAGAACATAATCGCAGTCAATAGTGCCAAGGCTGGTTCTGACACCACAGAGCCTGTCACCATTAAAGAGGAATTCTTCTGCACGGCAATTAAACCATATTTCACCGCCTAGCTCACGAAAACGCTCTGTCATGGAAACAGAGATTTCATGAGATGTGTGGGCAGGAATATAGGCACCGCGGGAGACATATTTGTGCACCATGGCAGCGTAGTGGATGAAAGCCAGATGCTCCATATCCACACCAAGGTAGGACCAATAGGTGGAAAGGATATCCTGACACTTCTGAGGCAATTTTAAGGCATCGAATACCTTCTTAGTGGAATAGGCACCAGTGCGCAGCATGTTAGGATATTTTTCTTTAAGCACACTCGAATCTGCATGCCCATTAGAAGCAGTAATGTAAGCTATACCATCCAGGATTTCCTGGAACAGTTCAAATAGAGCAACCATCTTTGACTTACTGCCAGGAACGTACTCTTCCATCTTTGCAATAAAATTATCAATACCAGATGGCATGGTTACATCCAGAGGCTTGCCATCAGAGCCCGTAGTAATAACACGGAAACAGTCAGGACACTCAATCCAGTCTACATTAACCCCATAGTTGTCCATAATATCACGGACATCTCCAGGGTTAGAAACAGGACCCAGGTCACATAATTCGTGCAGTGATGGTTCGATTTCAAAACGTCCCCTGCGGAAGCTGGAAGCACAGCCACCTGGAAGGTTGTGCTGTTCGATTAAAAGAGTCTTTTTGCCTGACATTGCCATTTGAATCGCCGCCGATAGACCAGCATTGCCGGCACCTACTACGACTACATCATACTTAGCCATAAAGGTCTCCTTTCAAAATTAAATTGGTGGGTGGTTATACCACCATTATCCTTGCTATTATTGTAACAAACAAGCATAGCAATTTCAATAGATTTACAGATGCATCCGTTTCTTTTGCAGGAATGTGAGGAGGAAATATTCCCATGGATAATTATCTTGAGTTTATGGAAGTTGTTTGATATTATGATTTATGAAGTTTATAAAATAAATAGAGGTGATTCCGGTGAGCACAATTTTTAATAAATTGAATGCTCCGTCTTTAAAGGAGACTGTTCTGCAGAGCCTGCTGGGAAAGATACTTTCTGGAGAACTGCAGCCTGGCCAGTGGCTTCCTGCTGAACGTGACATGGCTGAGCAGATGGGAATCAGCCGCAGCTCTCTGCATCAGGCTATACTTGCGCTTAATGCTGATGGTTTTTTAGAAATTGTGCCCAGGCGAGGCATTATGGTAAGCGATTACCGTAAGCATCCTACCCCTCAATCCCTGGCTGCATTAATGAGCTATGATTCTACTGAGCTTGACTATTCACTGTTTGCTGACATGATGAATGCCAGGCTTTGGCTTGAGACTGAGTGTGCCCGTTGTGCATGTACGCATATTTATGAAAGCACAATGGAGGAGATGCAGCAGTTGGTATTAGCCATGAAGGAGCCTGATGCAAATATAGGTGACCTGGTATATAAGTTTCATTATGGGTTGGCCCAGGCTAGCGGCAACAGTATATATAGCATGATTTTTCGAGGGTTTGAATCCATTATCCGCACATTGACCCGCAGGCACTATGAGGTGTGTCCAGCAGATTGTGCTGCTAGTGCTGACCATCATCAAAAGGTACTTGATGCTATTTCCGCTAAGGATGAGGAAATGGCAGAAAAGGCAATCCGTGATATTCTTACCCGCGGAATCGATGTATTAGCAGAAAAGTATGTGTAGCAGGTCTTTATTATATTCTGAATGTATTCTGTTTTAAAGATAAGAATATATGAGGTGTCTTGATTCTGTCAGGACACCTTTTATAATGGACAAATAGTCTGGCAGAGAAGGAATATATTTATCATTTATCTATAGTATAATAAAATATAGAGATGCAAGCTTGTTAGTAAAATGCCATAAAAATCCAATTGCTTCTTTGATTTCCGAATGGTAAAATATAATAGTTATTACTATATAAGGAATATTTGAATTTGTAGGGAGTTTCTTTTATATTATAAGGAGGAAAAGTAATGGGAGAGGCAAGGGATAGGAAGTCGGTTGGGTTATTTTTATTAATCACATTAGTATTAAGCACCATTTGTTATTACATTAGAATAAAGGGTGGTGATGCTGCAGCTGGAATGACGAGTATATTGATGTTTTGTCCTGCAGCAGCAGCATTTATAGTAAGAGCCAGATATTATCCAAAGGAAAAGATATTAGGATGGAACAGATGTGAGTTTAAATATATTCTGGTAAGCATAATCATTCCAATTATTTACTTGGGATTGTCATATGGACCATATTGGATTTTTAAACCGACAGCATTTACTGGTAAAGTTTATTCTGACTCAGTTGTAACGCTGCTATTATTAATACCTTCTGCTATATTACCTGCAGCCGGTGAGGAGATTGGATGGAGAGGCTTTTTATTGCCAAGGATGGCACAACTATGGAATGTCAAAGTATCGATTATATTGAGTGGGTTAATTTGGGCTGTGTGGCATTTTCCACTAATGATAGCAGGAGTATACAACTCTGGAACAAGTGTCTGGTATCAGCTTCCAATGTTTGTAATTGAAGTTATTGCAATGACAGCGATAATGGCCTATTTCCGTTTCAAATCAAAGAGTGTGTGGCCAGCTATTATTTTTCATGCAAGCCATAATTATTTTGATCAGTTAATATTTGGACCACTGACAAAGGCAAGCAAACAGGCCTATTTCGTGGGAGAAACAGGATTCGTTACAGCAATTATAATGATTATCATCGCACTTATTATAATAAAAAAGTGGGGTGTTAAACATCATGGTGTGGAAGAATGTGAGAACATTCTTTAATACTGCATCTTAAGACAAAGCTATTATTAGACTGAATGAGAGTATTGTGATAATAGAAATTTGTAGAGCCAATTACTTCAATTATATAAGGAGTAATTGGCTCTTTTAGTATGTATTTTACTATTAATCTTGCTCTGCATTTCGTATTTTGCTTAATGCATCTGCAAATAATTTGGGCTGGTCAAGCATCATAAAGTGTCCAGCATCTTCTACTACTAAAAGCTTCTTATGTGGTGCATCAATAGTATTAAAATATGCTTCTGCTATGGTATTGGGTGCTTGAAAATCCCTACTACCCACAATGTAATAAACGGGAATTTGATATTCGTTGGACTCTTGGGCTAAGCTATGGGAAAACATGAATTCCCATAGCTTAACATTATCTTTCATGCCACTGACCATGCTTATAATATCAGATGGTTTAAAAATAGGACTATGGAGCAGGTTTTTTAAAATGGGCAGGAAATCCATTCCTATATTATATTTGCCTTGCAGCAATCTTACAATTTGAATCTTTTTAATCATAGATTTATCATAATTGTTTTCAGGATAAGCTCCTATTTTTTCGAGCTTAGAAAAATCCTTTTTATTATCAGCCCTTATAATGAGCTCTTTTAGTTTGTCATAGCCAACTCTTTCGTTCTCAGAAATACTGATAACTTGTCCTGCGCCTATATAATAAAGTATATTCTCAGGATGTTTTAGAACATATAGTGTCCCTAGAACACTTCCGAAAGAGTGTCCTAAAATAACAATTTTTGGTCTATTATATTTTGCTTTCAAATAGTCAACCACTTGAAATAAATCATCTAACAGCTCATCCATAGTCGGGTATTTCTTATTGTTCTTTGATAAGGTTTTTCCAGAGCCTCTTTGATCCCAATGAACAACAGTATATAAGTCTAATATATCCTCTTGAAAAGCATGAGAAAAGATGGATTCTACCATTCCTGGTCCTCCATGAACAAACAGAAGAACAGGAGCTTCCTCATGAGAACCAGGATAATGCATGAAGAACTGGGCAATACCATTTATGTTGACGTATTCAGTATAATAATGGATTTTATTAATCATACAGTCTCCTTTTATAAAAATACATAATTTTACACTTAAGTATAATATATGTTGGCTAGACCTTCAACAATTTCAATATAAAGAAGTTTACTTAAAATGAAAAACTAACTTCCACAATCATGTGCGAAACGGGATTTAGTATTGCAGAAAAAATCAGGCGGTCTTATTTTGATGCGGAAAATATCTGATTTATTGTTGTCTTATGAGAATGATATGCTATTTCAGCCAAATTTTAAAGCTTAAGAACACTAAAATAACGGAAATCAGTTTTTCATTTACAAAGGGTTCAACGAAACGAAAGTTATTTTTCAATTTACAAAAAATAAAAGAGATAGTATTAAATTAGAATATTATGGCTTTTATAGGGGATGTTCTTATTAGAAGACATATTTAGGAAAGTAAAAAAATGTATGACTTACATCCCTTGTATCAGGAATATCTCTGCCAGATAGGCAACCTCACTAGAAGGGACAGAAATGCCAAAAGTATCATTAACTAAGTTAAGGCTTTGTGCAATTATGTCCATCAGCTTATGATTTGCGTTAGTAAATTGTTTTAGCTGATAGTATGGCAGAGAGTTATTCCGTAGGATTCGCTCAATCATGTGAACTCCATGAGAAAGATATTTTACTGCAATTTCTTGAGAATATACTAGTCCAAGCTGATCAAGTATCAGGTTCAAGGAGTAAAGCAGAGTATCGGTTGCCTTCTTAGGATTGACAAAAAGAAGGGTGCGAGACAGAATGTCATTTACCAGATGGTTTATGAACTCATCCTTGGATAGATCGCTATAATTGACCTTAGATGTTGTAGTCATTATATGAGAAAAGCCATCAAGGGAAGCACCCTCAGAACACCTATTAATGGCATTGATTAAATAGGAAAGAGTTACATTAGGGATAATTTTGCAAGGAAGCTGAGTTCTACGTATGATGTCAGCTTCCATACCGGTAATTGGCTCCATATCTGCCAGAATCAACACACCATTTCCCCGATTTAAGTTGGTGGTGGCAATACACATTTGTTCCAGAAGCTCAGCAAGGGAAATATCTTCAGTATAATTAATTGCATGGGTCTGCACATTAGTGTGTTCCACAGATTTATCAGCGTAAGTTTTTAGATCAGAGGCGGTAGCCTGACCATGACAGACTATTAGTATGGACAATGGGTGAGTGTTGCCAACTTGTTTGGAAGATTTATCTTCGTTATAGTGCTGACGCTGAAGGGTTTTGTAAAAGTCCAGGGCATCACAGTGACCATTGGCTTCGCATATAAAAAAGGCTTCTTTATATAGGGATAGAGCACGTAAAAGTTCACCTGAGGAGGCAGAAGAGGACACTCCATAGAGAACCGAGTTCGACAGATGCTCGAATTCTATTGTTACCATGTGGACCGATTTGCTGCACTGCTCCAACAAAGCTTTAGCACAGGCAGACTGAATCTCGCCACGTAGCTGAGCCTCATTTTTTCGATATTGAGCCATTGCAAAAGCCGTCAGAATAGATTTATCTACTCGAATACTTTTTCCAGTAGAGTATGATTCACGGGTAAAAAGATAGAGGATAGTCTCTATTTTTTCCAGAACATGGCGATCAGCGAAATCAGGCAGTGAAATTACTATAGGGAAGGCATCCTGTATATTTTCCAGAATATTCATCTGAACGTTTTCGCCAACAGAGGCAATGAACTCTGCTTTAAGAGGCATAGGATGACTGTCACCGATTTGGGTGTAGGATTCGTTTTTTAGAATGTCAATAACCAGATCAATGGATTTGGGAGATAGTCTGTGTATCCCATCAAAATAGACAATGCCTTGATTGGCAACATCAATAAAACCAGGCGCACTCTTCATATTAAGTGCGCTGTTTTTTTTATATCCTAACAGATGGGAAAAGAAACGATCTTCAGCATTAGCATAGTCTTGACAATTGACAATGACAAACTGAGCACACTTTGGTAAAGTGTTGTTTTTTAAGCAATAGAAGTAAATGGTTTCAGCAAATTTTCTTTTTCCGACCCCAGCATTACCTAGTAAGAGTAAGGGAAGACCAAAGGGAGGGTAAGATACGGCAGAAATAGCCTGGTCGACAGCACTATGCAGACTTCCGGCAAAACCTATAATGCTATCAAGTGGGGACTGGCTATAAGGATCCTTAAGAAGCGGTTCTTGCTTTGACTTCTGGATAAAGCTGGGTAGGGTATTACCGTTGGAGATAACTAGAGGTATGTACTGATTGGGGTATTCCGTCTTTATTAAGCTGTATTCCACATAGAGGGTAGGCCGTCCCAGAATTTTAATAATCTTTCCCTCTTTCCATAAGGTGTTCAGTTCCCTAGATACATTGGCACGATCCAGCTTCAGAGTCAAAGCAATGTTCAGGGCATCGACACCGTTATTTTCTAGTTCCTTTGAGTCAATCATTGATTTGGTAAATGTACGGACATAATCATAGATTTTTTCTTTGCGAGATGCCATGGCAGAAAACCCTCCTTAAAATTTGTGAAAAAACTTTGTGTTAAATTTAAATATAGTGTGCTGATTTTGAAATAAATAGCTACAAAAATGTGTCATTCTTTAAAATAACCATAACACACTAATAATTCAACATCAATAAGTAATAGAAAAATAATATTAAATGTGTCAAAATACAGTAACACACTTGCAAAAAAACAATAAATTTATAAAAAATTGACACATAAATGATGCTGTTTTAAGATATAGATAACTTAAGTAGGAGGCGGTGCAAAACGATGAAATGTAAGGCTTTGGTGTTGACTCATGGCAATCTGGCAGAAGCATTTGTTAGAGCTGTGAATTTGATTTTTGGAGAAGTTGAGTTACTCCAGTTTAAAAATCTTCCTTCCAATTTTAACGTGGAACAGTATAAGGCAGAAATAGAGGAAATATTGAATGAAAATCAAGAAACAGGTGTATTGGTATTGACAGATTTGTTAGGGGGAAGTCCATACTTATCTTGTGTACAAATTATTCGGAACCATTGGAATAATGTGGAGTTAGTCTCAGGATGTAATCTGCCAATGCTTATAGAAATTGTACAGAATATCGATGAAATGAGCATCAACGAGCTGAAAGAATTGGCGGTAGAGGTCGGCAAGGCCGGTATCGTAGATTTCAAAAATCAAAAGAAAGGAGTATAAGTAATGAATGTTTGTTTCGCACGAGTAGATGAACGCTTGATTCACGGCCAGGTTATGACAGCATGGGTTAAGAAGTACTGGATTAAGAAGATTCTTTTAGTTGATGATGAAATCGTAAAAGACGATTTCATGAAGGAAGTTCTTGTACTGAGTGCGCCGAAAGGCGTTGAAGTGGAAGTACTTAGCACAGCAGATACAGTAGCAAAAATAGAGAGTGATACTTCCAGCGATAATACCATGCTGCTTTTTAAGGAATTGAAATATGCTGATCTACTTGTCAAGTATGGTTTTCAATTAAAAGAACTGGATATAGGAAACATTGGGAGTGCACCGGGACGTAAAGCTATCACCAAGGAGATATATATATCAGATGCCGAGAGGGACATAATTAGAAGTCTCAACCAATCGAACGTAAATGTTTACATACAAAAGCTTCCACAGGATGCTCAGGTAAACGTTATGAAAAAAATATAAAGGGAAAAAGGAGGAGAAGGGTATGTCTTTATTATTTCATGCAATACTGATGGCGTTGCTGGCAATGTTATTTAAAACTGGTGCGCCGATGTGGTCTAAGTGGTCATTAGCATTGGGTGCTCCACTGATTGCTGGCTTGGTAAACGGTATTATTTTAGGAAACATACCATATGGATTACAGATGGGCGGTTCCATAATGCTTGTCTACATTGGTGTCAATGTAATTGGAGGCACTGTATCCAGTGATGTTACATTAGGTGGCTGGATTGGTGTTACTGCCAGTATGCTAGCGGGTGTGGATCCTTCCGTTGGTATTACAGTTGCTGCTACACTAGGTTTGCTGGGAAGTTTGATATCGCCTGTTGAGAAAACTCTGAATACCATCTGGGTGGCTCGTGCGAGAAAGTATGCAGAGAAAGGTGATACAAAGGGTATTGCTCTAATGAATATTGTAGCCCCACTTGTTTGGCCGTTCCTGATTTACTTTATCCCTGGATTTATTTTGATTTACTTTGGTTCATCTGCTCTTGATAGTGTCCTTACAAGTATTCCTACTCAGATTACAGCAGGTCTGGCTTGTGTAGGTCATATCTTGCCAGCACTTGGCTTAGGTATGCTTATGAATCTATTGTTTAAGCGCAGCCTGATTCCTTTCTTCATCTTCGGTTTCGTAGCAACAGCTTATCTGCAGCTCGGCACGACCGCAGTAGCTCTGGTTGGTGTAGGTTTTGCAATCATGCACTTCATGTATACTGGTAAGGAGGTTAGGTAATTATGGGAATTAAGCTAGAAAAAAGTGATTTAACAAAATCCTGGCTGATATGGGTTACCTTTGGTCAGCAATGTTACAACTTCGAAATTATGCAAGGATTAGGTTTTACACATGCCATGACCCCTATTATTAAGCGTCTGTATCCTGATGATGTAGAAAAAAGAAAAGAAGCTCTGCAGCGTCATATGACTTACTATAATACAGAGAATAACTGGGGTGCTGCTATTACCGGTGTTGTTGCTAGTATGGAGGAAGAAAAGGCAAATGGTGCAGAAATTAATGACAGTTCGATCAACAGTATCAAGGCTGCATTAATGGGGCCTCTTGCGGGTATCGGTGATACCGTAACTCAGAGTTTAGTTAAGACTGTTCTTTTAGGTATTGCTTGTGATATGGCCTTACAAGGAAATGCATTGGGGCCGGTGCTGTTTTTCATACTGATGTCTGCCTACTCTTTAGGCTTGAGTCGTTTTATGTACTTTACAGGCTATAAATCCGGTAAAACTTCTGTAACCAAGCTATTAGCTGGTGGCAAGTTATCTGCCGTAACAGAAGCATTGGGAGTTTTAGGTATTATGGTGGTAGGTTCTCTGGTTGCATCTAGTATCAATATCACCACTCCTCTGGTTATCTCCTTGGGGCAGACTTCTGTGGCAATACAGGGTGTTTTTGATACGATCGTACCTAAATTACTTCCTTTGTTAGCATTCCTTGGCTGCTATAAGCTAGTAAATAAGGGTACTAAACCTGTTAAGATTATTCTGATTCTGTTTGCAATTGGTATTGTATGTGGTTTGTTAGGTATTCTGGCATAACATATATATTTTTTAATATAGCCTAAGTTATGACATGAATCGGGTATGTATTTGCTTTTACAAGTGCATACCCGAAATACAATTATAGGAAAGTATAAATTTAATGGATTGAGGGGAATAAAGAATGAAAAATCTAATGGAAGAGCATAAGAAACGTTTTGGCTGTGATAAACCGATTATCGGCTGTCTACATATGCGTGCTTTGCCTGGCACTCCCATGTGGGATTCTAACTTCACTATAGATGACCAGATTAAGAGTCTGAAAGAACAGGCCCACATTTTGATTGAATTAGGATTTGACGGAGCTGTTTTTGCCAATGAGGAGGATTACCCTTATGTAGAGAATGTGAGCCCTGGTGTATTGGCTGCCTACACTCGTATTGTAACAGAAGTTTCAAAGGAACTGACCATTCCTTTTGGAGTCGGTATCATGAATGATCCTTACTCTGCAATATCGGTGGCAAAAGCTGTTGGTGCAACATTCTGCCGAGGTTTTTTCGCTGGAAGTCAGGTGGGTAATTATGGCGATATTAAGAAAACTCCGGGAGATATCTGGCGCTATGCCAAATCTATTGGAGCAGAAGATGTGGCTGTCTACAGTAGCTTTGAGCCACACAATGGCAGTAGCTATGACACTCGAACCACAGAGGAAATGTTCAATACCATTTATAAGGATGTACCAGTAGCGGGTTACTCCATGAATGGCCCTAAGAAGAATCAAGAGCCTGCCGATTCTATGATTGCTAAGTGCAAGGCGCTCAATCCTAACATTCCTATTTCCTTCAACAATGGTGCAAATCCTAAGAATATCAAGAAAATGATGGATTACTGTGATATGATTGTGGTTGGTACTACCCTTAAGAAGGACCATTACCTATTCAATCCAATTGATTATAATAATGCAAAAGAATTCATTATTGCAGCAAGAAGTTGAGTTCAATATATGTCACAGATAAAAGCAGCCATTTTTGATATTGATGATACTCTGTTTGACATGAGGACCAAGAAGTTCATCCAAAGTGCAATTATGGGGATAAAAGAACTGCAGAAGAGAGGAATACTTGTAATTCTTGCCACAGGGCGCCCTCCACTAACAGCCAAGGCTATTTATGAAGAGGGAGTGTATCCAGATTACATTACATGCTCTAACGGACATCTGATTTTGAATAAAAAGGGAGAAATTATTAAACAGTATATCTTCGGTCAAGAACTGGTTGAGGATGTATATCAATATTGCCAAGAGAGAGGAATCGGCTTATTATGGAAGTTCCCGGATTATGTTTATGAGTATATTCATGCTGATATTTTTGAGAACTTCTATAATAAGACAAAAGATTCTAGAAAGTATGTGGTCTTTAATGAGAAAGATGTCCATTTGAAATGTAACCCTAATAGTGGATGTCTAGGCTGTGACGATACAGCTTTAGCCGCTTTCAATGAGGCTTTTAAAGGACAATGTACAGGTGTGAGAATTGATGATCATAGCAGTGACCTGTTGATGTATGGTGTTAATAAAAAGATAAGCGTGAGCTACATACTTAAAGAGAATGGGATTAACCCTGAGCAATGTATAGGCTTTGGAGATAACATGAATGATATTGAAGTTCTAGATTATGTGGGGCGAAGCATCTGTGTGGGAAATGGCAGTGAAGAGTTGAAAACTCATGTAGACTATGTAACAGATACAATAACAGAAGATGGAGTATATAATGCACTAGTAAGGGAAGGGCTGATTTAAAATAAAGAAAAATAGGAAAATAATATGATAGATAAAATAGTTAAATCAGGATATGCCCATTTTATTGAAAGTATACCAAAATAAAACCTAAAAAAATATATAAAAGGTGCTTGCAATATTCTATAAAGCTGATATAATAGTCAATGTAGTCGTTCCGCGGTAGCTCAATGGTTGAGCATTCGGCTGTTAACCGAAGGGTTGGAGGTTCGAGCCCTCTCCGCGGAGCCATTTTTTTATTGATTTATAATATACATGAGTAAACCTTGTGTGGAGGAGCGAACCCCTTACCGGGTCGCCATTTTTTTATTGATTTATAATATACATGAGTAAATCTTGTGTGGAGGAGCGAGCCCCTTACCGGGTCGCTATTTTTGTTTTTTGGGTAAATTTCTAAAAGTGCATAAGTAAACCTTGAGTGGAGATTCGGCCGCTTACCAGGTCGTCTTTTTTATTTTTGAACCAACAATTATATTTGTGAACAAATGGTCTCTTTTTACTAGGCATCTTATCCTCTAAAGAAAGTGTTATAAATTGTATACATATTTTAACTATATTTAGATATCATGTAAGTTTATTACTATGTCATTGAGTAGATAAAGTCTTCGCGCCGTCGTCAGGCAATAAAGTTTGAATAGAAGAAGAATTATCACAGAGAAGTCTGGATAAAAAAAGACCTTCTTTATTATAGAAATAATTAATCTGGTTTTTATATAATATATTCTGCTTATAGTATAAGGAACTTGTAACATATACCTATTAACTTTTCCTAATTATCTAGAGTCGGGGGTAGGGACTTTCTTCTGGGATTAGGAGAGTTGCTTCATCTACCATATATTACATATCAAAAAGTTAAGAATTATATTAAATTTGCTATTGCAAAATGGATATACTATGTGTATAATAATAAAAGTCGTCAGTTGGTGATTACATAAAGCGACTGAAGACAAATCAGTGATAATAATCAGCTATATGGAAGAAACTTCTGAAAAAAATATAGTTGACATATTTCCTGATTCGTGATAATATAAATGATGTCGTCACGAGGCAATCGTGATGCTGGTCCTTGAAAATTGAACAGTGGAAAAGCAAAAGCATCATACATCAAGTATGAACGTTGTATAAGAACAACAAGTCGTATAAATAATACGACATCCGGCAGTAAATTTGAGTTACAGGATTTTT
>JAEZLD010000044.1 GCA_023415335.1 Bacillota bacterium | reverse complement strand
GCATGGCGAAGACACAGTATTCCTTCTCCGATAACGAAAAGCTGCTGGGGGCACCAACAGGCTTTACAATCACCGTAAGGGAGGTAAAGGTGTCTGCAGGTGCAGGGTTTATAGTTGCCTTGACGGGACAGATAATGACAATGCCGGGACTTCCAAAGGTTCCTGCAGCCAACGGAATGGATATTGCTGAGGATGGAACTATAATAGGGCTGTCATAAGAAGTAACTTTATATAATTAAACATTTATTTCATGGTTTTACGTGGGATTAGGGGTGAATAGGTTGTTCAGTAGTGAAGTAGAAGCTGTAGCAGAAGCTGCAGTAAAAAAGAAAGGACTTTTAAACAGTTCACGGCTCAGGTATATTATTGCAGCTTTTCTGGCAGGAATGTTTGTAGGCCTTGGAGTGCTTCTTACATGCGTAATAGGGGGTGCCTTATCCCCCACAAATGCCCCTGCTGCAAAGATCATAAACGGTGTGGCCTTTACAGTGGCTTTGAGCCTTGTGGTCATGGCAGGGGGAGAGCTTTTTACCGGAAATAATATGGTTATGGCCCTGGGTGCAATGGAGAAAAAGATTTCCTGGGTAGATTGCTTAAAGGTATGGGCGATGTCCTATTTAGGAAACCTTATGGGTTCAGCAGCACTGGCAGCTGTATTTAAGACAACAGGGCTTATAAATGAAGGGGTACAAGCTTTTATTTTAAACACCTCTGCTACCAAGATGTCGCTTACAATACCACAGCTTCTTACAAGAGGTATATTATGCAACGTACTTGTATGTATTGGGGTATGGTGCGGTATAAAGCTTAAAAGCGAATCAGGAAAGCTTATCATGATATTCTGGTGTATATTTGCATTTGTAACCTGCGGCTTTGAGCACAGTGTTGCTAACATGACCATGCTATCCTTATCCCTTATGCTCCCTGCATATGCTGGTGTTTCCTTTGGAGGTATGCTATATAACCTTCTGTTTGTTACAATTGGAAACATACTTGGAGGTGCTGCAGTGGGAGGAGCATACTGGTTTATTGGAAGGAAAAATGAGAAATACTAATAATTAAATATGAAAATTGTTGCTAGAGTAGGAACCAGCGCGTTAAGTACCGGGGGATGGGAGTTGTCCCTGGGCGAAAAGCCATTTGGCTTGCGGTGCTGGCTCCGCATCCGCTGCCACAGAGAAAGCTTCTTTCGTGGTAGGGACCAATGAAAGGAGTATATCATGAAAATCAACAAACTAAAATTTAATACAAGAGCTATAGCTATTATGGGTGTGCTTATTGCAATGGAGGTCATTTTATCAAGATTCTTATCCATATCCGCATGGAATATTAAAATAGGCTTCGGCTTTGTGCCTCTGGTATTAGCAGCTATGCTTTTGGGACCTGTCAAGGCAGGAATAGTAGGAGGCCTTTCTGATTTTATAGGGGCTATACTTTTTCCAATAGGAGCATATTTCCCAGGCTTTACCCTGACCTCGTTTCTGATGGGAGTAGTATTTGGAGTGTTTCTATATAAAAAGCAGAATCCTGTTAAGATTACAGCAGCAGTTGCAATAAACCAACTGGTGCTGAGCCTTCTGCTGAATACATTATGGATATCCATTCTTTATGGTTCACCCTATGTACCGCTCCTTATAACAAGAATATGGCAGACGGCAATACTTGTTCCAGTACAGCTTCTGGTGATACTGGTTATATCCCAGGTGCTTGTGGGGAAGCTGAGCTTTGTTGCTAAATAAAAATATGTAATAGTAAAAAGGCAATGTATACATTTGTATACATTGCCTTTTTACTGTTGTGCCTACCATGAGAATGAGTACCTATTTCCGCAATAGCAAGGAAATAAGTGTATTTTCAGCTGTTACTCTTGCTGTTATATATTCCTATAATATATTTAATAAACAAATGATAGAGTAATATCCTGTTCTATATCTCCAAAACCTTTGCCGAATAGGTTTAACCCACCTATATGTTCTGCGTCCGGCTTGTTGCCTATACGTACATTAATAGGTTTATCGGAGGAAAAAGAAAAATCATTTATGCATACTTTAGATGATGGGACAGAATTAATCGTACAGCAATGCTCTGATATTTCAAGAGTTACAAGCTCCCCATACTGGGTGCTTCCGCTAGGCCACCACTCTGGGTTGAGCCTTCCTCTGCGGCTGCCATGGTCACCTGATGAACGCCACGTTCCACAGTCAAGGCCATCTATAATTATAGATATGTCTGAAGGCCAGTCTTCCTTATAGTTTGATGCCTCAGAACAGGCTTCAAACGTAAGTATACACCGGGAGATTTTTGCGTTTTCCTTAAGCTGGTAAGGAAATTTATATTCAATATAGCCACTTGATGTCCATAGTATCTGTGCATTTATGTGTTCTGGAATAAAAAAGCAATCTGGACGATCATTGTAGCCAATCTGACCTGTCTTTGATGCGATACCGCACGTGGGACTTACCTGGCAATCGCTATAACATCCTACTGGCATGGATATGCTGTGAACTTTGTTTACAGCAGGGTCTTCTGCAGTAAGTTTAATACTTATCAGGTCATTTTTGCGGCTGCAGATTTTCATAGAACCCCTGCTGCCTTGCTGTACTGTCGTATTAATAAGGCCGGCGTTTTCCAAAGAACGAACATATAGAGCAGCACTTGAGGCTGGAATTTGAAGTTTTTCTGCGATTTCGCCTACATTAAAGCTGTTAAAATACAATAGCTTTAGAACTTGGATTCTTGACGGGGATGAAAGAGCGGCCCCTAATTTACATAACTGTTCCTCATTTTCTAGATTGATCTCTAGAACGTTTGCCATATATTTCACCTCGTTATGGAGTATAGCATAACAGGAGTAGTAATACAAGGATAATAATAAGATTTGTGTTTTAAAATGGTTAAACAGCAATAACAAATAAACATAGATTATGTTTAAACCCACTAAAAATTTAAGAATACGACATATTTCGTGCATATATTGACATGATATTTGTTTAAATGCTATGATTTAAATGCAAGAGATAAATACAAATAATATTTAAATGAAATGAATCTTTTGCAAAACTATAAAGTGGTGGAGGGAACAAAATGAAAAGGTTAATCGCATTACTTTTGACGTTTATGATGGCAGCATGTCTTATGTCAGGCTGTAACAGCACTGGCAGTGGAGAAGACAAGTCTACTGGAACTAAGGATGGAAAAACTAAGATTACATTTATGGGATGGGGTTCTGATTCCGAAATTGCTACTTATAAAGCAATGATCTCAAAATTTGAAGAGACTTATAAGGATGTAGAGGTTGAGTATATCGTTGTTGCAGATAACGAATTTGATACTAAGCTTCAGGCGATGATAGGCTCAGGCCAATGTCCAGATGTTTTCTACTGCAGTATTGACAAGATGATGAAGTACGCTGCAACCGGAAATCTCTATAATCTAAGTGACTATGTTAAGAATAATGAAATATTTGACCCAGATAACGTTTGGAAATGCTTGAATGACCTTTACCGTTTTGATGGAGAGAATCAGGGCAAGGGTGATGTATATGCACTTCCTAAGGATGTTAGCGCATTTCCTGTGTTCTATAATGTAGATTTATTTAAAAATGCAGGAATAACACCTCCAACCGCTGATAACCCATGGGATTGGAACGATTACCTGGAAGCCGCTAAGAAGCTGACAAGCGGTGAGGGAGATAACAAAATATATGGTACCGGTGCATATTCATTGGAATCTGCAGTATGGTCCAATGGAGCAGAATGGGTTGACCCAGAGACACTTTCAAAGGTAGAAATTACTGACCCTGCATTTACAGAGGCACTGCAGTGGTGTGCAGATTTGAGCCTTGTACATAAGGTTGCTCCTACAGTTGAGGAAAGCAGTGCATTAAGCGATTATGACAGATTTAAGCAGGGTAAGCTTGCAATGGTAGGCGCTGGTACATGGAGCTTAGCTGACTTCTGGGAAAACTGCGACTTTGAATGGGATGTTATGAACTGGCCTGTTAGCCCTAAAACAGGAGAGAGTGCTATATGGTTTGGAAGTGCCGGCCTGGCAGTGTCCGCAACAACAAAGGCTGCAGAAGCTGCATGTAATTTAGCGGCATATCTTGCATTCAATGAGGATTCTCAAAGAACAGCCTATCAGATGGGACAGGCAATTCCCATGCTGAAGGACATGGCATACGGAGAGTATAAGGAGTCAGATAAAAAGCCAGCCAGCAAACAGGTGTTATTTGATATCCTGGAAAACACAGCACGTTTAGCAACACAATCAAGAACCTTTAATCAGGAATGGTTTTCTGAGTTTAACTCAAATACCGTCTCAGTTTTCAAGGGTGAGAACACTGCAGAGGAGTATTGCAAATCTATTAACAGCACTGTGCAACAACTTCTGGACAAGAGCATAGAACAGAAGGCAGAGTATACCAAGTAATTGACAAATTCATATTAAGCCAGAAGTTAGGGGGAATAACGTCATGAAGAAAAGCAATAAAATGATGCGCCAGGAGGGTATAGCTGGATTACTGTTTGTTACACCGCAAATAATTTATTTTCTGGTTTTTTTCCTATTGCCTCTGGTAATTTGCATATATGCAGGCTTTACAAACTGGAATATCTTATCTGTAAAGCGTATGTTCGTAGGAATGAGAAATTTTGAAAATCTTTTTACGGACCCAAAGTTTTGGATTGCGTTGAAAAACACTCTTTATATGCTTATACCGGTGCCATTTTATTTGATGTTTGCTTTGGCGTTTGCCTACTGCTGTCACAAGAGAATACTTGCAGAGAAGGCCTTCCGAGTTATTTATTATCTGCCGTTTATTTCGTC
Source organism: Bacillota bacterium (assembly GCA_023415335.1). Taxonomy (GTDB): domain Bacteria; phylum Bacillota; class Clostridia; order Clostridiales; family Caloramatoraceae; genus JAEZLD01. Next base: position 6,105 of record JAEZLD010000044.1, on the reverse strand, counting down.
AATAGTTTCACTTACGCTGATATGGAAATGGCTTTTTAATGCTCAATATGGCTTAGTAAACAATTTTTTAAGTGTTTTTGGAATTCATGGTCCAGACTGGCTTGGCGACCCAGTCTGGACAAAAAGAATGATAGTTATTATGATAACCTGGAAGATGATAGGTATTATTTCTATTTATTATATAGCCGCATTAAAGAATGTCCCGAAAACCTATTATGAAGCAGCACAGATAGATGGCGGAACATCCTGGCAACAGTTTATAAAAATAACGTTTCCATTACTTACACCAACAACCTTTTACCTTTTAGTAACAGGAATGATTGGTTCTCTTCAGACATTCTTAGAGATACAGCTTTTTGCGCCTGATGGTGGAAGGGGCTATGGTGTTGGAACAATCGTATTTTATATATACCAGAAGGCATTTGAAAGCAGTCAGATGGGGTATGCTTGTGCCTGTGCCTTTATTTTTGGACTTTTTATAATGCTTATAACAATTATTCAATTTGTAGTGTCACGCAGATGGGTTTATGAGGGGGAATGAAGATGGGACGAAAGACTTCTTTGCGGAGGATATTTGCTTTTCTGGTCCTGCTTATAGGGGCATGTACTATGGTGGTCCCTTTTGTGTGGATGATATCCACTTCTTTGAAAGAGGCAAACCTGGTTTATACTATACCGCCCAAATGGATTCCTGATCCCATTGACTGGTCAAACTTTAAAGATATATGGAGTGCTGCAAATCTGATTACTGGAATAAAAAACAGCAGTTTGATTACAATTTTGGTACTGGCGCTCAGTACACTAACGTCATCTATGGCGGCCTTTGCCTTTGCTAAGCTGAGGTTTCCTGGGAAAAATGTTATCTTCCTGATGCTTCTATCAACTATGATGGTGCCCGGTATTGTACTACTGGTTCCGAACTTTATTGTGTATACTAAGCTTAAATGGATTGATACTCTTCTTCCTATGATTGTCCCTGCCTCTCTTTGCAACATCAATAATATTTTCTTTATGAGGCAGTTTATTATGGGGCTTCCATCAGATTATCTTGATGCTGCTAAAATAGATGGATGTGGATACTTTGGAGCATATAGAAGAATATTCCTTCCTATGTGCAAGCCAGCCATAGTTACAAATGCTATTATGATGTTTATGGCCACTTGGAATGATTACATGACTCCTCTGCTTTATACACATAGTGAATCTCGTCAGACAATTCAGGTTGCAATCGCAATGCTTAATTCGCACTATGAACAGCAGACGGATATCCCGCTGGTTATGGCTGCATCCTTGATAGCAATGATTCCTGTACTGATATTGTTTATCACATGTCAGAAACACTTCACGGAGTCTTTTGTCATGACAGGAATAAAGGGGTAAAAATATTTATTAGACTACCACAAGATATAGCTTGATCAATTAAAGATGGTATATACTATTAGCTTTTGTATCTTGTAGCGTAGCGGAAAGGTATGAACTTATGAATACATACACCAATCCTATAAAAAAGCACGGGGATTTTGCCGATCCGTTTGTCATACGGTACAATGGTACATACTATCTTTATGGAACCAATCCAGACATAAGATGTTGGAGCTCTGTTAACCTTGTTGATTGGAAGGAGGAGGGGGCTACAATAAGCAGTGAGGAATTCCCGGGTCTTGTACCATTTGCACCAGAGGTTGTTTATTATAATGGTTCATTCTATATGTACACCTCGCCTTCGGGACTGGGACACTTTGTATTAAAAAGTGATAGTCCTACGGGGCCATTTAAAAAGCTTACTGGAAATGTGGGGCATAATATTGACGGTTCAGTATTTATCGATGACGATGGAAGCTGGTACTTCTACTGGGCTCATGATGAGGGAATTATGGGGTGCAGGATGGATGCACCAGATAAGTTTGGACAGGCTGTAAATACGGGAGCCTTTCTCCATGGATGGACAGAGGGACCTCAGGTGATAAAGGAGGATGGTCTGTATTATATGACATATACTGGCAACCACTATCTATCAGCTGGATATAGAATTAATGCGGCCGTAAGTGAGCATCCCCTGGGACCATACAAGGACAGTGAAAACAATCCTGTTTTAGTACACACTACAGGTAGAAATATAGGCCTTGGTCATAATTCCTTGATAATTGGTCCAGACCTGGCTACAAGATATATTGTTTACCATAACATGAACCCTGACCTTACCCGTGATTTAAATATAGATGTAATACAGCTTAAGGATGGAAGAGTACAGGTGGCAGGCCCCTCAAGGTTATGCCAGCCACTACCGGAGATGGCACTATGCAGAATATGTGCTGATGATAACGATTTTCAGGAACATTGGTACGTTGAAGATGCAATCTGGAACAATAAGGGTGGATTTTTCGTATCTGACGGCAGTAGTTTCAAGTGCAGGTCTAAGCAGAGACTTTTAAGCCAAGGTATAGTGGAGTATAATCTGTTCTCAGATGCAAAGGAGTATGGGGTTTTATTAGGAGAAAATCAGTTTAGGTTTAATAAAGAAGATAATAGTGTTTCTTTTGTTAATCATGAAGGAAGGACTGTGAGTACAAGGATTCTGGTGGAGCATTACAACCACGGAGTTATACACTGTATGACGGTACATTATGAAAAGGAATGCATGAAAACTTACCTGGATGGACTCCCTCTATTTGAAGGCAAGGTACTGGTCTCAGAAGAAAGCAGAGCGGGGTATTTTGCAGAAGGAGGAGCTATTGGGATTGGAACTACTGTAATAAGCGGTGCGGTAAAGAATAAATCAGCCGCATGCTATCCTATACCGTGTTCTATATATTCCCAGAATCGTTTTAGGGTGAATGTGCCGGAAAGTGGAGAATATGAGATATATGTTCTGGCAGACAAGATAAATAATAAAGCCTGCAGCCTTACAGTATTCATTGATGGTATAAGAACTGCGGCTGATATGATGGCTTACAATAATGACAGTGTATCATACAAAATGGAATTAGACGAAGGACAGCATGAAATTGATTTGTCTTTTGGCAGTGAAATATTTGAACCGCGGAAAATTTATATTTTTAAAAATACATATATAAAAGAAGACATATATAAGGAATTACATATAGCCGAACCCGATGGAAAGGCTGTTATTAATATGCCACAGGTTTCAGACCTTAAGGCCACACTATCATTTAAGACCTGCAGTGCTGACAAAGACAGTGAGGCAGGAATGATTTTTCGTGCAACAGAGCTTGCAAGAGGTGGAGAAGGCGATGATGAGCTTTTGGGTATAAACTTTTTTATAGGCTATAGTATTTCTGTGAGGAAAAACCGCTTAGTATTGTCCAAGCATAAATATAATAAAGAAGACCTGGCAGACGCCCCTATAGAAGCAAACGAAAATGAGAATTATAGAATATCAGTAAAGGCATGTCTTAACGATATTGAGGTATTTGTTAATGGAGAAGAAGTGCCTTCCATAAGGTTTCACGATAGGGAACCAATTCTCTGGGGAGTGGTAGGAGCTCGTGCAACAGGATGCTGTCTGGAAAAAATATATATAAACGTTTTGGAATAAGAATATTCAATGACATATAGAACAATACCAACGATTACAACAAATAAGGAGGGCTTATGAGTTATATACCTAGAAGTGAACACCCCAGGCCAGATTTTAAACGTGATAATTGGATGTCTCTTAATGGTGAATGGGATTTCTCCATTGGTACAAGCAGCTTTGACAAAAGCATCATTGTTCCCTATGCATGTGAAAGCAAGCTGTCTGGAATAGCACAAACTGGCTTCCACCCTGTTGTGTGGTATGGAAGAGGGTTTACTGTGCCTGATAGCATGCATGGTAAAAGAATAATTCTCCACTTTGGCGCAGTGGACTACAGGTGCTGGCTATGGGTGAATGGGGAACTGGTTAAGTCTCATATAGGAGGACAGAGTAGCTTTTCAATAGATATTACGGACCAGGTTAGATTTGATGGTTCTAATAGGCTGGAGTTAAAGGTTGAGGATGACCCTAAAAATATGGAACAGCTAAGGGGAAAGCAATTCTGGGAGGAGAGCTCCCGTAGCATTTTTTATACAAGGACAACGGGAATCTGGCAGAGTGTATGGATTGAAGCAGTAGATGAAATTCATATGGACTATGTAAAAATCACTCCTATGTTTGATGAGAAGGCTGTAAGGATTGAGTACGCTATTTGTGGCAGCGGGGATATAACCCTTGAAACAGAAGTGTTTTTTGGGGAAACTCCAGTAGCGGTAGTTTCTACTGGTGGAATGGGAAACAAATCCTTTTTCATAGTAAGTCTTGAGCAGCCATGCCTTAATGCATGGAATTTTTACGAGGATCTCGCCTGGTCTCCGGAAAATCCAAGGCTCTTCGATGTGCGCTTTCGAGTATATGAGGATGGTAAGCTTAAAGATAAGGTTGATTCCTATTTTGGTATGAGGAAGGTATCTATAGAAAACGGAAGATTCTTGCTTAATAATCGTCCGTATTATCAGAAACTGGTTTTAGATCAGGGATACTGGCCTGAGTCCCTTATGACTGCCCCCACAGATGAGGCTTATATTAAGGATATTATGCTAATTAAGGAAATGGGGTTTAATGGGCTGAGGATGCATCAGAAATCAGAAGACCCCAGATTTTATTATCATACGGATAGGCTTGGGCTTTTAGTATGGGGTGAAATAGGATCTGCATATATATATTCATGTGACTATGCACAAAACATGTATACGGAATGGATGGAAAATGTTCGTAGAGACTATAATCATCCATCCATCGTTGCATGGGTTCCGTTAAATGAGTCATGGGGAGTTCAGGAGATAAGAAATGATTCAAAGCAGCAAGCTCACAGCATGGCGGCGTATTATATTACAAAGTCCCTTGATAGCACTCGTGTTGTAGTAGACAATGATGGATGGGAGCATACCTGTGGTGACCTGCTTACCATACACGATTACGAAGGCAATCCACAGGTGATTCATGAAAGATACCTTGCATTAGAGAATACTCTTAAATATACCCCGGCAGGGAAGGATTTGTACGTAGGAGGATGTTCCTATTCAGGGCAGCCGATAATCATCAGTGAATATGGCGGGGTGTGCTTCACCGGTGAAGGAGCAGATGGATGGGGCTATTCAAGTGATAGCAATCTGGAGGAATATGAAAGGCACATTACCTCTCTTACAGCGGAGCTTATAGGTTCGCCATATGTACAGGGCTACTGCTATACACAATTCTGTGATATAGAAACAGAGCAAAATGGGTTGGTTACCTATGACCGCAGGCCAAAGCTTCCTTTGAAGCGAGTACGCAAGGCAAATCAGGCTTAATTTATGTATTTGGAGGGATTTGCTTGGAGTTGAAGGGAAAGAAGATTAATTTCCTGGGTGACAGCATTACAGAAGGGCATGGCACTAGTTCCTCGGAGTGCTGTTTTACTAGTATTCTTAAAAAGGAGTACGGGCTAGCAGAAGCAAGGAATTATGGTATAGGAGGTACGCGCATAGCTCCTCAGGCAAAGCCCTCTCAGGATGAAAGATTGGACCAGAACTTTTGCGGTAGGTATGCCTGTATGGATGATGATGCGGATATAGTTGTTGTGTTCGGGGGAACAAACGACTTTGGACACGGGGATGCGCCATTGGGGAGTGTGGGAGATAACACCAATGACACCTTCTGTGGGGCGTGCAATATGCTTTATTCAGGTCTTCGTTCTAAGTACCCCTATTCCTTTATTATAGTAATGACTCCAACTCATAGATGCAATGAGGATAACCCCAGAGGTGATGGATATAAAAAACCTGGGGCTACATTGAAAGAATATGTTCATGTAATAAAGGATATAGCAAGCAAATACAGCTTCCCTGTTTTGGATTTGTTTGAAGGTGAGGCTGCTTATGAGCTTAAGGAAGAATATTTTCCTGATGGCCTCCACCCTGATGATAAGGGGCACAAAGTTTTAGCCAGGCTTATTGCAGAGTTTATAGAGAATTTATATGAATCACATAATAAAATGGATATTTTGATATAGAATTTAGAAAAATACACGGCATAGCTAAAGGCAGGCTGTGTATTTTTCTGTTGTATGAGGTATTAATTAAAGG
>JAEZLD010000218.1 GCA_023415335.1 Bacillota bacterium | reverse complement strand
CAGCCATATGTGCTGCATTAGGACTTGTAGGTCTTGCAGGAGGAGCAGCTGTTGCAGGCTGTTGTGCCCAGATGGTGGGCTTTGCAGTTATGAGCTTTAAGGAAAACGGCTGGGGAGGAATTGTTTCTCAGGGAATAGGTACAAGCATGCTGCAGATGGGCAACATAGTAAGGAATCCCCGTATATGGATTCCACCAACATTAGCATCGGCAATTACAGGGCCGATAGCAACCTGTATATTCCAGCTTAAAATGAACGGGGCACCTGTGGCCTCCGGTATGGGAACATGCGGCTTTGTAGGACAGATAGGCGTGTATACTGGATGGATAAACGATGTGGCTGCAGGGACCAAGGCTGCTATTACTCCCATGGACTGGATAGGCCTTATTCTTATATGTTTTGTGCTTCCAGCGGTTCTTACATTTATATTTGGAGAGCTGTTTAGAAGAGCAGGATGGATACGCGAAGGAGACCTTAAGCTGGACTAAGCAGAAAAAGATAATATAATAGCCTTATATTTAGGGTGGACTGTTGTATCGGTCTGCCCTAAAGCATTTTATGGGAAAGTGGTGTATAAAACCGGACATAATACGCGTAAAATAAGTCCTGGAGTTTTCCACAGGCACCTTTACTATAGCTTGATGAAGGACTAGATAGCCTATACTAGATATTGAAAAAACAGTGGATAACTTTCAAAAAATAAAACTTATCCACCGAAAAGGACATACCATTTGTGGACAATGTGAATAAAAGCTGTGGATAATGTGAAAATTACCCTTTAAGACGAGTTTAAACACAAAAAGAGCCTGTGGATAATTTGCAGATGTTGTACATTAATAAGTTTAACCAATGTATAATATTATTGCATACTATGGAAAATTGTTATAATATAAAAATTACTAAGGCAATTTTGCTTCGAAAAGGATTTATTAAAATAACCTATATATAAAGGAAGGACGTGTATTTATTGAGCCAGCTTAAAGATAATATTCATAGCATTACATTAGAGAGGATGGTATGCTATGGTTCATGCCCTGTTTACCGGGTAACTTTTAACCAGAATGGTGAAGCAGTATACGAAGGAAAGGATCATGTGGACAGGATAGGAAGATACGTTGGAGAAATAGAAAGGACTGATTTTGACAAGATAGCAGAGCTTCTTGACAGACTTGGATTTGGAAACCTCGGCAGCAGCTATTCCTGTGAAGACGCTGAAAAGCAGAGTGTTGTTACCTCCGTTTCCTATAATGATGGAGAGAAAAAGGTAGAGAACAAAGGAGATGCAGGTCCCATGGAGCTTTGGACTATTGAAAAGGTAATAGACGGGGTAGTACAGGATATATACTGGGAAGAAGAGGAATAGGGTAACACTCGCTTACATATTTATAATATCAGATAAAAGGCTCGGCTATAGTAAATCTAAGCCGAGCTATATTATTTGATTGGAAATACATATATTGTTATAATTGTTAGTATATAGAAAAGGGGGTGTTTATATGCTGGATGAAGGATCAATGGAATTCCTGGAGGTACAAGATAAGGTAAGGGAAAAAATCAAGGCGTTTCTAGATGGGTATGTTAATAGGAAAATAGAAAAAATAGACGATTTTATGGAGGACATGTTTTCCAAGGAAGAAGCCTGTTTTGTCCTTGGAATAGGTGATGAGGAGCTTTGCCTGGGAATAAAGGAGACCAGGGAGATGGTAGAAGTTGACTGGCAGTCCTGGGGAAAGCTTGGGCTGGATATTGAAAGCTTAGGAATAACAACAGATGGAACCTCTGCATATTTTACCTTAGATGGAACCTCAACCTATTGTTTTCAGGACTCAGAGGAAAGGTATGAAAGATATATTAACAGTATAGCATCCTATTTTGGAGAAAACAGTGTATATAGAAACCTGACCTACCGTGCCAGACTTGCTCAGATAAATTGGCAGCTGTCCACGCTTCTCAGTACAAGGCAGGAAGGGGTACGTGAGTATCTATGGCCTCTCAAGCTTTCAGGCTTTATGTGCAAAGAAGGGGATAACTGGAGATTTAAATCCATGCAGTTTGCATTCAAGAGAGCCAGCAGACATCCTGATGTAAGGTTTGATACTGCTCTAAGCCTTGATAATGTGCATGCAGAGTCCAGGGAAAGAGTACATATTTTCATGCTTAGTAATAAGGAGTTCTATAATTCTGAGGTTATTAAATTTGCACAAAAGCTTCAGTCTCATTACCTGCAGAGCAATAATATTGATGGACTTATAGACGATGGCATATTTGATAACAACATTATAATAAGCTCAACCTATGGTAATACATATAGGGGCTTTGAGGATGTTAAGGCATTTATAGAGCTTTACAAGAAGTTCTGGGATGGGATTACAGTAGATTATAGAAGACTCCTTTCACTACATTTCAATGAGGGGACATACTTTATAGCTACAGGCTATCTAAGCAGGCATGTTACGCAGAATCAGGCCATAATAGAGGAGGTAGCTAATTTAAAGAAGACAATTAAGCAGGATATGCCTCCAAAGGACAAGCTTTTTAAAATAAGAAAGGACATTTCCAGAACTATAATGGAAACATTCAAGGGTGAAGATTATATATGCCCTGTGAGGATAGAAGGGCTGGCTGAAAAACGGGAAGATGAATATTCAATAGTAAGGTTGAATTTCACATTACCATCATATTGGATAATGGAAGGAATGTACGACTAATAAGGAGAGAATAGAGATTTGTAGGGGCGGAAAATATCCTATATGGATGTTTTCCGCCCCTACGGTATGCATGCCAGGGAAGGTTGTATAATTCTACACTTCCACTAAGGACCACATAAATTCATACATTGGCTTCAGCATGTCGAAATCCTTCAGCATCACATCTACTAGCTGTGGTGTAAAAAGCAGCTCATCTATGGGTCTGTAGGTTGCAAAGAACAGATCCTTTTTCTGATACCAATGGTATAAATCTTCAGGTATATCGGCAGCAGGTTTTCTCTTGTATTCGTCTCCTTCGGCTAAAAACCTGCCATCCTCCATTATAGGACGTATAAGCTTCCGGAGCTTTGCAGGCTTATCGAGTATATACTCCCTGAGATTATCCATTGTATTCTTTGTAGGTGAGTAATAGCCCATTCCATAGCGGTAATGGTCCGTGTAAAGCTCAAAGAAATAACAGGGGGCAGTCCACCAGTTTTCTCCTCTTGTTTTAAAGGTTATCCATACGTTGTTCCTGTAAGGCAGCTTGTTATGTGAAAAGCGGGTGTCCCTGTTAATGCGAGATATGGTTTTGCCTACCCTGGGGGTAATTTCAAAGCCTGGGTCTATGGAAAGCATATGAGGGACCATTGCAGCAACCAGAGACTTGAACTTGCCTGATACGTGCTCGTAGTATCTGTCACGGTTTTCATCCATCCATATCTGGTTATTGTTATACCCTAATTCCTTTAGGAACAATAGGGTCTCCTCTGAAAAACCCTTAAAGGGTTCAAAAAGTGCATTTTTCATATTTATCCTCCGTTAGCAGAAAGTAAAAGTTCTATATATAATGCTAAGCTTTAAAGTAAAACAAATCAAGTGGGATGGGAGATTTTGTCTATATATGATTATGCATCATAATGAAGGAATATATTTTTCATGATGTGTTAATAAATGCATTTATCCCGTCAAAATTCTAATAAGACTGATAATTTGAAAGAAAAAACCTTGCAGCATGGATAAAAGGAACAAATATAAGTAAATCCTAGTATATTCAAGCTTCGACAGATGCAGAAGACTGTAATATAATATAAAATGAGGGAAAATGGATTGATAAATTCAATTTTTTAGTACAGGGGGAAGGGAGATAAAAAATGGAACAACTACTGACGACAATCATGGCTGTAACATGGAAGCAGATTATAATGCTTGCCATAGGAGGAGGGCTTATCTATCTTGCGATTAAGAAGGATTATGAGCCGGCATTGTTGCTGCCTATAGGCTTTGGTACAATACTGGTTAACATTCCTTTTTCTGCTGCAATAGGAGAGGAAGGCATTCTGACTATATTATTTGACTCAGGTATAATGACAGAGCTGTTTCCGCTGCTAATATTTGTTGCAGTGGGAGCTATGATAGATTTTTCACCTCTACTTCAAAATCCGATTACGCTTTTATTTGGTGCGGCTGCTCAATTCGGAATATTTTTTACTGTAGCAATGGCGGCACTTATGGGCTTTTCAATAAATGAGGCCGCAGCTATTGGAATAATAGGAGCTGCTGATGGGCCTACATCAATATATGTGGCTAGTAAATTTGCAGCTGGACTTATAGGACCTATATCTGTTGCGGCTTATACATACATGTCACTGGTACCTATTATTCAGCCACCCATTATAAAGGCTCTTACAACCAAGGAGGAAAGAAGAATAAAAATGGAGTATAACCCTTATGGTGTTTCCAAAAGGGCGAAGATACTGTTTCCAATAGTAGTTACTTTGGTAGCAGGCTTTATAGCACCTGTTTCCCTTCCACTTATAGGCTTTCTCATGTTTGGAAACCTTATAAGGGAATGTGGAAGGCTGGATAGGCTCTCTGAAACAGCTCAGAATGAGCTGTCTAACCTTGTTACTATACTTCTTGGAATTACAATAGGGGCAAGGATGGGAGCAGAGGAGTTCTTAAACCTTAAAACCCTTGCCATAATTGCCATGGGGCTCGTAGCCTTTATATTTGATACTGCAGGAGGAGTGCTTTTTGCAAAGCTGCTTAACCTGTTCAGAAAGAAGAAAATAAACCCAATGATCGGTGCAGCGGGAATATCAGCATTTCCTATGTCTGCCAGAGTTATACACAAGATGGGACAGAAGGAGGATCCGTCCAACTTCCTTCTCATGCATGCAATAAGTGCCAACGTTGCAGGTCAGATAGGCTCTGTAATTGCAGGTGGACTTATAATGGCATTCCTTTCAGGAATTATGTAGGGGGGTGTAGCTATGATGGAAAAGCTTTTTGAAACTGCTAATAAGCCATTTTCTCCTGAGGCCTTTGCTACCTTTAAGCAGTCACTGGTTCTTATGGGAGAGGGAATGCTGGGAATATTTATTGTGATGGCACTGTTTTGGGTCATAATAATAATGATGTCCCGAATTAAGGATAAATGACATTAATATAAATAATTAAATATTACTTAAAGGAAGTGTTACTATGCAGCTGAAAATTACAGAAACCGTATTAAGGGATGCTAACCAGTCCCTCATTGCTACAAGGCTTCCAATTGAAAAGTTTAAAAACATACTGGATAAGATTGATGAAGCAGGGTATTACTCCATAGAATGCTGGGGGGGCGCAACCTTTGACTCTTGCCTTAGGTTTCTTAATGAGGACCCTTGGGAGAGACTGAGGATAATCAAGTCTCATATGAAAAACACCAAAACCCAGATGCTTCTAAGAGGACAGAACCTCCTTGGCTATAAGCATTACCCCGATGATGTGGTAAGAAGCTTTGTTGCCAGGTCTGTTGAAAATGGAATGGATATAATAAGAATTTTCGATGCTCTAAATGATCTTAGGAACATTGAGGTGGCAGTGGATGAAACCCTTAAGAGAGGGGCACATGCACAGGGTACAATAGCATATACCATAAGCCCTATACATAACATTGAAAGCTATACAAAGCTAGGCAAGAGTCTGGAGGGCATGGGAGTAAACTCTATATGTATAAAGGATATGGCAGGAATATTAAGTCCAAAGGATGCTTTTGAAATAGTTAAGGCCCTAAAGGAAACAGTAACTATACCAGTTTTCCTGCATACCCATTCAACTACAGGCTTAGGACCAATGACGCTGCTTAAGGCTGTAGAGGCAGGAGCTGACGGAATAGATACTGCTATATCCTGCTTCTCTGGAGGAACCTCACAGCCGGCTACTGAAACCATGGATTATGTAATGAAGCAGTACGGCTATGAAACAGGTCTTAAGACTACGGTGCTTAAGGAAATAAATGACTACTTTACTCCTATCCAGAAACAGTTTGTTGAGTCAGGAGGCCTTAACCCATATGTACTTGGTACTAAAACAGATGCACTCACATACCAGGTGCCTGGAGGGATGCTTTCGAATATGATATCCCAGCTTAAGCAGCAGAATTCACTGGATAAGCT
>JAEZLD010000198.1 GCA_023415335.1 Bacillota bacterium | reverse complement strand
TAAAATGTGGGGGATCATGAGGGAGGAGGCCTTCCCGGAAGGAATAGAATTATAATTACAAATCAACCATGAGCAGCTGAGGAAAGACCAGCTGCTGTTTTTTTGTGTGACGGAAATGGTTTATAAGAAAATTGATGAGAAAGAAGTTTGTCTGAATAAAAGATATTTACAATATATGTAAAAATATTATAATTAATACATAGCCTGCGTGTAGGGGTGTGGAAGGTATGAAAAAATCCAAGACAGAAATATGTGCCAATGGAAAAATACATGAAATAGAGGTTAAGACATGCAGCTTTAGTGATTTTCAGAGTATATATCTGGATGGCAAGCTGTATAAAAAATTCAAAGGAAAGCCTGCCAGCTATCATATGTTTTATAACCTGTACATAAATGGTAAGACCGTAACGGTAGATATAGATACCAGTACAGGAGCTCTTCCTTTAGCGTATAAATATAAAATTTACATTGATGGAGTCTCCATTGAGGATGGAACAAGTATAGATAAAGAAAGACAGGAAAGCCTTGAGATAATATCCTATGGCTTTAAGGAGTATTTCAGGAAAGACATAAAGGATAAATTGAAAAATGGAATAGTAACAGCATTGTTATCAATACCATCATACATATTAGGAAGCTTCTTAGGTGACTTTAAGAGCTTTGATATACACGATGCTTTATTTTCTGCAGCATATGCAGCACCTGTTACTTTTGCACTTGTTTCGGTGGGAATGCCTATAAGCCAATGGATAGAGGCGAAGGGTGTTGTGAAAAAGTGGGACAAGAGATACCAGCCTGTAAGGACTAGAAAAGAGAAATACTTTCTATAAAAGTGCAGGAAAAGGCTGACAAGGGGATGGGATGCATGAAGATGGATGAAATCCGTATATCTGTAAATGGAAACGACCACATTATCGGTGTAGAAAAATGTTTATTTCAAGCCAAACGCAGGATATTCCTGGATAACAGGCTTTATCTTAAATATAAGAATATCTCACAGGTTTATACTTATTACTATATAAACATAGATGGGAAGACTATAATATTGGCTATCTACAATGAGAACTGGGGTTACAAATATGACGTTTACATAGACGGGGTTTCCATAAATGATGGAAGTGAAATTGACATGAAAAGAAAGAGTACTGAGGAAGCTGTTTCTAAGGGATTCTGGAATTATTGCAGACTAAATAAGAAAAAGGCATTTATTAGAGCATTATTAGTAGTATGCATTATAGAGGGAAGTATTATAATTGGTGATTTTAAGGATTATGGAAAATTGATAGTGGATAAAAGACTCATGTTTATATGTTTTGCAGCATATTTTCTTTTGCTAACGATTATGTTTTTATTTGATGGATGGATTGAAACAAAAAAGGATTTAAAAAATTGGGATAAGCAGTTTCAGCCTGTAAGGACAAGAAAAGAAAAATACTATTTGTAAGCAGAATAGGAGTATGGCATAAAAATGATATAATAGTATTAACTGTATTTGTAATCTTATCTAATGACAATTATTATCTTGGGAGGAAACCTATGTCAGATATTAAAATGTCTGAAATGATGGATATGCAGCAGGAGCTTTGGGAAGCTAATAAGGATAAATGGTCTCCTATGTCTGCAGAGTACGGAAGAAATTTTATACTATGGATGATAGAGGAGCTTGGAGAGGCCATAGCAGTAATTAAGAAAAAGGGTGATAAAGCAATAATGGAGAATGAAGATGTTAGATGTGCCTTCGTAGAGGAAATGAGTGATGTGCTTATGTACTACATTGATACCCTTAAAAGGTATGGAGTAACCCCCGACGAAATATCTCAGGCTTATTTGCATAAACATAATAAGAATATGGGAAGAAATTACTCGGAGGAATACTCTAAAAAGTTTGCTAAATAATGCAATGGTCTAATACATAGGGAAGTGATTAAATTGTTTTTTATAATGGGAATAAGCAGCAAGGAGAAGAAGCTTGATTTCGACCAGATGGAGGTATGTAGCTGCTGTGGCAGATACGGGCATATTGAGGTGTATATGACCTATATGTATTTCAGCCTGTTCTTCATTCCGCTGATAAAATGGAACAGAAGATACTTTGCAAGGATGACCTGCTGTAATGCTTCATGTGAGATTAGCGGGGAGCTTGGAAGGGAAATCGCAGCAGGGAGGGTAAAGCATATAAGCTTGGAAGACCTTCGCTTTACAGAAGGGTTTGGACAGGGTAAGATCTGCAGCAGCTGCGGATATACTACCACTGAGGACTTTCAGTACTGCCCAAAGTGCGGGGCAAGGCTTTAGTATTAAAGTAAGTATTTAGATTGAAGGGGAGAGGTACACATGGTAGGAGCTATTTTAGGGGATATAGTGGGTTCTATTTATGAATTCGATAATTTAAAGTCAAAAGAATTCCCACTGTTCCAAAGAGAATGCACCTTCACAGATGATACGGTGATGACAATTGCTGTTGCAAAGGCTCTTATAGGGTATGACAGGTCAGCAGGGCTTGAAAGGTTCAAAGAGAATCTGGTTAAAGTAATGCACCATATGGGAGGCCTGTATCCTGACTGCGGCTATGGAGGAAACTTCCTGGTATGGGTCTTAAGGCATTACAAGGAGCCCTATAACAGCTGTGGCAATGGTTCGGCCATGCGGGTTTCGTCTGTAGGCTGGTTTGCAGATTCCCTTGAGGAGGCAGAAGAGCTGGCACAGGCAACCGCAGAGGTTACGCACAATCACCCTGAAGGAATCAAGGGAGCACAGGCAACAGCTGCAGCAATCTATATGGCCAGAAGTGGAAATACAAAGGAGGAAATCCGTAAATATATTACCGACAAGTATTATGATGTTGATTTTACACTTGATGAGATAAGGCCTGCATACGATTATGAAATTACTTGCCAGAAATCTGTACCCCAGGCGCTGGAGGCTTTCTTTGAATCAACAGGCTTTGAGGATGCTGTAAGAAACGCTGTTTCCATCGGCGGTGACAGTGACACTATAGCTGCAATAACAGGCTCTGTTGCTGAGGCTTATTATGGAATAGATGATGAGATGAAGGAGACAGCGCTGTCATTTTTAGATGACAGGCTGCTGGATGAATATTGTGAATGGTCCGATTTCATGAAAAAGAAGTGCCAGGTAAAATAATTGATGTAAAAACAAAGGCCATCAGAAGTTTTTCTGACGGCCTTTTATTAGCCTCCAAGGTAGGCTTTTTTAATCTGCTCACTGTTGGCAAGCTCCTTGCCTGTACCAGTAAGCACTATGGAACCGGACTCAAGTACATAAGCCCTATCTGCCACCTTAAGTGCCATTTCAGCGTTCTGCTCAACTAAGAGAATTGTGGTGCCGGTTTTGTGGAGCTCCTTTATTATTGAAAATATCTGCTCAACAAGTATAGGTGCTAGTCCCATTGATGGCTCATCCAGCATTATAAGCTTTGGATGGCTCATAAGTGCACGTCCCATTGCCAGCATCTGCTGCTCACCACCGGACAGGGTACCTGCAACCTGATTCCGCCGTTCCTTCAGCCTGGGGAATCTTTCAAATATCATATCCAGGTCATCCTGTGAAGGCTTTCCTTTTGTGTATGCACCCATCTCAAGGTTTTCTGTAACTGACATCTGGAGAAATATTCGTCTTCCCTCGGGAACGTGTGCCAAGCCTTGGTATACAAGCCTGTTGGCCTCAATTTTAGAGATATCCTTACCTAAAAATTCAATGGTTCCTGTCTTGGAGCGGAGCAGGCCGGATACTGTTTTAAGTGTGGTGGATTTGCCGGCGCCGTTGGCTCCTATAAGGGAGACGATTTCTCCCTCATTTACATTAAAGGAGATGTCCTTGATTGCATGTATGTTTCCATAGTATACATTTATATTGTTTACCTTAAGCACTCTTATTCTCCCCCTTCTTGCCAAGATAGGCTTCAATAACAGCAGGGTTGGACTTTATCTGCTCAGGTGTACCCTTTGCTATTATCCTTCCATAATTAAGCACGGCTATAGTCTCGCAAATTCCCATTACCAGGTTCATATCATGCTCTATAAGCATTACTGCAATCTGGAAGGTATCTCTTATTTTTCTTATGTTTTCCATAAGCTCTGCGGTTTCTGAGGGGTTCATTCCTGCAGCAGGCTCATCTAGAAGAAGTATACCAGGCTTTGTTGCTAGAGCGCGTACTATTTCAAGTCTTCTTTGTGCACCATAAGGGAGGCTTCCAGCTGTGTAGCCTGCCATACCCTCCATGTTAAAAACACTTAGAAGCTCCAAGGCCTTCTCATCTGCCTTTTTCTCAGCTTTTGAGTGGCCAAAGCCGTGGGTTATGGAGGAGAAGAGGCTTGTTTTGGTATGGTTATGAAGACCAACCTTTACATTGTCCAGTACAGACATGTTAGAAAACAGCCTGATGTTCTGGAAGGTTCTTGCAATTCCCATACGGTTAACCTGTGAAGGAGTCTTACCCTGGGTTGGATAGCCATCAAGCACTATAGAACCCCTTGTAGGCTGGTATACACTGGTTAAAAGGTTGAATACAGTGGTTTTTCCTGCCCCGTTAGGACCTATAAGCCCGCATATCTCTGTCCTTCCAACACTGATTGAGAATTCGTCAACAGCAGTAAGCCCTCCGAAGTCTATGCCTAGCTGGGTGGCCTCCAATATAGGGGTCTTGTCTGCATCCCTGGCAGGAATGACAGCATTACTTGGCTTAGGTATCACTTCATTATTCATTTGCTGCCACCTCTTTTCTTCCTTTCTTAAATGTACGTGCTAGCTTTGCTTTAAGCTGGCTTGTTTTCTCCGAACTATTGAATATCATTACTGTAATAAGCACAAGTGCGTAAATAAGCATTCTGTAGTCCTTCATAAATCTCAACGCTTCAGGCAGAACGGTTATAACAATGGCTGAGATAACAGAACCCCTTATGCTTCCTATACCTCCCAAGACTACCATAACAAGTATTTCAATGGACATATTGTAGTCAAAGGTTCCGGCAGTAAGTATTGAGAGGTTGTGTCCGTAGATAACACCGGCAATTCCAGCGAAGGCTGCCGATATTACAAAGGCTATAAGCTTATAGCGTTTAATACTCAGTCCGCAGGCCTCTGCGGCGATACTGTTGTCCCTTAAGGCCATAAAGGCACGTCCGTGTTTAGAATATATAAGGTTCAGTATTACAATGAGTGTTATCATAACCATTACAAAGGCAACGGTGAAGGTTGAGTCCTGAGGGGTTCCCTTAAGTCCTGCAGCACCTCCTGTAAAGCCCAGGTTAATGATTACGCTTCTGATTATTTCGCCAAAGGCCAGTGTAACTATTGCCAGATAGTCACCGTTAAGCCTTAAAACTGCAGTTCCTATTAATGCACCAAACAGGGCTGCAACTATTGCACCTACAAGCATGGACAGTGGGAAACGTACAGCTGACGGAAGCATGTCCTTGGTAAATATGGAAAATAAACAGCCACTGTAAGCTCCTACTGACATAAAGCCCGCATGTCCCAAGGAAAGATCTCCCAGTATTCCTATTGTAAGATTAAGGGATACTGCAAGTATTATATTAATGCAGATGGGAACCAGCATGGACTGCATATGTCTTGATGCATTTCCTGTCTGAACCATGACTGTAACAGTGGCAAAGAGTACAATCATAAGGCAGTAGGTGATTATATTGTTTTTTGTTGATTTTTTTATCTTCATATATTTACACCTACACTTTCTCACGTATTTTCTTGCCTAACAGTCCGGTGGGCTTTACCAGAAGTACTATTATAAGCACTGAAAATACAATGGCATCTGACAGCTCTGTGGATATATAGGCTTTGGATAGGTTTTCAATTATACCCATCAGGATGCCGCCGACTATGGCACCGGGGATTGAGCCTATGCCTCCGAATACGGCTGCCACAAAGGCCTTTATTCCTGGCATGGAGCCTGAATATGGTCCAATAAAGCCATATGTACTGCCAAAGAATAGGCCTGCTACTGCAGCAAGTCCGGAACCGATTGCAAAGGTCATGGTTATGGTTTTGTTTACGCTTATCCCCATAAGCTCAGCGGCATCCTTATCCTCGGAAACCGCCCTCATGGCTTTTCCAAGCCGGGTTTTATATATGAAAAGATTTACTACTACCATAAGGACAATGGTTACTGCCAAGGTTGCAGCTGACTGCCCGCTGATAACGAGAGAGCCTGTCCTTATAGCTGGTATGGATATTATATTTGGGAAGCTTCTCTGGTTTGAACCAAATATGAGCAGTGCAAGGCTCTGAAGGAAGTAGCTTACTCCTATGGCTGTAATCAGCACAGCCAGAGGAGGGGATTTCCTTAAAGGCTTATATGCAATACGCTCTATGAGCATTCCAAGAACCGTGCAGCATAGGATACTTAAAGCTATTGTAACCCATACCGGGAGTCTGAGTGACGCAGCAGCTACTATAACTGTATAAGCCCCTACCATTATAATGTCGCCATGGGCAAAGTTAAGCATTTTAGCAATCCCGTATACCATTGTATAGCCAAGGGCTATTAATGCATATATGCTGCCAAGGCTTAATCCACTTATAATATTGGATAAAAAAGTCATTATTATCACCTCATATCAGATGCATTGCTTAAGCAGAGAACCCTGTCTCTGCTTAAAGCATCTGAATCTATATTAATATGCAACATATGCACCATTTACTATCTTAACTGCTGTTGCTGACTTTGTTGGTTCGCCGTCAGCACTCCAGGTCATGGAGCCTGTAACACCTTCAACCTTGATCTTGGTCATGGCTGCAATCAGCTTCTCATTGAGGTCCTTTGCGCTGATGTCAGTAACACCTGCTTCCTTAAGGGCTGCTGCTATGGTATATACTGCATCATAGCCATCTGCTGCGAACTGGTCTGGGGTTGAGTTGTAGGCTGACTTGTATGCAGAAACAAATGACTTTGTCTTCTCATCAGCAGCATCTGCAGCAAATGGTGTCAGAAGCATTACTCCCTCTGTTGCTGAAAGGTTGTCTGAACCTATTTTCTCTAAGATTCCATCAAGTCCGTCACATCCGAAGAAGGTAGTCTGAAGACCTGTTTTCTGTGCCTGGGTAAGAATGTAGGCTGCTTCCTGTGCATAGATTGGAAGAAATACCAGGTCTGCTCCTGAATCCTTAACAGCCTGAAGCTGTACAGTAAAGTCTGTCTTAGACTGATCTGTGAAGGCCTGTGTGGTTACAACTGTAAGTCCCTTTGCCTCTGCTTGCTTAAGGAAGTTTGTAGTGATTCCGGAAGAGTAGTCATTGGATTTGTCATAGATGACAGCTACCTTTTGTGCTACGTTGTTGTCCTTGATAAAATCTGCTGCATAAGTTCCCTGGTCAGGGTCTGTAAAGCACACCCGGAAGCAGTTGTCATACTGCGTGCATTCCTTTTGTGAGCCTGATGGGGTCAGCATGAGGATTCCATCCTTTTTAGCTTCTTCTGTAACTGCAATGCAGGCACCGCTGGTAACTCCACCTAAGGATACCTTCATTCCTGCGTCCATAAGGGTTGCATAGGCACTTACTGCCGCTGTTGGATCTGCCTGGTCATCCTCATATTTTACTTCAAGCTTGATCCCGTTTACTCCGCCAGCCTCATTGATTTCCTTAACAGCTAGCTCGGCACCCTGCTTTACTGAGACGCCATAGGTGGCATAATCCCCAGTGAGAGGGCCGCTTCCGCCGATAACCAATGTTTGTCCATCAGATGATGATTTCTGGTTTCCGCAGCCTGTGAAAACTGCTGCAAGCATTACTAATGCTAATACTAAACTAAATAATTTCTTCATTTCAAAAACTCCTTTTCATTATTATTGTGTATATTGTATTCCACAGCTCCCCGGGTTTGTGCGGAATAAAATATCATAAAAAACGGCCCTGCTAAAAGTAGCAGGACCGCTGACAGCATAAATTAATTTAAGTACAGCGTAGCTCTTTTAGTCGAAGTTTATTGATATTTGTTATATATATGTTTCCAAACATGTATATTATTATGACTAGAAGAATTATGGGGTATATGACCATAATTAGGCTTACTAGGCATAGACTAATAACAAAAATGGACATCACTAGAGTGACGTCCATAATTATTGCGGTATTATTTTCAGGGCAGGTGCAAACAGCCGGCATACTTGTACAACCAGCAAAGTTAGCATATGATGTTGTATTAAATGGCTTGAACATATCAACCTACCCCTTTCAAAATTTATTGTTTAGATTGTACATCAAGGATACATTGATTGTCAAGCGTTAAAACGTTAAAAATTTTATGCATTAATTTGGTAAAGTGTAAAAAACACCCAAGACCATAATAAATGGTATTTGGGTGTATGGAACTATTATTTAGTATTAAAGCATCCAGATTACATTCCACAAGCCGTATGAGCCAATGGTCATAATGACTCCGGCAATGAGTATCCCGAGGGTTATGGAGATGAAGGCATGCTTTACTCTCATATCAAGAAGTGCTGCTATGGCTGCACCAGACCATGCCCCTGTTCCTGGAAGAGGAACAGCTACGAAAAGACACAGGCCTATGAGGGAATACTTTGTTACCTTGTCAGCTTTTTTCATAAGCTTTGCTTCGATTTTATGTGTAAGACCAGAAAGCAGCCTTGTGGTTTTCAGCCACCCTATAAGTTTTTTTCCGAAAAGCACTATAAATGGTACGGGTATCAGGTTTCCTATAACGCATATTATATATACGCTCAGCCAGTTCATCTTCATGGCTGCACCAAGCAGTATGGAACCTCTTAGTTCAATAAGCGGAATCATGGATACTATAAAAAGTGCTCCTTCCCTCCCTAAAAAAGAGAAGAAATTAAAAATGCTCTGCATATATATCACTCCTATGTTATTTTTACAGTTTTCATCCTTTGTGTATACCTAAATAAGCAACAATGTATATTATCACAAGTATTTATAAAAATTGCAAGAAAATTTTATAACAAGTAAAAACGGTGTATGGTTTGGCATACGTACTCAACCTCATCTGAAACAAGCTCTGGATATATGGGAAGGGCAAGTATCTGCCTTGAAATGCTTTCTGCCACTGGGAAGTCTCCCTGCTTACACCCAAGATAGCTGAAGCACTTTTGCAGATGCAGGGGAATAGGGTAGTATATGCTATAGCCTATATTGTTTTTTAAGGACATTGCGCAGAGCATCCCTTTTATCTGCCAGAATGTTGAATACATAGTAAACACTCTGGTGGGGCCACTTTACAGTAGGCATTCTTATACCTGGGCAGTCTCTAAGATGCTCCATGTACAAAGTAGCTATCTTCCTTCTCTTTTCAATTGATTGATCTATATATTTAAGCTTTACATTAAGTATGGCCGCCTGTAGCTCATCTAATCTTGAGTTGTAACCCAGGTAGTCATAGTAGTATTTTGATGAGGCACCATGAACCCTGTAACAAAGTGATTTTTCATATATCACCCTGATATTTGTAACAATCATACCTCCATCTCCATATCCTCCAAGGGTTTTTGTGGGAAAAAATGAAAACACGCATATATCTCCAATGGTGCCCGCATGTTTTCCCTCTCCATCTCGTTCCAAAGGCCTGGGCAGCATCCTCCAAAACATTGAGATTATATAATGAGGCTATTTTCATTATTCTGTCCATAGCTGCCATCTGGTTGAAAAGATGTATGGGTACAATTCCTGCTGCTTTACCTCTTTACCCAAAATAAAGCTTCCATACTTCATGACATTAGATACTGCACTGTCAAATTCTTTTTTCGGTTATTATACTCCCTTACAGGAGTGTAAAAACATACATCCATACCAGTTCCCCTTTGCATTCATATGATATTAAAAAAATTTATAATATTTTTTATGCATAAAAACCAGTCTATATTACTGATACAATATGCTAAAA
>JAEZLD010000073.1 GCA_023415335.1 Bacillota bacterium | reverse complement strand
CCTTAAGCTTGTATTTCTGCTATTTCCTGCTTTGCATTATACCCATGATTATAAATTGGAAGGAAGACCTTAAATGGAATGCGTTAAAATCGAGAATCTAAGCTTTTCATATCCGGAGCAGCCCCAGAGGGTGCTTAAGGATATAAACCTTAATATAGAAGGCGGGGAGTTTGTCACGTTATGTGGCCCTTCAGGCTCTGGTAAATCCACGTTGCTAAGGCAGCTTAAGATGGTTATTTCTCCCCATGGAATAAGGAAGGGAGCAATATATTTCCAGGGAAAACCTCTGGAAGAGGTTGAGCAGAAGAAGCAGGCTTCAGCCATAGGCTTTGTTATGCAGAACCCTGACAATCAGATAGTTACGGATAAGGTATGGCATGAGCTGGCCTTCGGACTTGAAAGCCTTGGAATGGCTACATCTGTTATAAGGCGCAGGGTTGCGGAGATGGCAAGCTTCTTTGGCATACAGGACTGGTATTATAAGGATGTGAATGACCTTTCCGGAGGGCAGAAGCAGCTGCTCAATCTTGCAGCCGTTATGGTCATGCAGCCGGCACTGCTTATACTGGATGAGCCAACAAGTCAGCTTGATCCTATTGCTGCGGCAGACTTTGTAAACACAATAGGAAGGATTAACAGGGAGCTTGGAACTACAATAATAATAGCAGAGCACAGACTGGAGGAAGTTTTAGCCTATACAAACAGGCTGGTTGTAATGGATAAGGGAGAGATAATATGCCAGAATAGCCCTGAAAAAACGGGCAGGTGGCTCCAGTCCCAAGAGCACAGGATGTTCACCTCGATGCCTGTTCCTATGAGAATATATGCCCAGGTGCCCAATAGCCTGGAATGCCCCATAACCGTCAGGGACGGAAGAAGCTGGATTGAGGGAATAGCAAGGGAGCGGGCCTTGAAAAGTGTGGCTTCAGAGGAGCAATTACTGCATAAGGCATCCCAGGCTGATGTGGAGCTTAGCAATGTTTGGTTTCGTTATGGTAAAAATGACAGAGATATAATAAAGGGTTT
Source organism: Bacillota bacterium (assembly GCA_023415335.1). Classification (GTDB taxonomy): domain Bacteria; phylum Bacillota; class Clostridia; order Clostridiales; family Caloramatoraceae; genus JAEZLD01. Next base: position 2,925 of record JAEZLD010000073.1, on the reverse strand, counting down.
GTCCTTTAAGGCATATCCGGGTGAAATAACAGCCATATTGGGGGGGAACGGCACTGGAAAATCAACAGCGCTTTCTCTCATATCAGGAGTGAACAAGCCCTATAGAGGAAATATCAGTATTAAAGGAAAGGCTGTTCAGGACTATAAGGACAAGCTTTTTAAAGGACTGCTGGGAGTAGTGCCGCAAAACCCCCAGGAGCTTTTTGTAAAGAAAACTGTGAGAGAGGACCTGAAGGAAATGCTTAGTGGCAGCGGATTATCTAAGGAAGAGATGGAAAGAAGGGTAGCAGCCGTTGCTGCTCTTTGTAATATAACTGAGATTTTACGCAGGCATCCATACGATATATCCGGGGGAGAGCAGCAAAGGACGGCCTTGGCTAAGGTACTGCTGCTCCAGCCAAGGATACTGCTTTTGGATGAGCCCACAAAGGGTATAGACGGATACCTTAAGCAGTGCATGGCTGCAATACTTAAGAAACTGGCATCCCATGGAGTTACAGTAATACTTGTAAGTCATGATATAGAGTTTTGTGCAGAGTATGCAGACAGCTGTGCCATGTTTTACGACGGGCAGATAGTTGCCCAAGATACACCTAAAAAGTTCTTTTCAGGCAACAGCTTTTATACCACAGCTGCAAACCGCATGTGCAGACAGCTGCTGCCAGAGGCTGTTATTCCGGAGCAGGTTATAGAAGCCTGTGGAGGGAAGCCAAAGGGCAGCTGGGATGATATAGATAGAGACCTGTTTGAAATAAGTGACGATGACTATTTTAAAATCAGACAGGAGCAAAATACTGTGCCTGCATCAGTTAAGGATGAGCCAAAGCTATGGAAAAAAGCAGGAGCTGTTATTTCAGGTCTATGTACACTTCTTTTAGTTTTTAAGGTACTGGGGATTTACAAGATTTACAATATTCCCCTTCTTAAAGGACTGAAGATTACCACATGCTATGCTTTGCTTATGCTCAGTATACTTTTATTTGCAGTATGCGTATCTGGCAAAAGCATAGGAGCTAGTAAGGAATCCATAGAGCCGTTGCAAAAGAAGAAGCTTACAAAAAGGACACTGGCTGCCGCGGTTATGATACTTGTAGCAATACCCTGCACTATACTTTTCGGGGTATACAGGCTGGGTGATAGAAAGTACCTGTTCATATCCCTTCTGGTTATTCTGGAAACCATGGTGCCCTTTTTAATGGTGTTTGAAGGAAGGAAGCCCCAGGCAAGGGAGCTTGTAATAATCTCAGTGCTAAGCGCTATTGCAGCAGCAGGCAGGGCAGCCTTTTTCATGCTGCCCCAGTTTAAGCCTGTGGCAGCCCTGGTCATAATATCCGGCGTGGCCTTTGGAGGGGAGGCAGGATTTTTGGCGGGAGCTACCTCCATGCTGGTATCAAATATGCTGTTTTCACAGGGCACCTGGACTCCATGGCAGATGTTTACCATGGGAATAATAGGCTTTATAGCAGGAGTGCTTTTCAGAAAGGGGCTTCTGAGGCGTGACAGGTTCTCACTTTCAGCATTTGGTGCTTTGGCAGTTATTATAATATATGGGGGCATAATGAACCCGGCATCGATTATAATGTACCAGTCACATGTAACCTGGGAAATGCTTCTGGCTTCATACATATCCGGCTTTCCCATGGATATTGTCCATGCGTCAGCCACGGTAATATTTCTGTGGTTTTTATCCCAGCCAATGCTGGAAAAGCTGGATAGGATAAAAACAAAGTATGGATTGATAGAGTAGGGACCAGGTTCAATAATGATATAAATTTGATGACACTTAACCTGTTATCATAGGGGACGGACTTTGTGCCGTCCCTTGATTTATGCTAATTAAAAAAACAGCTTTATAAATTCGACAAAATTTGATAATATTTATTTATAATATACCTTTACCATATAAGGAGTGATGTGTATGACAGTTCAGGAGGTTTTATCGCTCCCATCCCTTAAGGGCCTGGAGGTTGTAGCCGGTAAATCAGGCTTAAACCGGAAAATATCGACTGTTAGTGTAATGGATGCTCCGGATATATATAAATGGATGAAGGGCGGAGAGTTTCTTATAACCTCAGCATATCCTATAAAGGATGATGTGGAGTATCTTACCTCCCTTGTTGAACATCTTAATAAGGCAGGCGTGGCAGCCTTCGGGGTAAAGGTAAGCAGGTTTATAGGTCACCTGCCCCAGAAGGCAATTGCAACAGCTGAAAACCTGGGCCTTCCCCTCATATCCATCCCTGAGGATTATGCTTTTACCGATATCATAAACCCTGTTTTATACAGCATAATAGACCAGCAGACGCTAATGCTTATGCAATCCGAAAAGATACACTCCCTCTTCTTAGAGCTTGCTGTTAACGGAGGAGGAGTCGGAGAAATAATTCAGGTATTAAGCAGGATACTGGAAGGGCCTGTAGCCTTCATAGATACATATTTCAAGAAAATATACTGTTCTGATGATAACAGCATGCTTTATGAGACGGTAAAAAAGGTGAACATTCACAGGGTGGATTTAGAAAAGCTGGGAAATTACAATATCTATAGGGTTGCAAATAAAAAGACTCCCTATGGCTATATAGTAACCCGCAAAAATAGCGACCCCAGTACTGGAGAAACCAATTCCCAGAAGGCCATAGAGTATGCAGGCATCGTACTTACACTATATATCCAAACTAAGATATCCAATCTGCAGATTGAGGAAAAGTACAGGGATGAGTTCTTAGGAGACCTTATTTATAACAATATGAAGTCCTTAGATGAAATACACAACCGTGCGCAGCTGTATGGGTGGGAATTCAACCATGGAGGAATGGTCGCCATAATAGATGTGAATAACCTAAAGCAGGCATATTTAAGGCACATGGATAATAAAGCAAGCGAGGAGGTTTCAGAGTCTGTACAGGGAATATTTGAAATATCCCA
>JAEZLD010000058.1 GCA_023415335.1 Bacillota bacterium | reverse complement strand
AGGTCTTTAATAGTATCCTTATATCAAGTCCTATGGACCAGTTATCTATGTACTGCAAGTCAAGCTTTACTACATCTTCAAAATCGGTTATGTCACTTCTTCCGCTTACCTGCCATAAGCCTGTTATACCCGGCTTTGAAGCCAGCCTCCCCTTCTGGTAGGGCTGGTACTCTTTGTACTCTTTCACTGTTGGAGGCCTTGTTCCTACTAAGCTCATATCCCCCTTAAGTACATTTAAAAATTGGGGAAGTTCGTCTAAGGAGGTCTTCCTAAGAAACTTGCCAACCCTTGTTATGCGGGGATCATTCTTTACCTTGAACATGGGGCCTTTCATCTCGTTTAGCTTCATAAGCTCTATTTTTCTCTCCTCGGCATCTATATACATACTCCTAAACTTGTAGAACCTGAACACCCTGCCATTCTTACCCACTCTATCCTGAGCAAATATTATGGGGCCACGGGACTCCAATTTTATGGCTGGGATTATAAATATAGAAGCAACCGTCGTAATAGCTAGTCCAACAATAGCCCCTACTATATCTATGACCCTTTTCAATACTATCTCCCTGTAATCATAAACCGTTCTTGTAAAGGTTATTACACTTAGCCCTCCCAGCTTGCGCACCCTCTTTTCGCAGGGCACATCCATCTGAAAGGCCAATATATTTACACTTACAGGTATACCCATACTCTGGAAGCTACCTATCATGTCCTCCATACCTGACGTATAAGTGTCAATGTCAACTACAATAAGAACCTCATCTACCACAGAACCCTTTGCAAAGTTAATCATAGTATCCTTGCTAGCTACTACGGGGATTCCATTAATTGATGTATCCGTCAGATCATTATCCATGAGTGCAATTCCTATAACCTGTCCACCCCATGGACCGCCGTAGCCTATTCTATCCAGTGCCTCTTTTACGCTTTTTCTTTTGGCTACTATAAGTACCTTCTTACTGTTTCTATTCTTGGGATATATGCTTGCTCTGTATATAGTAATAATCCTATGGGCAGCATATATTAAAATCGAGTCCAGTATAAGAAACGCCATCATGAATCTTCGAGTCATGTAAAAATTATATTTAAAAATAAATATAGCCATAGATGAAAGCATTAAAAAAAAGAACTCACTTTTCATCACTGACACTGCTTCCTTATAATAACCCTTGTTTTCCTTATCATTTTGAAAATGGACAGGAAAAACTATAAGGGCCTTTATGCTCAAAACGAAAAGAATCCGCATTGCAGTATTGTCGTTATTTGTAATTATGCTTCCAATATATGCTGCGACGACCGTCAGCAACAAATCTAAAAAGCACATGAAAAAGGTCTCTACGTCATTTTTCTTCCTGTACACAAAATCCCCCCACGTTCATTTACAATATAAGTTTCGGTGTAACAGGTGTATAAAGCAGCCTGCCTTGATGAAAAATCCTTTATATGTATAAACAAACCATTGTCCTATACCTAATTATATATGCTAAATATCACATGTGCTGTCATTATTAAGAAACTTTAAATTTATCTTGTCTTATTATAAATAAGGATATCCTTCTTCTGAGTATAATTGTTATATTCACACCTATAGACAAGTTCAGTTATCTATGAGATATACTATCTTGTCGAAATTTGTTATATTACTAATAGCGCCCACCTGCCACAGTCTTGTTATTCCCAGCTCTGATACAAGCTTTCTCTTATAGTTTTCTCCATACTGCCTATCTTCTGGCACTGTAGGAGGCCTTTTACCTGCAATGCTCATCCCTCCACTCAGCACACCTATAAACTGAAGCGTGTATACAATATACATAAAACATGAGCACAGCTTTTAAACTCATTCTTTTTCTATAAAAAGTTCCGACCCTAATTTACCTCTTTGTAATATATAAAACTTTATCATTTTGTTCATAACATGTCAATAATATTGGATATCTCTTGCCATTTGTATATGTATGTCAAAATATGCTATATAATTTCTCTAATGAATGATATTCGTGCTTAACCTCCCATTGTATTCTCTTTAAATTATTTCCACTCCACCTGCATAATACTCCCTCCCCTGTCATATGAATTCATTGTAAGGGTTTAAGCCAATTAATTTACAGGCTGAAGAATCCTATTAAATTCAGGGGAGGGAATGATTTATGGCAAAGTATGTAATGGCACTGGACCAGGGCACTACCAGCTCAAGGTGCATACTCTTTAACCAGGGAGGGCTAATCGAGAGCGTTGCCCAGAAGGAATTTACCCAGATCTATCCCAAGGCCGGTTGGGTTGAACATAACGCCATGGAAATCTGGGACACCCAGCTTCAGGTTGCCAGGGAGGCTATGGCAAAAATAGGGGCAGACGCTTCCGATATAGCCGCAATAGGAATCACCAACCAGAGGGAGACCACTGTTGTATGGAACAAGAACACTGGAAAGCCAGTATATAACGCCATCGTGTGGCAGTGCAGAAGGACTGCAGGAACCTGCGACGAGCTGAAGGCTGAAGGCTTTGACAAGGCCATAAGGGAAAAGACAGGACTTATAGTAGATGCCTATTTTTCAGGTACCAAGGTTAAGTGGATACTGGATAATGTTCCTGGCGCCAGGGAAGAGGCCGAAGCCGGTAACCTTCTCTTTGGAAACATCGATTCCTGGCTAATATGGAATCTGACAAAAGGAAAGGTCCATGTAACTGACTACTCCAACGCTTCAAGAACCATGCTCTTTAACATCCATGAGCTTAAGTGGGACAAGGACATACTCACAAGGCTGAATGTTCCAGAGAACATGCTTCCAAAGCCCATGCCATCAAGCTGCCTTTATGGCTACACTGATTCTGAGCTTTTCGGTGGGGAGATTGCAATAGGCGGAGCTGCAGGAGACCAGCAGGCTGCACTTTTCGGGCAGGCATGCTACAAGCCAGGAACTGCCAAGAACACATATGGTACAGGCTGCTTTATGCTCATGAATACCGGCGAGAAGGCAGTTGAGTCTAAGAGCGGCCTTCTGACTACTATAGCCTGGGGTATAGACGGAAAGGTTGAATATGCCCTTGAAGGAAGCATATTCATAGCCGGAGCTGCCATACAGTGGCTTAGGGATGAGCTTAAGATAATAGGGAAGGCCTCCGATACCGAAGAGATTGCATCCTCTGTTCCTGATACCAATGGGGTCTACATGGTTCCTGCTTTCGTAGGACTTGGTGCACCATATTGGGACCAGTATGCAAGGGGCACAATAGTAGGCTTGACCCGTGGTGCCAAGAGAGCCCACTTAATCAGGGCAACCTTGGAGTCACTGGCATACCAGACAAATGATGTTTTAAAGGCAATGGAGGAGGACTCTGGAATAAAGCTTGAGGCACTGAAGGTAGACGGCGGAGCCTGTGCTAACAACTTCCTCATGCAGTTCCAGTCTGACGTACTTGGAGTTCAGGTTGA
>JAEZLD010000056.1 GCA_023415335.1 Bacillota bacterium | reverse complement strand
CCTGTATGGAGTAATCACTATAGGTTTTGAAATATTCTTCAACGGCCTTTTTAACCATACATTTCTGCTCATAGCTGTCATCGCAAATGCAGATTTTAAGCATAAATCCCCCTCCAATGACAAAAATATATATAATCCATTATTATACACTAAATTTTGGAACAGAAATATGCTTACACTCACTTTTACAAAGAATTTTTACAGTTTTTATCTCAGCCTTTCTCTTGACATAGTCAAGCCTTTCCGCTTGCATACTCTGCCGCCTCATAAAGTTCCCTCTTTGAGCGCATACTCTATATGCTGATTAAGCAAGGAAATAACATGGCTATGGCCAAATCACACCTTCAACATGCAGAAAGCGTATTTTCTTGTACTCATAGGTTGAAATCGGGAGGTAATCCGAATCATCGGTGTGGGCTGCAATCAAAATGTCCTTAGGGCGGAACGGTGCTGCTGCTGCAACTACAATCGGAGAATGTTGAAATTCATTTCCTCTAAAGCAGAGCTGAACCAAATCGCCAGGCTGTAATTCATCTATTGCACAGCTCCTGGCCTTGGGCCCTGGTGAGCCAGTGGTACGGGTTAGGAAATTGTAAAGGTAGGGAACTCCTGTCCAGGCTGGTGCCTTCTGGTTGGCATTGATATAGTACCATCCATAGGTTGGTGTAAAATTCATAATTCCACTGCCTGCAAACAAACACTGGGATACAAAGTTTGTACAATCTCCACCCATATTATCATAGTTATAATATAAAGGATTTCTGCCATATGCCCATCTGTGAGCATATATAACAGCAGCTTGACGGACATAGTCCATCATCAACCTCATAGCATCATATCCCCTTTATACATATCCTATGAGTTTCCATATAAATATGTGTAAAGGGTCTCCACAAAAGTATGCATAAGCATTTACTTAGCAGACTGCATACTTACATTTTCTATATCATTAATATTAAATAGATTTATTGAAACCTGCTGTACAGTTTTTTCCGCGCCTTTTAGCTTCATACATCTTTTTATCGGCTAAGTCTATTATTCCTTCTGCGGTCAATGTTGAAGAACCACTAATGGTATGAACTCCTAACGAGGCAGTAGTGTATATGGTTTTCCCATCTAACTGTATTTTTAGCTTTGATATACTCTCACGAATACTATCTGCAATACTATATGCCTCTTCAAAATTTGTGTTGTTTAAGCAAATAAAAAATTCGTCGCCTCCATATCGTGCTGCCCAGCTCTTTTCGTTTTGAATGTTATTAGAAATCAAATTAGCAACTTTATTAATGGTCTTATCACCATATATATGCCCAAATGTATCATTGACTTCCTTAAGACTGTCAATGTCTATAAAAATCACGGATAATATTCCTTCATCCATCGTGTTTTTAACTATATCTGCAGGCAAGCGTTCAAAAATATATCTTCTGTTATACAATCCCGTCAGCTCATCTTTTATAATCAACTCATTTAATTCAGCAACAGTATTATGAATAGGACAACCTCTTGATGGCTCTATGGTGTCTACCACTATACTATCTGTCGCATTTTTTAGCAGTTCTATAACAAGTGGTTTCTCTGCACCTTCAACAGGCATAGCTATTACTACCATAATACTTGTAGCAGTATGCTCCAGTTTTATAAAACACTTATTATATAAATAAGCACGAGTTGATATACAGCTTTCACATATTTTCCCTTTACCCCAATAATCATAACAAATGTTTTCTGTATAATTTCTATTATAATGGCGATATTCAATAACCTTCTTTTCAATCGGGTCAACAAGTCTTACAGAATCATACAGATTTCTGAACCATACTAGATTTTCTTCCAATCTGCTTAGCGAAATAGAATTCTCCAAAATCCCCCTCCTTCTTCCATGTTACTCATTAATAAACGGCTCCTTCTTAAAGAAAAAACCGTTTAGCTTTTTATGATTTATAACGGATTATCCTTTTAGATTTTGTTAAAACAAAAGCTGCTAAAGATAATACAGCCAGTAAAGCATAGGAAAATGTGGTTGAAAAATCACCAGTGACGGGACTGGATGGTGCAACGGCAGCATGATACTCGTTTACAAAGGTCATGTCCGTTACATCCATTTCTGAACTTCCATCCCCTTTTCGTATGGAAAACTCAGTGTTCAGTGTGCCGTCTTCATTGTCCGTTACAATAACTGTTATTAAATATATCGTATTGTCGTAAGTAAAACCCTCTTTATTTTCCGAATACTCGTAGATGCTATACCTGTGCTCACCTAGCTGATCCTGGTTAAAGAAAACCTGATTAAAAACAATATTTCCTTCACCATTGTTGTAGGCCTTCTGCACAATTCTTCCTTCTTCATCAGCTAGTATAAGAGAAAATTGCTTATCCGATAGCTTCTGGCCAATCAATTCCTTCCTTGCAGTAAACTGAACCGAACCTTTCGCTACATAAGCATTGGAAAAGACAATCGATTCTGCAGTAATGGTCTCATTACCATCACCAGGCTTTGTTATAATAACCTCTGTATGGAGTGTTCCATCTCCGTCATCAATGACCTTTACTGTTATCGTGTACACTGTATTGTCATATTCATAACCCGGTTTGGCATCACTCACTTCTTTCATAGTATATATAAAGGTATTACCTGTATCAGCCTGTGTATAGGTAATAGGCGCAAACGATACCAACCCATCAGCATTATTTGTAACCACTTCCACAAGAGAATCCGGCTGCATGCCATCTCCTTTTAGAGTTAAGGAATATCTAAATTGTCTATCAGCGAGCGTTTGTCCGGTCAATGTTTTTTCTGCAGCTATCTGAAGGGTCGTATCGGTAGTAGTATAGGTGTTGGTAAAATTAATACTACTTGCCTCTGATATAGTTGTGCCAACCTTTTTCTGGATGCTTTGTATTGGGCTTGTAAGTGTTCCATTATCATTATCGTCAATTTTAACAGATACTATATACTCTGCTTCATCATATGTATAACCAGGCATACCGGTATTCTTTTCAACGATCCTGTAGGTCTTTATTCCAATGTCAGATAGCTTATAGTTTATTGAGTCAAAAATAACGTTACCTGTATAGGTATTAGTTCCGGTCATAGCTCCGGTACCGTTTTGTATAGTCTGTAGAAGAGTTGTGCCATCATACAGCTCAAAGCTGAACTGATTAGCAGCAAGGGCATGTCCTACTACCGTCTTTTCAGCATTAAGTTGAATACTGCCGTCTGCACGGTAGGTGTTCAAGAACACCGGTATGCCATTTGAAGTGAAACGGCCGGCATTGTCAGACAGCTTGTTTCCCTTATCGTCTTCAATAACAACCTTCAGGTTATCCCGTCCTTTCACATTGAACACCCTGACAAATAAAGTATATAACGCAGAATCAAATCCATACCCAGGGAAATCGGATGGAATTTCCTTCATATAAAAGGTTCTTGTTATTGCAAGGTATTCTGTTCCTTCCGGGTCAGTATCAGCAAAAATATGGTCATCAGTAAATGCCAGAACATTCTGTTCATCCAAACCACTTTTCAAAGCAAATTCAACCGTATAGTCGCCATTGATTAGTTTTGTTTGTGTTGTGCCAGTCAGCAGAGTATTTGTACCATTTCCTCATCGGTTGTAAGGTTCAGCAGCTCCATCATTTCTTCTGTAACATTAAGCTGGCCTAATGTATCAAGCAGACTTTCATAGGATTCCTGAGCCAGCTCTCCTTCACGCATAGTTTTTTATATAATGTTCTACTTAAGGGTAATTCCCATGACCCTGGTAAATTTTATTAATCTGGTGCGAAATATAGTTTTTAAGGAGTGAATTACTAGTAGGCATCATTGTAAAACGACACGTTTTTTGTTAAACTATTCCTGACATTACCATGAAAAGGAGGGATACGGATGCTGCGGGTTGCCATATGTGATGATGATATAGGATGTATGATTGACACGAAACATATGCTTGAGAGCTGGTCTGCCGTCACTTCCTCCAAGCTTGAAATAGACTGCTTTGATAACGGAGACTCGCTCATTAGGGAAAGCAGTTCTTCCCCATACGATATTATTTTTCTTGATATTATTATGCCACTGTTAAACGGAATGGATACAGCTAAAGAGCTCCGCGACATGGACAAGACAGTCAAAATTATTTTTCTGACATCGTCGCCGGAGTTTGCTTTGCAATCCTATTCTGTAAAAGCAACAGATTATTGCATAAAGCCGGTTGCGTATGAAAAACTTAAAGAGGTCATGGACTATTGCACCGCTTTCAATCAGCAGGAGCCGGAGAATCTTACTCTCAAAACGGTGGGCGGATTTCAGAAAATTTATCTCCATGACATCGAATACATGGAAGCGCAGAATAAGCGTGTATTATTTTTTCTAAAATCAGGGCAAGTAATAGAGGTAATTGAGCCGCTTTACACCTTTGAAACCAGTCTGTCAGACAGCAGAGGCTTTTTCAAATGCCATCGTAGCTATATTGTATATCTACCGAATGTGGATTATTTCAGCAGTACGGAAATTAAAACAAAGTCTGGACGGCGTATTCCCATTGCCAGAGGATATGGAAAAGCATTTCAAGATGCATACTTTACCATAATGTTTAAGGAATAAGTAAAAAGGAGGGGACACAATGCCTCAATTTCTATTAGGGATGGTGAATAACAGTACACTGCTGCTCTTTGGTGTGTTCGTATCCGCAGCGATTCTTAGTATACCGTTTTACAAAAGAAATTTAATCATTTTGTTAGCTTTTAGTATTGGCGTCAATACGTTGCAAATTATCCTTTATTCAAGTATCGGGTTAGAATCCACTCAATGGTTATATCCCTTTATTACGCATATCCCATCTGTTTTATTATATAGCCTATACTATAAGCGCAAGGTACTGAATAGCCTGTTTGCCATCATGTCAGCTTACCTGTGCTGTCAGTTAAGCAGATGGTTTAGTTTACTGGCCTTTGTATTTACAGGCAAGCTATGGGTAGAGTATGGTATTCGTTCAGTGATTACCGTGCTTTTAGGATTACTGATTCTTCGCTATTTTGCATCGTCTATTGCGGTAATTCTAACCAAGCCCTTTAAAACAGTTTTAATTTTCAGTATTTCACCTGCAGCTTATTATTTATTTGATTATATAGCAACGGTTTATACTAACCTCCTTTACAGTGGTTCGGAGATTGCTTTAGAGTTTCTCCCTTTCGTTTTGTGTATAGCTTATTTGATTTTTAGCGTTGTTTATTTCAAGGAATACGAGGGAAAACGTGAAGCAGAGCAACACAATCATTTAATGGAAATAAAAAGAGCTCAGTCAGAAAAGGAAATTGAAGCAATTAAACG
>JAEZLD010000101.1 GCA_023415335.1 Bacillota bacterium | reverse complement strand
GCCCCAAGTATAACCACAGGAATAAAAAAAATTAGCATAATTAAAAACATTACAAACACGGCTATCTTTTTCAAACACATTCCTCCTTTACCCATGAAGCATTTATACATTATTCTATTTAAAGGAGTATGAATATATGACAGACAATATTTAATTAAGGATAAGTATATGAAGAGATGTATTAAATTATATATGTAAAATATCATTATTTGATTTAAACTTCAAAACTATCCATTATATTATATGAAATCCCTGCATTATTACTAAGCAGGGATTTCTACAGTACCTATTGTCTATTACTAGTTAGTTATTCCGTGACCCGGACAATGCTTGCTCCTGCATTGCTTAGCTTTCCAACTATATCCCAGTATCCTCTGTCCAGGTGCTGCAGTTCATATATCTCTGTAGTTCCTTCTGCAGCAAGCCCCGCCAGCACCAAGGCTGCCCCTCCGCGCAAATCAGTTGCCTTTACCCTGGCCCCCGTCAGCCTTTCACATCCTTCTACTACGGCACTTCTTCCATCAATTTTTATATTTGCCCCCATTCTTTTAAGCTCTGTAACATGCATAAAACGGTTTTCAAACACTGTTTCTGTTACAATGGAGGTGCCTTTTGAAAGGCTCATCATAGACATGAACTGTGCCTGCATATCTGTAGGGAAACCCGGATAAGGCAGTGTTTTGATGTCAATTGCCCTGGTCCTCTCCCTTCCTATTATACGTACCCTGTTCTGCCCCTCTATTACAGAAACACCTGCTTCCATAAGCTTTGCAATAATAGAGCGAACATGCTCCAGTATTACATTTTCTATTATTACATCTCCTCCTGTCATGGCTGCTGCAACCATATATGTTCCTGCTTCAATCCTGTCAGGGATTACCTGGTGTGTGGTTCCTCCAAGCTCCTTTACTCCCTGTATTCTTATGGTGTCTGTTCCCGCACCATATATCTGAGCACCCATACTGTTAAGAAAATTAGATAAATCTACAACCTCAGGCTCCTCTGCAACGTTTTCGATAATTGTATCTCCATCTGCCAGCACAGCTGCCATTATTATGTTTTCAGTAGCTCCAACGGAGGGAAAATCCAAATATATTTTTGCTCCCTTAAGCCTTTTGCACACTGCTTCAACATATCCATGTCCAATACTCACATCCGCACCCAAGGCTGAAAACCCTTTTAAATGCAGGTCTATAGGCCTTGTTCCTATATTGCAGCCTCCTGGAAGCGATATTTTTATTTTGCCAAAGCGGGCAAGCATAGGCCCCATTACAAGAAAGGATGCCCTCATTTTCCTGACAAGCTCATACGGAGGTTCCCAGGAATTTATATGTTCTGCCTTTATTTTTACCTTTCTTTTAATAGGGTCTATGTTTATTTCTGCTCCCATGGATTCTAATACATTACATATAACATAAACATCCTCAAGAAGTGGTATATCTTCAAGGATACATTCCTGTGAGCCTGAAAGTGATGCTGCTATAATTGGAAGTACTGAGTTTTTGGCTGCACTTACCTTTATTTTTCCATTAAGTCTGTTTCCCCCGTTGATTACAATTCTGTCCATGCTGGCTCCTCCTTTAGAATTAGTATTCTATTGTAATGATTGGATAACCAATCCATATGTATGTGCAGCCATAGGTTTCACTGGTTCTCAATGCTACATTTAAATTAATACTCCTTCCATCATCGGTTACTGCTTCCTTATTTGGAAGTAGAGATGAAAATCCACACAAGCTAACAAGGCCTCCATCCTCCATGCCATCTACATAGCTTGTATTAGAAGCTTTAAAGATCAGTCCGGCTTTTTCCTTCATCTCACCAGGAGACATTTTATTGTTATACCTCCCCTGTATTAATACAGAAAAGGAAACCTTTTCGCTATATTTATAAAAGGCATCTTCTATGCTCCTCCTCATATTATTAATATTCATAATAGTGTCATGTTGTGAATATTCAAGATACGCATAAATACTGCCCTGAGAGTCAAGATACCTGGCCTTAACCGCCAAATCATGGTCATCTGTACTTGATGAAATACAGTACATTCCATTTTCAAGGAAATATCCAAAGCTATCGTCAGGACACACGCTCTCAAATAGCTTTTCTGCAGCCACCTCTACCGAATCAGAAGTATATATTTCAGACCATGCACATAGGGATTCCTTTACAAGCTGGGCTCCGGATTTTTCAAAGCAGGTATTTAACGTATTTATGTCATAGGTTGTTCTGGTAAAGAAAGCCAGTCCACTTACTAATATGACAAGGATTATTTTTCTCATATTTCTCCCTCCCCGATATTAGTAATTGTTACCACAAGGCATTACTTTATTCAGCATGCTATTATTTTCTCCCATTTTTTTTTACATACCCTTGGTATTAAGTCGTATTTATGTTATTAAAAGGTGACAATGGCTTTATAATAAATATTGGTATATTTTATAAAAAGAAATAAATCTACTTTTTACAAAATATGCAAAAAAGGCATGCTCTTTTATCAGAGCATGCCTTTTGCTAAAAGCTTTGTGTGTAATTATTATATCTTAAATATCCTATACACTAAGGATACAACCAAAAACAGCACTCCTGTAATCAGGCTTGAGGACAGCTTACATACTTCCTGCTCGTCACGCTCCAGATCATCAAAGGAGATAACCTTTTCATCTACAAAGTCAATTATGTCATACATTCTTTGTTTTTTCTTTTTCTCCTGTTTCTCAGGCTGCTGGGGCAAACGAATCCCATCAAGCTTCAGGTAGCTGAACCAGGACAACAGCATAACCATAAGCCCCACAGTAAAAAAGCCATTTCCAAGGGACTTGAAACCCTCCTTATTAATCCACTCGTTCCAAAGGAGTACCGCCGCTAAAGCAATGCTTGTTTTAGTTATAGACTTGTATATAATTGGCTTCATCATATATGACTTGTAAAGCTTCGCCATTTTCTTCATTATTTTTCTCCTGCCTTAATATATACACAAGCCAGCATATAGCTGGCTTGTATATATTATGCAATTAATATTCCTTTTCTATGTCCTTCCTATACTGCTCCAGCTCACGCTGGTTGCCATATACAAAGTGGCCTTCCTTTATCTCTTCCCATACAGGCTTGTCTACTGAGTAGTCATGTACCGATGGGTCATAGACTATAAGCTTCTTCTTCTTTTCAACCTCAGGGTCCGGCATTGGTACTGCCGACAGCAGTGCCTTTGTATATGGATGCAGCGGATGATGGAAAAGCTCCTCAGCCTCTGCCAGCTCAACTATCCTTCCTTTGCTTATAACCGCAATCCTGTCGGATATAAACCTTACAACTGAAAGGTCATGGGCTATAAACAGATAGGTCAGTCCTCTTTTTTCCTTTAACTCATTGAGCAGGTTCAGCACCTGGGCACGTATGGATACGTCCAGCGCTGATATAGGCTCGTCTGCAACAATGAATTCAGGCT
>JAEZLD010000019.1 GCA_023415335.1 Bacillota bacterium | reverse complement strand
CTTATAAACCATTTCCGTCACACAAAAAAACAGCAGCTGGTCTTTCCTCAGCTGCTCATGGTTGATTTGTAATTATAATTCTATTCCTTCCGGGAAGGCCTCCTCCCTCATGATCCCCCACATTTTATCTATGTATGCAAGGGTATAGAAGTTTTCATAGTAGTGGTAATAGAAGGCTCCCTTCAGTGTCATACTATATACCCCATCCTTTTCCTCAAAAAAGCCTAAAAGCTTAGCAATAAATAGTTCAAAGCCATACATCTTTTTTAGAGGAACCCCGAAGAACTGTTGAAAGTCCTTGGCTTGTACCTTTGTACTGTACATAGTCCAGAACAGGTAATATACCATTCTCTGCCTTAGTGAAAAACGGATGGTCAGGGAGGTTGGGAGCTTTCCCTCATCTATCCTCTTGCAGTATTCCTCCACAGAAAAGGTGTTGATTTTAAACTGGTCTTTAAGCAGTGTCGTTGCAGAACAGCCAAAACCAAGGAAGTTGTCCCTTGTCATGGAAGAATAACTGGCCCGCTCTTCACTGGAAAAGGTCCATATAGAACTGCGGACATACCCTTTGCTCCCACAGTAGAGTGTGATTGCATCCAGCAGTCTGCGCTTTTCCTTTTTATTCATTGCAGGTACAGTGCTTGATGTAAATGTAAAATCTATAAACGGATAAATGGCAATATGGTTTGCACCATTTGCAAAAGCAGTATCAATATCACCCTTCAAGTCCTCAAAGGTCTGGCCAGGCAGGGCAAATATAAAATCCATGGACACTGTTTCAAAGTGCACTGTATTCAGCGCCTTTGCTAAAGCTTTCACATCTACAGCCTTACGCCCTAAAATTGTCTGGTATTTTTCCTGAAAGGACTGTATGCCTATGCTGATTTTAGTAACACCAGCCTCCTTCAGCCTTTGAAGGACAGGTACAGTTACATTGTCCGGGTGCAGCTCTGCTCCTATGCCTTCTGTAATGATAAAATGTTCCCTGATGGCATCTATGATTTTCTTTAGAGAGTCTGCCATAAGAGCCGGCGTTCCCCCTCCAAAATACAGGCTGGTAACCTGCTTCTTCCTCTCCATTTGACTTCCTACAATGTTAATTTCCTGAAGCAGGGAATCAATATATCCTTCAGCCTTTTCTTCTGAGTATACAACCTTGCAATAGGGGCAGAAGCTGCATATGCTTTTGCAGAAGGGTATGTGGACGTAGAGCCCCATACTCTGGCAATCGCCGTAAGGAAGCTGCTGGTCATATTCGTTTTTAAATACAAAGGGCTTTACAGAACGAGTAAGCCACATTCTTGTCAGGTCTATAATTATACTCATACTTCACCTATACATACTTCAAATAAGTTTTCAGCATTTCAAAAATAATCCTGATGTTGCCGCGGAACAAAAGAGTGTATTCCGCAACAAAGAAGTAACCGCATTTTTCGCATAGTCCCGGTACATCAATGCACCGTCCACAGGTGCTGACTTTCCCGTTTTCCACTACAACACATTGATAACAAGGTGTTGGAAAGCTATTGTCAATCAAATACGGAAATGCGGTTTTGAGATTGAACACCGGAGCACCTTCATCCATCATTTGAGAAATAACCCCGCAGCATTCTGCCTTTTCTTCCTTTGATAAAGCCAGTTCCCTTGTATCCGGATATGGAGTGTGGAAGTTGAAGGACACTGCCCGTACATTTCTGGTATCTCTTGCAGTTATGCATACATCCCTTATGGCATCCTTGTTTATCTGGTTGATTGCCATATAAAAGCATATATTATCTGATGTGGCATTTTTAATGTTCTCTATAATTATATCATAGGTATCTCCTCGTATTTCATTATGACGCTCCCTGTCTCCGTCTAAGCTGAGAAGAATCAGGTCTGCTTCAGGCAGGTCTATGGGAAATGTTCCATTGGTAACCACGTTGACTATAAGAAAACCCATCTGCTTTGCTTCAATCACAAGGTCACGGAGGGTTTTTCCACTATCCTTCCACATGAAGGTTTCACCGCCACAAAAAAAGAGAATGCGAACCCCCATATCGTACAGCTGCTTCATTTCCTTTTTAATCTGCTCATATGGGTGAATGATTGCGGTTATATTGTTGACAGAACAATGCCTGCATTTCAGGTTGCACTTATCTGTAACTATAACCGTTCCAAGGATAGGCTCTTTTTTACGGAAAAGGATTGTTTTTATGCCAAAGCTGGCAAGCTGCAGAAAAGAAGACACTTTCATCTCAATTGCTCCCATTTTCAAAATTTAGCTCCGTGTTGCAATTCCTCGATTGTGCAGTTATAGAGGTCACTTAAAAGCTGTCATATTGTTATATTACCATACCCTTATGAATTCTTCTATAATTCAATATTAAATAAGCGGTACCTGTATAAAACAGATACCGCTTTTTTTCTTTATATCTATTACATTCCTAAGAGCATTCCCCCGCACTTAACTAAGAAGGCTATTATCCAGGCTATTGCACACTGCAGCAGCACCAGTAGTGCTGCCCATCTTCCTCCAAGCTCCCTTTTAACGGTTGCAACTGCTGCAACACAGGGAGTGTAAAGGAGTGAGAACACCAGAAATACTGTAGCTGTCAGGGTAGTAAACATGGAGCTTATCATCTGTGGGTCTCCTCCAAGGAGTACTGTCAGTGTACTTACAACGCTTTCCTTGGCGGTAAAGCCTGTAATGAGGGCCGTTGAAACCCTCCAGTCGTTGAGCCCTAATGGGGCAAACGCAGGGGCAATAAAGCTTCCCAGCATTGCAAGAAGGCTTCTGGACTGCTCTGCTGCCACATTAAGCCTTGTATCAAAGGTCTGAAGGAACCATATTATTATGGACGCCAGGAATATTACCGTAAATGCCCTTGTGGCAAAGTCCTTGGCCTTCTCATATATAAGCTGCCATATGCTCCTTGGGCTTGGAAACCTGTAGTTAGGAAGCTCCATTACAAATGGGACTGGCTCTCCCTTAAAGGCTGTGCCCTTAAGCAGCAGTGCAAAGAGTATGGCCACAATTATACCTGTAAAGTAAAGTGCTATCATAACCAGTGCCTGGTGCTCCGGGAAGAATACCGCTGTAAACAAAGCATATATTGGAAGCTTTGCTGAACAGCTCATAAAAGGCGTCAGCATTATGGTCATCTTCCTGTCACGCTCAGAGGAAAGCGTTCTTGTTGCCATAATGGCAGGTACCGAGCAGCCAAAGCCTATAAGCATTGGCACGAAGCTTCTGCCCGAAAGTCCTATCTTTCTAAGCAGCTTATCCATAACGAATGCAACCCTTGCCATGTAGCCTGTATCCTCCAATATGGAAAGGAAGAAGAACAGCACAACTATAATTGGTAGGAAGCTGAGCACACTGCCTACTCCTGCAAATATTCCATCAATTACAAGTGAGTGTACTACAGTGTTGATTCCGTATGCAGTCAGTCCTGCATCACATACTCCTGTGAACCATCCTATTCCCTGTTCCAGAAGGTCTGATAAGAGGCTTCCTATTGGTCCAAAGGTTAGGTAGAACACCAATGCCATTATTGCTACAAATGAAGGTATAGCAGTATATTTTCCTGTGAGCACCTTGTCTATGGCCTGGCTTCTGGCCCTTTCCTTACTTTCATGGGGTCTTACAACTGTTTCATCACAGAGCCTTTCGATGAACTTGAACCTCATGTCGGCAATGGCTGCCCGGCAGTCTTTACCACTTTCCTCCTCCATCTGACATATAATATGCTCCAGCATTTCCTTTTCGTTTTCATCTAAATGCAAGGCTTCCAGAATAAGCTCGTCCCTTTCTACAAGCTTGCTGGCTGCAAACCTGACAGGTATTTTATATTTCTTTGCATGGTCCTCTATGAGATGAATAACAGCATGTATGCATCTATGCACAGAGCCTGCTCCGCCTTCATCATCAGCGTCACAAAAGTCCATCCTTCCCGGTCTTTCCCTAAACCTTGCCACCTGCATGCAGTGGTCCACCAGCTCATCTATTCCTTCATTCTTTGAGGCTGAAATAGGAACTACTGGCACTCCCAGCTGACTTTCAAGTTCGTTAATCATTATGGTCCCACCGTTTTCTCTTACCTCATCCATCATGTTAAGTGCCAGTACTATAGGTATGTCTAGCTCAATAAGCTGGAGGGTCAGGTAAAGATTCCTCTCTATATTGGTGGCATCCAGTATGTTTATTATTCCATCAGGCCGTCCCTTGAGCAGGAACTCCCTTGTTATTATCTCCTCGCTAGAATATGGGGACAGGGAGTATATGCCAGGCAAGTCCACTACAACAGCATCAGAATTCTTCCTTATGGAGCCCTCCTTCTGGTCCACTGTAACCCCTGGGAAGTTTCCTACATGCTGGTTTGAGCCTGTCATCTGGTTGAAAAGCGTCGTCTTTCCACAGTTCTGGTTCCCAGCAAGGGCAAAGGTTATCTTCTGTCCCTCAGGTATCTCGTCTCCGCTGGGCTTCGTTTTATATATTCTGGCTTCTCCAACTCCCGGATGTATCTGTGGCTTATGATGTGCTCTCTCCTTTATATGGTTATGGCTCTCGTGCACATCTGATATTTCAATCTTAGCCGCATCTGCCAGCCTCAACGTAAGCTCATATCCCCTTACCCTAAGCTCTATAGGATCTCCCATAGGTGCCTTTTTTACCAGGGCAACCTCTGTACCAGGTGTAAGTCCCATATCTAGTATATGATGCCTGAGGGCTCCTGTTCCTCCTACCTTTTCAATTACCGCATCCTGGCCTACCTTAAGCTCCGATAAATTCATGATTTGTCCCCTCTTCCTCTACAAATAATTGCAGCATAAAATATAATCTAAAAGAATATGATAATCAATCTCATTTACTCTAGATTATCATAGACTTTTCCATATTCAATGTCAAGGCGGCAGAGACTCATAAATAACATATATTTCTTTTTCTTAACTAAAGGTTATCTTATGCTTACTTTTTCTTATGTATGTTTGTTCACTGCTTTAGTATAATTTATTATTTATAACACACACTAATATAAATGTGTTTAAAAGGAGTGATACTATGAAGCAGATTACACAGGTTGAAGTTCTATCTCTGACAGCGATATTAAAGTCAGAAACTGAGGGCCTTAAAATGCAAAGAGCTATGAATACAATAATCACTGATGAGGATTTAAAAAGGCAGTCAGAAGCAGGAATACTGGCTGCAGAAGGCCGTATAAACGGGCTTATTAAATTCATAGATGAAAACAACATACTAGCTGCAGAGGAGGTACGTTAGAATGATGAAGATAATCAGCGACCTGATTAAGGATAGTGCTAATGTAGATGATAAGGTAATAGCTGAAAGCATGATGGCAGCAGCAAAAAGTGGGGCACTTCTCTACATTAATTCTGCAATAACAAGCACCACTCCAGAGCTAAGGGCTATTTACTCTGCTTCTGCAGCACATATGATGGAAGGGGATGCAGCCCTCACAGCATTGTGCATAAAAAAGGACTGGGTTAAGCCCTATGAAGCTCCAATCAGCATGCTAAGCTGTGCAGTAGACTGTGCCAAGAATACAGTTGATAAGAAAGACTGATATTAAAGTCGTATACTATGCACTATTCTATATAAAAAGGAGTTAGGTTGTATTCTAACTCCTTCTCTTAATACTTCGTTTGTTCTGTCCCTAGACACCAAGTTCCATATTAAAGCTGCCAGGCTTGGGGTTTGTTAATATCCTTGTTGGTGGGTATTTTATGCTATATGTTATATTACCTATAAATTCTCATTTAGCAGAACCATATGTATATGGTCCTCCCATTTCCCATTTATTTTTAAATACTTATATGCCAGCCCTTCGTTATAAAATCCCAGCTTTTCCACAACCCTTAATGATTGTACATTTCTGGGGATAATATTCCCTTCAATTCTATGCAGCCCATATTCATTAAACATTATGTCTATCCCCTTTTTAACTGCTTCAGTCATATATCCCTTATTTATTTCGTCCCTATCTAGTTTGTATCCAAGAATGCAGGATAAAAAACCGCCTCTTACAATATTGCTGAATGAAATAGTTCCTATTGTTCGGCTATTATCCTCCTTCTTAAAAATCCATAGTCTCAGGGAACTGCCGTTTTCTATACCTAATATATCCTTGTGTAATTGATCCACATGATATTTCTTTGTGTAAAACTCTTCTCCCCTTATGGGGTCCCACTGTTTTAAAAACATCTTATTTCTTATGTTATAGTCTAAAACAATTTCTGCATAGGACTCATCAAGTACCTTTAATTGAAGTCTTTCTGTTTCATAAACCTTCAGCATTTAATCTCCTCCTAATTATTTTTTTACCATCTTTTGGACATTTTTAAAGCCCCATACTCCCATAGATATGGATACTCTTTTTCCCGGACAAAGCCGACACTTTCATAAAAAGCAACTGTGCTGATATTAACAGGCTTTTTTTCAGGTATGTGGATATACAGTTCAGCCTCATGCAATCCTATACCCGATAAGTATTCAATAAAGCTGTTCATAAGTATTCTTCCATATCCCATTCCACGATACTGCCGTTTTGTTGCCATAAATGAAATTTGGGGAGTTCCATCAACGCAAGTAAAGACTATAACGCTTATTACTTCACCTGAAATTGAAAGGTAGGCTGTCCTTTGAAATTTCATGTCTATAATAATTTCCTCAGGAAAATTCTCTGTAAAGAAATCCTTGGCATAGTCCTTAACAATATTATAAATTTCATTGGTAACCTTTTCGCTGGTCTCATGTGTAAAGGTTATGTTCAACTGACTCTACACCTCCCTAATAATCTGCTAACTGCATATACCTTGTATGCATTTTTTAACTTTTATAAATAACATCTCATAATTTTATTTTATACTCCATTTATGTATTTTAATGGTACAAATTGGCCGGGTGCTTATTATACATCCCTACAATGTTACTGTCAAGATTTCCAGGAAAATTCTTTTCTTCCGCTTGGTTTTATTTACTAGCTTGCAATATTGCACAGCCTGACACAGATAAGCATGAGGTCAAAGTTGACATCATAGAAGCTAAAAACTATACCACTTATTACTTCACCTGAAATTGAAAGATAGGCTTTCCTTTGAAATTAATACTATCTCGTAAAATTTGTTGCAAAGGGGAGATATCAGTATACTGATACCTCCCCTTTCACACTTTCCATATGGCAGGTCTTTTAGACCGTTATACTGTACAGTAAACCGGAATTTACACAATAAAATTAACTACTCCGTATATCAAATGACAGCAAGAAAACACTATTGCAGGTACAAGTGCAATAGTGTTTTTTCTATCAGCTGCATAAAAAACAAATGATAGACAAGGTGGAATTGTTAACAATAATATTACAGGTGCACTTACATTACCGCAATAATATAGAATCCACCCTGCAAAATATATAAGCACGCATATAATCACAACTTTAATTGTTGGAGATAATTTGATTTTTCTATGCTCTTTGGAAATTAGTAAGCAAAGTGCTGCCACAAATATAACCTGGCAAATAGATGCTATCATATCAATTGTTTGGGTTGTTGACTCTGCCCTCAATACATCATTTGGTGCAGGTACTGCAAACCAAATAAAATTAGGAATCATAACACTAAAAAACAAAATCAATCCCCATATATCAAAAACAAATTTATATTTTTTCATCATTATTTCATCTCCAAAAATACGAACTTATATGCTTAAAGTTATATACAATACATGAATTATTTTACACTGGTCTATTAACCCAGCTCCACTTAATTGGTCTGATGGTTTTTTACTTCTTCATAGTTATACTATCTTCGTTGTCCAATAAACAGACATGGAATGTGTGTATTTTTCAAATTGGATGTTACCATAATCTCTATTCAGGAAATGTTTCCTTAAACCATCCCCTATGTTGACAATTAGGACACCTCAAGTACTTACCTCTCCTGCCACCATTTAAAGAAAACATATCTTTGAAAAATCCAATTGAAAATTTTTTCTTACATTTTTCACATACATATGAGTTTACTTGAGAATGATAATAAATTAAACCGAATAATAAGACGACTGCCACCGCAAACATAATAATCGGAATTATGCCACCAATAGATGCTGCAAGCGGAAAACCAGAGCACAAAATAAGTATATAACATCCTAAAAAAATATAGGTCATTATATCTGTCTTGCGGTGTTGTTTTCTTTTAATTAGTAGGGAGTCCATTTCATCAATACTCTCAACTTTTACAATCCCTGTTTCTTCAATCTGTTTCTGAATGGTTATCAGTCTTTCTTGTGTCTTTTGCAAGGCTTCTATTTCTTCTTTAATTTTCTCTTGTTGACTCAATATCGTTTCATGCAATAGCTTAAACATATCCTGTGAGCCAGTTACCCTTTTAATATCCTCAAGAGAAAATCCCAGAGCTTTATAAAGACAGATACATCGAAATTTTTTCAGATCCTCTTCTGTATAAATTCTCCTTCCTCCCTCACTAAATTTAGATGGTTTCAAAATCCCTTCCCTGTCATAGTACTGTACTGTTCTCACGCTCACATTACATAATTTTGCAAGTTCTCCCGTTGTAAAAACTTGTTCCATATTCATCACCTCAACATAATGGTAAATCATTACGCACCGTAGCAAGCAATACATGACGTAAGAGGATTTTTAAAATTATGCCTCAATATTACGTCTCCAATTTTTAAATTGTTCCCTATCCATACACTTTCATATATTTCAATTATATACAACTTCAAACTCTATTCATATAAAAAAGCAATAATACTTTTACATATTATTGCTATCTTAATGTTATTTTTTATGATACTTCGCAAAAGCGTAATTCATGGAGTTGTTAAACGATTTTAGTCGTCCAGTCCTCTACGTTCCACACATCAGTTACAAGACCATCGTAAAACTCTGGCTCATGGCATACAATCAGCACCGTGCCCTTGAACTCACGTATGGCCTTCTTAAGCTCCTCCTTGGCATCCACATCCAGGTGGTTGGTAGGCTCGTCAAGTACAAGCCAGTTCACGTTCTTAAGCATAAGCTTGCACAGCCTGACCTTGGCCGCCTCTCCTCCGCTTAGAACCATCATCTGGCTTTCTATATGCTCGGTGGTTAAGCCGCATTTTGCCAAAGCGGCTCTTACCTCTCCGTTTCCCATAGATGGGTACTCGTCCCATATCTCCTCCATGGCAGTGTTGGAGTTGCCGCTGGAGGTCTCCTGCTCAAAGTAGCCTGTATAGAGATAATCATCCAGCTCAACTGTTCCTGAATAAGGAGGTATCTCCCCAATGAGGGTTCTTAGAAGAGTGGTCTTTCCTAAGCCGTTTACTCCCCTTATGGCCACCTTCTGGTTTCTCTCAAGGCTTATATTAAGAGGCCTTGTAAGAGGCTCATCATAGCCAAGCACCAGGTTTTCTGTCTGGAATATGAACCTTCCAGGTGCCCTTGCCTCAAGAAACCTAAAGCTTGGCTTTGGCTTCTCCTTTGGCTTTTCTATTATGTCCATCTTATCCAGCTTCTTCTGTCTGCTCTTTGCCATGTTAGTGGTGGCCACCCTTGCCTTGTTCCTGGCAATGAAGTCCTCCAAATGGCTTATTTCCTTCTGCTGCTTTTCATAGGCCTGAAGCTGCTGCTGCTTTTTTAGCTCATGCATTTGCATAAAGAAGTCATAATCCCCGCTGTACCTTGTAAGGGTGTAATTTTCCACATGGTATATGACGTTTACCACCTCGTTGAGGAAAGGTATGTCATGTGATATAAGAATGAAGCTGTTTTCATAGTCCCTCAGGTATCTCTTAAGCCATTCAATATGCTCCACATCAAGGTAGTTGGTAGGCTCATCCAAAAGAAGTATGGAGGGCTGTTCCAGAAGAAGCTTGGTCAGCAGAACCTTTGTCCTCTGTCCTCCGCTAAGCTCGGATACATCCCTGTCAAGTCCTATATCCCCTAGTCCTAAGCCATTGGCAACCTCCTCTATTTTAACATCTAAAGTATAGAAGCCGTTGTGCTCTAAGGTAGTCTGTATCTCCCCTACCTCCTCCATCATCTTATCCATCTCAGACTGGGAGACATCACCCATTTTAGCATAAAGGTCCATCATCTCAGCTTCCATCTCATACATATGGGTAAAGGCTGTCCTTAAGGTTTCTCTTATGGTCATTCCCTTTTCCAGTACAGTGTGCTGGTCCAAATATCCTACAGTGGCCTTAGAGGACCACTCCACCTTACCCTCATCAGGCATAAGCTTTCCAGTTATAATATTTAAAAAGGTGCTCTTTCCCTCTCCGTTTGCACCTATTAGGCCTACGTGCTCTCCCTTAAGAAGCCTGAAGGATACATCCTCCAATATCTTTCTAGCCCCAAAGCCATGTGAGAGGTTTTCTACATTGAGTATACTCATTTTATTTCAATCCATCCTTTATTGTAAAGTAGCATTTACTATTTTATACTATTCATGATATATTAGTCAAAGGAAAGATGAACTTTGTCCATTACAAGTGGAATAGGTCAGAATCCAGACAATAAACAATAAAACCGAAAGGATGTGCAGTATGATACTTTCAGATAAGACAATCATGAAAATGCTCCAGGATAAGTCATTGTCCATATCTCCTCTTGAGCCGGGGCAGATACAGCCGGCAAGCGTGGATATACGCCTTGGAAATACCTTCAGCATTGTAGAGGATACCAGCAGCGGAATAATCAATTTAGATGAGGAGATACAGTATAAGACTATTAACACAGACAGCTATCTGCTGCTTCCAGGGCAGTTCGTGCTGGCAACCACCATGGAATACTTCTCCCTTCCAGATAACCTGACCGCCTTTGTTGAAGGCAGAAGCTCCCTTGGGCGTATGGGGCTTTTCATACAGAATGCAGGCTGGGTAGACCCTGGCTTTGAGGGAGAAATCACACTGGAGCTGTTTAACGCCAACCGATACGCCATAGATCTCCATTCAGGCCGCCGTGTAGGTCAGCTTGTTTTTGCCAAGCTTGATGACCATGCCTTAAATCCCTACAGAGGCAAATACCAGAAGCAGCGGGGGGCTACAGGCTCCAAAGTATTCATGGACACTGAGGTGTTCTCTGCAAAATAGACTTAAAAAAGAAGCAGCTATGCTGCTTCTTTTTTATTGCCAATTACATTTTATCAATTATTAAAACTCTTATGCCTTGCCTATGAGCTTATCCTTCTGTATTATATGTTCACTTATCCATTCTACTGCAAATTCAACTATTGACATCAGATAGTTATTCTGGTCCTCATCTACCTTATTCAAATCGACGCCATTTATCTTCTGCATGAAGTCATCATGGTCCACCTTCTGGGAGAAATACTTCTTGTAGCCTATGCTCAGCATATACTCCTCCTCAGACTTGAAATGATATACAGCGTAGCTCTTCAGTTCCTCAAGTATGTTTACTATTTCATCATACTTATCTATGCGAAAGCCATCCTTTAAAAGGTTGAACGCAGTGTCAGTGATTCCGAACAGCTTCTTATGCTGGTTATCTATTTCTTCAATTCCTATGAGATAATCATCATTCCAGCTTATCATTCCTTTTCCCCCTTCTTCATTAACAGGTATTCCTGAATTATTATTGTCCATGAAGAACATTTAATAGTATTAAGGCCAAATGCTGTAATACTATGGCATTGGAATAAGCTTATCCTTATGTATTATATGCTCTGTTATCCATTCGATCATAAAATCCACAATAGACATCAGATATTCATCCTGGTTATCGTCCATCTTATTTAAATCGATGTTCTTTATTTTTTCAATAAAATCATCATGTTCTACCTTCTGGGAAAAATACCTCTTGTATCCTATGCTCAGCATATACTTCTCCTCAAAATTGAAGTGATATACATAGTAGTCCCTAAGTTCATCTATTATTTCAACTATCCTGTCATACTTGTCAATATAGAATTCATTGTTCAAGAGCTCCATTGCCCTTCCGCCAATCTCAAACAGTTTCTTATGCTGAGTGTCTATTGCTTCAATCCCAATTAGATAATCATCACTCCAGTTTAACATGTATGCTCCTCCTTAACACTTTTATTATTTATGTTAGTTATGTTAGGAATGTTATCGGAAAAACATAATGAACCTTTAGCCATTACTTATATTTCTTACTACATCTTAATATAATCTTCAACCAGTTGATTGCCTTCTGCTGCAAGCTTCTCTTCATCAACCTTAACCAGCTGCCCATCCTTCACAACAATCTCTCCAGCTACGATGGTATAATCCACTGGGTTTTTATATCCCACAGTTGCCAGAACAGACTTAGGATCAAAAAGTGCTCCTACCAATTCTAATTTTCTTTGATTTATCATGAAACAATCTGCTGCCATACCAACTGAAAGGCTCCCTATGTCATCCCTTCCAAGTACCCTTGCACTTCCATTAGTGGCTATTTTTAATATATCATATCCAGAAGGTGCATTCTGGCTGGAATTCAATCTATGCAATAAATAAGCAACCCTTAACTCCTCTAACAGATTAGATCCATCGTTGCTGGCACTTCCATCCACTGCTAATCCAACAGGTATGCCCATCTTCAGCATTTCGGGAATACGAGCTATTCCTGAGGATAATTTCATGTTGGAAATAGGGCAATGAGCAATACCTGTTCCAGTGCTAGCCAGAAGCTTAAGCTCATTGTCATTGAAATGAATGCCATGAGCAAACCAGACATCCTCTCCAATCCACCCAACCTTCTCCATATACTCAAGAGGCCTTAATCCAAAACGGCTCATCATGTAATTCTCCTCGTCAAGGGTCTCTGCCAGATGGGTATGTAAGCGTACCCCTTTATCTCTTGCTAATATGGCAGATTGAGTAAGCAGGTCTTCCGTTACGCTGAAAGGAGAACAGGGTGCCAACGCAACCTGCCGCATGGAGTATCTGCTTTTATCATGATATTTATCTATTAAGTACTCCGAATCCCTAAGGATTTCATCAACAGTCTGTACAACAGAATCCGGAGGCAGTCCTCCATCCTTCTTGCTAAGAGACATGCTGCCCCTGGAGGCATGCATACGGATACCAAGCTGGGATGCAGCAGAAAACTGTGCATCAATTAGCCCATCTGCTCCACTGGGAAAAACATAATGATGGTCAAAGCATGTGGTGCACCCTGACTTTAATAGCTCACCCATTCCTATTAAGGAGGTGTAATAAACCACATCGGAATTCAGCTTTTTCCATATCTCATAAAGATAAACAAGCCATGGAAACAGCTCCATGTTCTGAACCTGTGGTAAATTTCTTGTAAATATCTGATATAGATGATGATGGGTGTTGATTAAGCCAGGATATACCAGCATGTTTGTTCCGTCGATAACCTCATCTGCCTCATAGGATTCTGACCCGATATACTTAATCACTCCCTCTTGAATCAGCATATTAACATGCTCATAGACGTTATCTTCTGCATCACAAGTAATAAGAAACCTGATATTGGTGATTAATATTGTTTTACCCATCTGAAAACTACTCCTTCGTATTTTATACAATAATTATTGATGGACCTGACATTCGCAAGAATTCTATTGCTGATTCTAATTATAGCAAACATATATATATAATTCTATTTATTAATAAACATAAGGCTTACTTACCTTCAAGCCTCCACCATATTGTTTTTTCTCTCTTGTACTCTACAAAGCCACACCTTTTCAGTATGTTCTGGGATGGTATGTTGTCAGCCTCAGTTTCTGCAATAACAGCCTTTACACCATCCTGCTTTAATGCCCAGCTGCACATAGCCTCCACAGTCTCAGTCATATAGCCATTATGCTCAAACTCTTTCCCTAAGCCATAGCCTATTTCAACCTGTCCCTCCTTATCAGGGGCAGCTTTAAAATCTGAAGAGCCAACTACCACCCTGTCGCTTTTTCTTATCATAAAGAAAAAGCTATGCCAGTAATAGTCCTCCAGGTTTTCCTGGGTTATCTCCAGCTGTTTCTTTACAATGCGGAGGAATTCACCCTCCATAGGCTCAGCCTTATAGACTGCCTTTATTTCCCACTCAAGTGCAGGTATATCCTCTGTCCAAAGCTTAAGCTCATGGGCATTCAATACTTTTAATTCCAGGCGTTCTGTTTCAATCTTCATTTTGAATACTTCCTTTCTCCAAAGACCATATGTTTTTATCCCTTCTGAAATACAAACAGGTAATGGTACCAAAAGCAGCTAATAGCAGAAACAGCAGTGCCGCCCCTGAACCCTTCCCGCTTCCAACCAGCCTTACAGCAAGGCTTCCGGAAGAGCGAACGTACATAAAGGGTTCAAATACCTTGTCCACTAAAAATCCTCCCATAAAGTATCCCAGAGGAATTGTAAAAAACTGCAGTGTATTTCTGGCAGAGTAAACTCTGCCCTGTATGTCTACAGGTATATTGAGACGCATTATAGCATCAAGGTTGGCGTTCATAAGTGGTATTGCAATCCACCCAAGGAAGCCTCCTATACACCATACAGGAAGGCTTCTTCCAAGAGCAAGCAGCAGGTTTTCAGTGCTCATAGATAGAAGCAGGCTGTTGCATATAACCCTTACCCTGCTCTTGGGTTTTTTCATAGCTGAGGATATGATGCTTCCTAACAGCATGGTTATTCCTATGGTGGCATTAACTGCCCCCATGGCTCTTTCACTTCCTCCATTTCGTGACAGCATCATAGCCGGAAAGGCCGCATCATATATGGATGCAGTCAGGTTTATAGCGCTTAGGAATAATATCAAATCAAGTATGCCTCTGTTTTCCTTCAGATAGTACAGTCCCTCCTTGGCAGAGGTTAAAATCCCCTGATTTTTCTCATCCTTCTCATGGCCCTCCGGAATGTGTATAAGGAAGGCCAGTGAAAGGAATGCTGCCCCAAAGGTAAACAAATCAAACCCTATTATTACAATCATACCCCATAACCCCAGTATTGCCGTGGCAATAATAGGGGTAAGTATGGACTGTAGGGCATAGGCGAAATACTTAAAGCCACCAACCTTCTGGTAGTATTTCTTAGGCAATATTCTGGTTATTGCCACCTCAGAGGCTGGCTGCTGCACAGTATTCATAAGCCCATTTATGGAGTTTATGACATAAAGGTGCCATATTTCAAGCCTGCCACTTATAAACAGCAGCAAAACAGCCACAGATGTTACAGCCGCAGCTACATCACATATCAGCATGGTCTTTTTCTTATCCCATCTGTCGCTTAAGGCTCCTGCAAATATGCTCAAAAGCACATAAGGGGCATAGGAACACACCATCAGCATTGAGGTAACCAGAGCCCTCCCCTGCTGCTGATAGGACCATATTACCAAGGCATAGCTTGTCATTGAGCTTCCCAAAGCTGAAAAGGACTGGGTAAGCCATAATAACAAAAATGTGCGCAATTCATGTATTATACTTCTTATATTCTTAAATCCATTCATTTGACTTTGCTCCTTTATTTTTTTCAATAAGTTCGCAAAGCCACCTTAGATAGCGTTCTCCACACAGTCCTATACTAAAGTGCCCTGCGTGGAGCAGATACAATGCAAAGAATCATTTCTTCATCTCCTATTAAATTTTTAATTCATATATTTTTGCTTTAATATGCTTGCTATTCCCTTATCGTCACTGTTGTATGTACTGGTGATTATGATAATCAATGTTTCCTCCAGAGATGAAGCTATAGTCACAGCCCATAGTATAACCTCTATAGGGTACGGAAGGCTTCTTACGCAGTAGTAATATGGAACTGCAAGAAATACCATAAATCCTGTGGCTTTATTGCCTAAAGTATGAAGCATACCCCACTGCTTAAACCTTAACCGTGTTACAATAAGGTTTATAAGCCTTATTAACACAACCATTGTAATAAGTCCAACATAGGGGGCAAGCAGCTTTTCCTTATAAAGCAGAATCGCTATTACAAATCCTACCGCTCCGTCTGCAAAACTATCCAGCTTTGCCCCTGTCTTAGAGCTTAAGCCATACCTCCTTGCAATATACCCATCTAATATATCAGTAAGAGCACAGAGAACATATATACATAAGAACATTATGTTGTTACATGGTATCACTAAAAGCAACGCAGCAAATATTATTCTGAATAAGGTTATGATATTGGGTATGCTCTTAGCCATAGCTTCACCCCGAAAAGTCATCTTTAAAACCAAGTTCAGAATAATGCTAACAGGAACAAATGTCAATACTTCCTGATATATCCCATAATACTAATTGATTCATCAGGTGGTATGATATACCCAAATAATCAACACACTATTGTGGTTATTATTGCCTGCTATCTGCACTGACAGTAATCTAAGTGATTTTAACATCTTTTCGTACTACAATCTATCTCTTATACCTTCCCACTATCTCACCCTGCTGGACGATATGACCTTCCATAGCCTTCGTTAGTTCAGCCTTTTTGGAACTAGCCCTTAAGTCCAGAACTGTATCCAGTGCATATACCCTGAATCTGTACCTGTGTACACTGCGGATAAACACTGGCTGTTTAGGGCCCCTGTATCTGTTTTTACCGTAACCCACTCCCTGAACTGCGTTTCCAAGGCTTTTGACTAC
>JAEZLD010000214.1 GCA_023415335.1 Bacillota bacterium | reverse complement strand
TACCATATCCTTCACAAATAAAGTGACAGACACAACTTTTTTAAAAAAACATATTATGAATAATAATTATATAGACATTTATTTGGAGGATTACTCATGGATTGGTTTATTAATATTAATCCGGTTTTACAGGGCCTCATAGCGACCATCTTCACATATCTTGTTACCGCCGCAGGCGCTGCTCTTGTTTTCTTTTTTAAATCAATGAATAAAAAGATACTGGATTTAATGATGGGATTTGCAGCAGGAGTTATGATTGCAGCTTCCTTCTGGTCACTGCTTTCCCCTGCCATAGAGCTTTCACTGGAGCTTGGCAAAAACGCATGGCTTACAGCTGCGGTAGGGTTTGCAGCAGGTGGGCTTTTTGTAATTGGCTCTGACCTTCTTTTATCACGTGCAGAATTTATTCAAAACAAGGGCACTGCTTTAAAGCGCTCAATCCTATTAATTTCAGCTGTAACACTTCACAATATACCAGAAGGTCTTGCTGTAGGTGTAGCCTTTGGCTGTGTATCCCTTGGGCTTTCCGGTACATCCATGATTGCTGCCATAATGCTTGCAATCGGCATTGGTCTTCAGAACTTTCCTGAAGGGATATGCGTCGCCCTTCCATTAAGAAGAGACGGTGTATCAAGGCTTAAGAGCTTCCTTATAGGCCAGGCATCAGGTTTTGTTGAACCTATAGCCGGAGTTTTAGGGGTACTGTGCGCTCTTACAGTTCGCTCCATACTGCCCCTTGCCCTAACCTTTTCTGCAGGAGCCATGATAGCAGTTGTATGCTCAGAGCTGATACCCGAATCCTTCAAGGATAACAAAACCATTGCAGCCTTCGGAGTCCTTCTTGGATTTATCGTGATGATGGTGCTCGATGTTGCCTTAGGATAAAAATATTCCCTTATCAAAATAATAGGCATCCTCCTGTGGAAAACACTCTTCCTTGGGGATGCCTTTTTGACATTTAATAAATAGGTAACAGCTACCATTAAAGCTTGGGCTAGATTCCGGCTTTAAAACCACCAACCATTAAAAAACAGCCACAGGTCTGGAAGAAGGAAAAAAGATAATCCGTACTGTAATTTCCAGTAAAATGTTGTATTTATAATCTGGATATACTATACTTTTTTTAGGTTATTATACATTATATGTCATCATAGAAAAGGGGGAATAATATGTTTTTTGAGATTTATGGTACAAATGCCGGATGGCAGCTGTTAGGCTGGCTGCTGGTATTTGCTGGCCTTGTAGTGGCCAATGAAATCGCCCGCCGTACTAAAACAGGCGGCATAATCTGCTTCATAGTGATTCCGCTGATCCTGACGGTTTATTTTGCAGCGATTTATATCTGTGCAGCAGCAGGCTCTGAGTGGGCACTGAACAATGATACCTACGTCCACATGAACAGCTGGTTCCATTATGCAAAGCTTTATGCTGCTACCCTTGGCTGTGTAGGCTTCATAATTATCAAGTATCAATGGGGCAAGCTTGGAAAAGCTCACTGGTTCAAGGCTTTTCCATTCGTCATAGTTGCCGTCAATATCCTTATAGCGGTTGCTTCAGACTTCGAGTCTGCCATAAACGCAGGTTCCATGGCAGGGGGGTGGTGGTTCTCCTCTGAGGGTGTATGGCTCTATGGTGGCTGGTGGAATGTTTTAAACGGTCTCGCAGGCATCATCAACATTTTCTGTATGACTGGCTGGTGGGGAATCTATTCATCCAAAGGAAAAAAGGATATGCTCTGGCCTGATATGATCTGGGTCTACATCCTTGCATACGATGTATGGAACTTCCAGTATACTTATCTAAATCTGCCCACACATGCATGGTTCTGCGGCCTTGCTCTTCTTTTAGCGCCTACCTTCGCCAATGCCCTATGGAACAAGGGCGCATGGATACAGAATCGTGCCAACACACTGGCTCTATGGTGCATGTTTGCACAGGTATTCCCTCTGTTCCAGGATAACAGCCGTTTCACCACCGTTTCCTCCGTATACGCAGGCGGCGGTGCAGCAGCCGCAATGGGAACGACAATGCCTGCCGCAGTGAATCCTAACATGCAGGGTTTAATATCTGTTTTATCCATTGCCATCAACGTGCTTGCACTGGCATATATAATCAAGCGTTCCATTGAACAGAAGAAGAATCCTTACACAAATGAGATATTCTCAGATACAAAGGACTTCCAAGCTGCAATGGCAAGGCGTGAGGGCTAATGCCTCACAAGAAATAAAAGCTGCAGAAATGCTGTATATAGTATAAACCGGGCAGGAAATCCTGCCCGGTTTTGTTATAAATACCATATGCCAAATATCTGGCCCTTAAAATGCTATAGATATCTTTCTTTTATAAGGAGGCCTGCATCCAGTGCAATAGAGCACATTTTCTTTTGAGCATCTGCAAAATCTACCATCCATTCATCAGTTTCTCTATTTGCATGAACCGCGCATATGCTGCCAACATAAACGTTATACAAACTGCCCAAAACGAATATGGTTTCCGACTCCATTTCTAAATTGACAATTCCATATTTCTTATATTTTTCTAGCATGTCTTTATCGTAATAGTCCTTCCCTGCTGCTGGCCTGGCCTGACCTGCAAAGAATGAGCCTACAGAAGCAGCAATTCCCTTCCAATATTTCGTATTGTTGTTTTTACAAGCATCTATAAGACATTCCACTACCTCAAAGGAAGCAACTGCCGGATATTCTTCCGGAACATAAAACCGGCTAGCCCCACCTTGTCTTGTTGCAGCGGTATTTATAATCATATCACCACATGACATCTCTTTTCTTAAGGAGCCTGTTCCGCCTATACGAATAAGTGCCTTTGCTCCTAATTCTATCAGCTGAATCACTGCAATCTCAGTTGATGGTGCACCGATACCAGTTGAGCATACAGATATCCGCACGCCCTTATAAAAGCCTGTTCCTACAACAAATTCTCGGTTTGTGGCTACAATTTTGAAATCATTACATAATTCTGCAAACATTTTCACTCTTCCCGGGTCCCCTGGAAGTAATACAATATCTGCAACATCATCCTCTTTACACATTAAATGAGGTACACGCTTGCCAAAGCAAGGACTTTGAGCAGAAGTAGTCTTCATATATATACTCCATTCCGCCACTATAGCAGTAATTATATGAATACTGCTATAGTGGAAATTTTTATTGTTTTAAAGAGACGCTCTTCTCTTAACACTAGTTAAGACGAGCCATTCTTTTTTATAGCTTTATTCCTTTTAGGTTTATTATTATTCTTCGTACGCAGTCCCATAACTCCAAGACCTACTATTGTCAGCAAATATGGAATCATAGCTGCAAACTGTGAGGGCAGACGGTACGATTGTGCAACGTTTCCAAATGCCATAGCTGCACCAAAAATCGTAGCAAATAACGTAGTCAGAAATGAATTGCCCATTCCCAAATTCTGTGCGGCTATTGCAATAAAGCCTCTTCCTGCAGTCATGTTTGTGGTGAAATAAGGCAGATATCCCATTGACATATACATTCCGCCAAAGGATGCTAAAACACCACTGATAACCATGGCTATAAACTTTGTTTTTCTAACATTAATTCCTACAGATTCAGCTGCCTCAGGATTCGTTCCCACGGCACGTATTCTTACGCCCAGCCTTGTTTTATTAATCAGGAACCATATAACTACAACAGATACAAAAGCCAGGTATGCCATAAGATTGTGTCCTGATATAATCTCCCCCACTATAGGAATCGATTTAATAACCGGAATATGTACAGTTGGGAACTTTAAGGATGTTAAGTTTGATGTATTCTGCTTCATTCCTGTCAATAGGTATACAATATAAACAGTCCCACCGGCTGACAGCTTGTTTAATGCAAGTCCTGCCAGCAATGGTTTAGCATCAAGATACAGTACAAAATATGCAAATATCATTGCTATTATAATGCCTGCAGCCACGCCTGTTATTAAACCGACTAACAGATTGGATGAGTAGGCACTCCCAATAACTCCTCCTAATGCTGCAAACAGCATCATTCCTTCATATGCAATGCAAAGCACATTGGCCTTAGCACCAATTACTGCGGCCATTCCTACAAATATAAGAGGTGTACTCATACGGATTACTGCCTGTAGAAAGCTTATAGAAAATATATTATCTAGCATCCTGAGCTTCCTCCTTTATCTTCAAGTTTTTCTGTGAATTACGAACAATTGTGCGGTGCTCCCATGATGCTAAAAATCTTTCAGCGGCTACGAGAATAATAATTACTGCCTGTATTACATCAATTATCTCTGGTGGTATGCTAGATGTAAAGTTTAAGGCATCTGCAGAGGTTCTTATGTATGCCAGGAATAATGCCGCTACAGGCATGTGCTTTGGATTGTTACGGCATAAAACCGCAAGCATAACTCCATCCCAGCCATGGTTGGTAAAGCCTGTATACATAAACCTTTGATAATTTCCTAAGGTTTCAACTGTTCCGCCTATTCCAGCCAGACAGCCTGCAAATAATGACATTCCGATTATAGTCTTTCCTACAGGCATGCCTGAATAGACAGCAGACTTTTTATTATGTCCAATTGTACGTGCAGCCAGGCCAAATGGTGTGTAGTACAAAACAACATATCCTAGAATTACTGCAATGATGCCCAGTATAAGCCCTATATGGATACGTGGGTTTCCAAAAAGGGTAGGCAGCTTTGCTGACTGTGAAAACATATATGATGCTTCAAAGCCTGCTGCAGGGTCACGCAGTGGATTCAGTATAATATACAGCCCTGTGTATAATGCAACATAATTTATCATCAAGGATGCCACTATAGTCACTACATTATATTTAACATGCAGAAAACCTGGCAATCCCATAAAAAATGCTCCCGCTAAGGTACCTGCTGCAATACAAAGTGGTATATGAACTATTGCAGGAATGTTCGGTATGATTGCTACCATTGTTGCGGCAACTGCCCCTGCAAAGAAGGCTCCCTCTGCGGCTATGTTCAATTGCCCAGAGGAGTTAACCAGACATATTGCAGTTCCTGTAAACAAAAGAGGTATCATTTTAGAAATTATTGTTACAAATCTGCCGGGATCCTGTAACGGTCCAACCAGCAAAGTAATAAAATCTCCAAACGGATTTTCACTTACAGACATAATAAGGAAAAACGCTATTATGAGAGCTATTACTATAGCTAAAACTGTCCTTAAAGCAGAAAATCTCATTTCAATTTTCCTGCTTTTATCCATTTTCTTAAAACTATTCAAAAACGACACCTCCTATTTCTTCTAGTGTCTGCTTTTTTAATCCCAGCATATATTCTCCAAGCGTTTGCTTGTCCACTTGCTTCGCATCTTTGAAATATGCCACAATCTCTCCAGAATGCATAACAATAATGCTGTCGCTGACTGAAAGCAGCTCTGTTAAGTCTGCTGAAAATAACAGTACCGCTGTGTCACTGTTATCCCTCAAATCAATGATTTTCCTTCTTACCAGCTCTGCAGCGGCAACATCTATTCCTCTGGTTGGATGACATGCCAATAAAAATTTAGGATCCGAAGTAAATTCTCTTGCAGCAACAACCTTTTGTATGTTTCCTCCCGACAGTGTTTTTACAGGAGCCTTAGGTCCATCACACTTAATAAGAAATTCTTTGATTTTTTCTTCTGCTTCCTTTCTTATTAATCCTAATCGTAAAAGACCATACTTTTTATATTTCTTTTTATAATATCTATCAGTAACAATGTTTTCCTCAATTGACTGCATTTTCGAGACACCGTATACCATACGGTCCTCATGCACCAATGATACGCCGATTTCCCTGATTTTCCTATTAGATTTGTTTTTTATACTTTCACCATTAACCCAGATGTCTCCCGACTGAATCTTGAGGAGGCCTGCAATTGAGTCTGACAGCTCAGACTGACCGTTGCCTTCCACACCTGCAACCCCAAGGATTTCGCCGCTTCTTACATCAAAAGACAGGTTAGAGCACACCCGTCTGCCCTCCAGGTTATTATAATCCAAATTCCTTACCTTAAGGACAACCTTCTTAGGCTCTGCCTTTTTCTTCTCTATATCCAGAACCACATCCCTGCCAACCATCATTCTTGAAATATCCTTTTCCGTAAGCTCGGAAACATCAGCTGTTGTCACACTTCTGCCCATTCTCAAAACAGTGATGCGGTCACATATTTCACAAACCTCATTTAGCTTATGTGATATAAATACAATAGAAAAACCCTGGTCCCTTAATTTTTTCAGCTGGACAAACAACTCCTTTATTTCCTGAGGAGTAAGAACTGCTGTTGGCTCATCAAGGAGCAGGAGCTTTGCCCCACGCATAAGTATTTTTAATATTTCTACCCTCTGCTTATAACCAACTGATAAATCCCCTACTATTGCATCAGGGTTTACAGCCAGGTCATATTTCTGCGACACCTCAAGAGTCTTCTTTCTGGCCTTGTTTATATCATACAGAATACCCTTAGTGGGTTCGTCTCCCAGCACCATATTATCTGCAACAGAAAGGTTCTCAACCAGCATGAAATGCTGGTG
This sequence comes from Bacillota bacterium, assembly GCA_023415335.1. Classification (GTDB taxonomy): domain Bacteria; phylum Bacillota; class Clostridia; order Clostridiales; family Caloramatoraceae; genus JAEZLD01. Next base: position 7,456 of record JAEZLD010000214.1, on the reverse strand, counting down.
AACCATTCCTATACCGTAGCTTAATGCATCAAGAGGGCTTACTATTTTTAACTCTTGCTTACCAATAAGAATCCTTCCTTCTTCAGGATTTTCCTGTCCAAACAGCACCTTCATAAGTGTTGTCTTTCCTGCTCCATTTTCTCCAACCAGTCCATGAATCTCACCCTTACGAACGCAGAAATTCACATCTCTATTTGCAACAAAACCGTTCTCATAAATTTTAGTTATATGCTGCATGTCCAGCATATCTTCACCCATTTTTATATTATCAAACAAAATCTTTTTATCATCCAATGTAGACATCTCATCCCCCCGCTAACGCCTTAAATAAAAACCCTTCCCTTTACAAAAGAGCTTTTGAAATCTCTTCAGCTGTTTCCTTAAGCTTAATTATTGTATCCTTGGTTATACAGTTTTTTCTTTTTATTGTAGTAAATCCAATTGCAGCTACGGCGTTTCCTACACTATCGATAATAGGACATGAAGCTCCCTGTATGCCAAGCTGGAACTCCTCATCAATAATAGAATATCCTTTTCTTTTTACATCAGCAATCTCATCTGTTAAGGCATCAATTTCTATTTTAGTATACATTGTAGTTTTTTTAATTTCTGATTCATCCAGTATTGACTTCATTTTGTCCTGCGGCATATTAGCTAAAAAAACACGACCTGCCGATGTAACGTATAATGGGTACTGTGTTCCCTTTTTTACACTGCATACAGTTGCATCATTATTCTCAATGCAATCCAGATTAAGTATATAATCCCCGTACAGAACACACAGCGTAATGGTTTTGTTAATTGCAATTGAAAGCCTCTCCATGTATGGCCTGGCTATAGTTATCAGGCTGTTATTTCTTTCCATTCTTGAACATATATTATAAATTTTATAGCTGAGCTCATATCTTTTAGTTTTAGGATTTTGAATTACATAATTGTTGTCCTTAAGGCTTTGTAATATCCTGTGTATAGTGCTTACCGGCAAGTCCAATCTTTCTGACAACTCAATAATTGACAACCCACTGGTTTCTCCACTTAACTCCTCTATTGTCCTGAAGACACGATCTACTAATTGCATAGGCTCCTCCTTATTTCGTGCAACGGAAATTCTTTCCGTTAACTAGAATATATATTTACTCTACCATCTAGTGGATATTGTGTCAATATATTGTATGCATCTTATGTGATATACCAATGCCTGTAGCCTATTACCCAAATCCCTAGTACAAGCTATTTTTTATATTTATACAATCCCTCGGATTTCATCCAGAGACTCTATTCCGTTTTTCTCCATGTATTTCTCCATTCCCTCAACTATATCCAAAGCCAAATCAGGCTTCATAAATGTTCCGGTTCCAATCTGGATGACCATGGCACCTGCCATAATAAATTCAATTGCATCCTGCCAGGAGGTTATCCCCCCTATACCCATAATTGGAATATCAACAGCTTTTTTTATCTGGTTTACCATACGCAATGCTATGGGCTTAATAGCAGGTCCAGATAAGCCTGCATAAACATTATCAAATACAGGTTTTCTCTTATTTATATCAATAGCCATTGCTAGCACAGTATTGATAAGCGACACACCATCTGCACCCTCATCTTTGCACATAGCGGCTAAGGAAACAATATTTTCTGCATTAGGTGACAGCTTTATAATTAATTTGTGCCTGCATTCCCTCCTGACTAAACGTACAAGATGGCGTGCTATATCTGTATTTATACCGAAATTCATTCCGCCCTCTTTTACATTTGGACATGATATATTAAGCTCTATAAAGTCCAGATCAACTTCATTTAACCGTTCTATTCCCTTTATATATTCTTCCTCACTATGTCCCCCAAGATTTACGATATTTATGATGTTTTTGCTGTTTATCCAATCAAGCTCCTGGCTTATAAATGCATCTATGCCCGGATTCTCCAGCCCCACACTATTCATAATACCGCTTGAGGTTTCTGTAATTCTGTTTCCATTGTTTCCTTTCAAAGGATTAAGGGTCAGGCCCTTTGAAGAAATCCCTCCGATTTTTTCAATATCAAACACCTTGTTTAGTTCCCTTCCAAAGCCACAAGTGCCTGAAGCCAGAACAACAGGGTTTTTAAAGCTGACTCCAGCATAGGTTGTATCCAGTCTACTCAACGTCAAACACCTCACTTCCTAAGAAAATCGGCCCATCCTTGCATATGGTCCTTCTTCCTGAGGAGGTTTGGCATGTACATACCTTACACAAACCCAGACCACATGCCATATGCTTTTCCATTGAAACATACAGTGGTGTTCCTGATGTTTTACATTTTTTATGCAAGGTACGCATCATAATTTCAGGTCCGCAGGTTAGTATCACATCATAATCAAGAGGATCAATATAATCAGTAACATATCCCCCAACATTTACCTGAACCTTGTCTGCTATAGCACGAAACTCATCAGTCAATATTTCCTTATTGCTGAAGCCAAGATATACGTCTACCTGTTTACACATGGGAGAGCTTTTATATGACTTTGCTGCCAGATATAGAGGCGCTATTCCTGCCCCTCCTCCTACAAGTGCAATCCTTCCCTTTAAGCCAGAGGGAAACCCATTGCCATATGGTCCTTCCAGTGTAACCTCCTGTCCTGCTTCCAGGCTGCCTAATATTTTTGTACCCTTGCCTATTATTCTATATAAAAATTTAATGCTTCCCTCATCCGCATCTAAGATGCTTATTGGTCTTGATAATATGGGCTCCTGTCCCCAGGCCCTGAGCATATAAAACTGCCCCATCCTTGCCTCGTTTTTATGCTCAACCTCCAGCAGACAAAACCCGTCCTCTAGTATCAGATTCTTTATAACTACTGCCATTACTTCTCTCCTTATGTGACTGTTTAATTTCTGCTTAATATACCATATATATACAAAAGCCTTTCCTGCAGCTGCACTGCGCAATTATCAGCTGCTGCAGTCATCCCTATAAACAATTTTTCCATTACATATTGTATATTTTACTTTTCCATATAACTCAGTTCCTATAAATGGGCAGTTACATGCTTTTGAAAGGAACGATTGCACCGTCCACTGCTCGTGCTCATCAAATATAACAATATCAGCCTTTGAACCCACAAAAATACTTCCGGACTCTAAACCATATAATGCAGCAGGGTTTACTGTCATCTTTTCAAGCAGCTGGCTCATTGATAAATCGCCGGTTCTAACAAGATTGGTTATTCCTAAAGCCAGCGCTGTTTCAAGGCCAATCATTCCACTTGGGGCCTCAGGCAGCGGCAGGCTCTTTTCATCCTTTGAATGGGGAGCGTGGTCTGTTGCAATAATGCTGATAGTATTGTCCTTTAAACCTTGTATCAGGCCGTATCTATCCTCCATTGTTCTTATGGGAGGGTTTACCTTGGCAAGCGCCCCCTTCTCCAGCACTATCTCTTCTGTAAGTGAAAAATGCTGGGGAGTCACCTCTGCCCATATATCCGCACCCAGCTTCTTTGCGAATCTGATTATTTCTACGGATTCCTTTGTGCTTACGTGTTGTATGTTAGTACGGGCACCACAGCTGTAAGAGAGCATACAGTCCCTTGCAACCATAAGCTGCTCTGAAAGTGATGTTGCGCCACCAATGCCAAGCTTTTCTGATATGCTTCCATGATTTACTCCGGATTGATAGACAAAATCAGGGTCCTCCTCATGTAAGCTTATAGGAAAGTTCATTGCCTTTGCTTTCTTCATAGCCTCAAGCAATAGCTTTGCGTCTTTAATAGGAATCCCATCATCGCTTAAGCCAATAGCACCCGCCTTTTTTAGGGAATCATAATCCGTCAGCTCATTTCCTCTCATTCCTTTAGTAACAGCTGCAACAGAGTAAACATTGATTCCTGTTTCTCTTCCTTTGTCTAATATGTACCTTATGGTTTCTGCGTTATCTGCTGCAGGCTTTGTGTTTGCCATACAGACAACCGAGGTATATCCTCCTGCAGCTGCCGACATAGCACCTGATATTATATCCTCCTTGTATGTTAATCCAGGATCCCTGAAATGAACATGAGTATCAATCAGCCCGGGAGCAACTATTTTTCCTTCTGCCTCAATTATGTATTCATACTCCTTGCTCCGCTGGTATTTTCCAAAACCTGCTATCCTGTCCCCCTGGATTTTAATGTCTATTGTTTCATCCATGCCATTTTGAGGGTTAAGAACTCTTCCTCCTTTGATTAGTATCATTTCCTATCCCTCCTTATGTGCTCATACATTATTCTTGCACCATCGCAAATGCTTTCAATATCTGTAAATTCCATTTTATTATGGCTTATGCCTCCCCTACACGGGATGAATATCATGGCTGTATCACATATATCCGCAAAGGACATAGCATCATGTCCAGCCCCGCTCATCATGATGCGGCTGCTTATTCCAAGGTCATTTGCTACGCTTTCGAGCTTTACCTGCAGATCCTTTGACATTTCAACAGGCAATACTTCCCCTAATTTTTCTTCTATAAGCTTAATATTTCTCTTCCTGCAAATGCTTCTGGTTCTTTCCAGTATGTTTTCTTCTATCCGATTTATGCTGTCTATATCAATTCCTCTTATATCAATTCCAATTCTTACCTCTCCAGGAATAACATTCATAACATTTGGCCTGTTGTTTACTACTCCAACTGTTGTTACTGAATGATACACAGCTTCCTGGATTCCTATTTTCTCTATTTCAAGAATTGATTCAGCAGCTGAGCATAATGCGTCCTGCCTTATCATCATTGGAGTTGCACCAGAATGCTCGGATAATCCATAAAAATAAAGGTTGTACCTCTTAGGCCCGGCTATTGTGTTTACTATACCAACCCTGGTTTTTGTTTCCTCCAGCAGCCTCCCCTGTTCTATATGAAGCTCCAGATACTGCCTTATTCCTCTTATCTGCTGGGGTTCAAGGCTGTATCCCTTCTCCTCAAATATATCCCACAGCAGCTTGCCCTCACTTGACACCAGACCTTCAGCATCATTTTTTAAAAGCTTTTTTGTAATCAGCCCGCTTCCAATAGTACAATGTCCGAAGCGGCTTGACTCCTCACAGCGGAATGCTCCTACTCTGATAGCTTCATTTAAGCAATCCTCTTTCGCCCATTTTAAAATCATAAGCCCGGCTATTATACCAGCAGCTCCGTCATACCTTCCGCCTTCCACAACTGAATCAAGGTGGGAACCTATTAAATAATAATTATCCTGGACAGAATTACATATATAAGTATTGCCTGCTTCATCCTCTATGTTATTAAAGCCCAGTTCCTCTCCGGCTGAAGCCAGTTCCTTATGCATCAGGTCCTCTTCCTTTGTATATCCTAACCTGGTAACACCGCCACCCGGTAACGCTCCAATTCCGTAGAATCTCTTAAACAGCGTTTTGCAATACTGTAAGTCCTCATAATTATGTATCACGTTAGTTCCTCCCTGCCATTTACTCTGTCATATAAAGCTTAAGCATCCCGAAGACACAGATGAGGCTCTTTAAAAGCTTCATCTGCTTATCAGGAGCCCTTGTTATATGTAGTCTCCTTTAGTCTGCCGGAATGCCCGCATTTTTTTATCAATTTAGCAGCTTTCTAAAGCTGTCCTTTTAAAATCCAGCATATAATCCGGATAGATATAATATAAACCTTTTTAAATATTTGCTATTTCTGAGCAGGTGCTAGAGCCTTTATTTTATCAACCTCTTCTGTTGAGGCACCATAGGCTGTATTTACAACAATTTTGCCTGAGCTGATTTCATTCTTAAGCTCAACTAGCTTGTCCTGCATTTCCTTGGTTGCTATAGCCTGGAAGTACTGGTTGTCTGCCAGGGAAACACCGCCTTCTGCATAGGAAATCTTCATATGTGCTCCCCATTTAGCAGTTCCGTTTCCTATCTGCTCAACTATAGGATTTACCATGTTGTAATATGCCTTTATAACTGATGTTACTATGCGCTCTGCAGTTTCCTTGCTGGTACCTGCAATGTTTATAGCCTCATCAGCATCAACACATATTGCATAGAAGTTGTTTGATAATGCAGCATCTGCAACCGCCAGGTCACTATTAGTAACTCCGAATACTACATCTGCACCGCTGTTGCTCTGTGAAAGTGCCATTTCCTTAGTTAAGGCTGAATCCTTGTGATCTCCTACAAAGGAATACAGAACTTCAATTGAAGGATCTATGTAATTAACTCCCTGAATGTATGATACGAGCAGGTCAAGCACTGCAGTTGATTCCATTGCTCCCACAAAGCCAACTACTTTTTTATCATTGGCAAACTCTATATCTGATGTTGTCATCATCGCTGCAAGTACTCCTGCCAGGAAGCCTGCTTCGTTCTGGAGTACCTGTACGGAAATAACGTTGCTGTTCTTTCCATCCTTGTAGTCCATCTCGGTATCAAAGATTAAGAACTTCTGGTTCGGATACTTTGCTGCTGTATTTCCAAGAGGCTCTATCATTGTTCCAAAACCTGTTACGATTAAGTCATATTTTCCTGTTTCTGCCGCCTGCATTAATGTGCTCTCATATAATGATGTATCCATGTTACATTCAAAAGTATTTACGCTTCCGCCATTTGCCTTGGTGTAATCACTTAGTGCCTTATGCACATCATCATTGTTAGTTCCCCCTCCAAGGTTTCCAGTAACAACAAACATGATATCCAATGCCTTCTCTGACGCTCCCTTGCCATCTGAGCCCTCATTAGTTTTGCCATTACTCTTGCCACATGCAGATAGTAATACAGTCATGGTAATTAAAATGGAAACTACCTTTAAAAGTTTTGTTTTCATTTTCCTCTCCCTTTCGTATTGATTTTTTATTATCAGCTGTAAATACAGCTAATACACAAGCTTTACTCCGGCTCAAGCATATAATTAATTATAGCTACAGCCATAAGAAACGGCGCCCTTTATAAAAGAGCATTTGATATTTCATTGGATGTTTGGTAAGCTATGTTGTGATTTATGGAATAACACCAAGATTAGTTTTTCCGCTATACGGAAATATATTCCGTAAATTAGAATATAGCAATAATATAGCAACTTTTAGATTACATGTCAATGTATACTATAACTTGTAAGCTATAGGAAATTTTCTGTGTAATTAATCTCTTCTTTCTGCATAAAACTGCTAATTATAAGGATTTTCAAGCTCAAGCGCAATTACTAAGACATATGTTTTAAAAGCATAAAACATCTTTATATCTGATGTTAAATATTTTTAATAAGTTCAGCTCTACTGATAGACATTGTTGAAACTCAAAAAAAGCAAAAAGCTTACGCCATTTTAAGCGTAAGCCATAAATAACAGGTATCAAGCTGATGTACCGTTAAGCTTATCAGTAAGCTATTTTGCTCCTTATGAATGTACCTTTTTTTAAATCATCGAAGGCTTTGTTTAACTCTTCCTTTGTGTTCATTACGATAGGTCCGCCCCAGGCTATGGGTTCAT
>JAEZLD010000202.1 GCA_023415335.1 Bacillota bacterium | reverse complement strand
CTGTTGTCCTCATCAGGCTGGTCCATAAGCTCAAATATCCTCTCGGCACCTGCAATGGCAGTCTGCATTGAGCCGTACAGCTGTGCTATTTCATTTATAGGCCTTGAGAACTGTTTGGCGTATATTATAAAGGCTGATATGGTTCCAACAGTAATAAGCCCTGTCAGTGCAAAGTAACCTCCAAAAGCGGCAACTATTACAAAGCTTATGTTGGAGATGCAGTTCATAATTGGCCCCATGGAGCCTCCAAGTATTTCTGCCTTTATGCCCACCTTAGTCAGCTCATCTGAGGTGGAATTGAACTCATCGATTACATTTTGCTGCTGGTTATAGGCCACGATAGTTTTGTAGCCTGTAATCATCTCCTCTGAGTGGCCATTCAGCTGCCCCAGAACCTCTGAACGTCTTCTATAAACCCTCCGCATAATCTTTGACAGCTTCTTTGTTACAATAACGGTTATGATTACTGTAACCAGGGTTATAAGAGTCAGCTGCCAGCAGTACCAGAACATTATTGCAACTGTCCCTATTACTGTAAGCACTCCGGAAATAAGGGAACCCAGGCTTTGTGATATGGTGGTTGATATGTTCTCCACATCGTTGGTCATGCGGCTCATAATATCTCCGTTTGAGTGGGTATCCAGGTATTTTATGGACAGATTATCTATTTTCTTAAACAAATCGTGTCTGAGGCGTTTTACAATCCTCTGGCTTAGGGTGGCTGAAAGCAGGGACTGTGCAAGGGTGCAGCCTACCTGAACTATATATACTGCAAGCAGCCATAGGAGCAGCCTGTAAAGCCTGCTCCAGCTATGCTGGGTAATCAGGTCGATTCCCTTGCCCTGCAATGCAGGCGCAGCTAAGGAGGTAAGGGTAACAATTAATACAGATATAATGAGCAGGAACAGCAGCTTTTTTTCATTTCCAAAGTAGCCTAACAGGCGGGATAAGGTACGCTTAGCCTCCTTAGGCTTTTCTATTGCCTGTCCCATGTTTCTTCCAGGGCCGCCTCTGCGGAATGGCATCTGCTGGGGACGCTTCTCCTCTACAGCACGGAAGCTTACGGCATCTGTTGCGGAATTCTCAAAGCCCTTTGGCATTCCTTCTCGTTTGCACTTAAGCTCTTCCATTGTCATCCCCTCCTTTCTTCAGCTGGGAGTTATAGATGTCCTGATAAACAGGGGAATTTTCCAAAAGCTCCCGGTGGGTTCCGCAGGCAGCTATGCGGCCTTTATCTATTACCACAATCCTGTCTGCATCCTTAACGGAGGCAATCCTCTGGGCAATGATTATTTTAGTGGTATTGGGGAAATCCTTCCTCATGGCCTTATAAAGCATAGCTTCGGTTTTAAGGTCCAGTGCACTAGTGGAATCGTCGAATATGAGTATTTCAGGCTTCTTCAGTACCGCACGGGCAATAGAAATCCTCTGCTTCTGCCCTCCGGACAGGGAATGACCTCCTTCTGTTACAGGGGTATAGTAGCCATTTGGAGTGCTGCATATAAAGTCATCTGCCTGGGCAATCTCAGCAGCAGATTTGATCTCCCAAGGGGTAGCACTGCTTTTTCCCCAGCGTATGTTAGCCTCAATGGGACGGGAATATAGCTCTGCCTTCTGAAGCACTATGGCTATTTTATCCCTAAGGGCTTTCAGATTATATTCCTTTACGTTTACCCCGTCTACCAGCACCTCACCTTGAGAGGTGTCGTAAAAGCGGGGTATGAGGTTTACAAGTGAGGATTTTCCGCTGCCAGTGGAGCCTAGAATGGCAAGGGTTTCCCCCTGACTTATAGAAAGGCTTATATCATCAAGCACCTCTATTCCGCTGGAATCAGGATAGCAGAATTTAACGCCTTTAAGCTCAATCTGTCCTTTAACAGCAGTTTCTCCATTAAAGCTGCCATCTGAGATAATCCTGTCACATTCAAGAACCTCGTTAATTCGAATAACCGACGCCTGTGCACGTGTAAAGGTCTGGAATATGTTGGCCAGAAATAGTGTGCTGTTAAGAATCATAGTGACGTATGTAATGGCAGCCATAATCTCACCGGTAGTTATGCTTCCATCGGCCTTTACCGTAAGCCCTCCTACAAGTATGACTGCAACAACACAAAGGTTCAGTATTATGTTCATACAGGGGCTCATAAAGGCAAGCAGGGACTGAACCCGGAGGTTAACATTACACAGATCATCGTTTGCCCTGTCGAATCGTGCCAGCTCATAGTCTTCCTTGACATATGCCTTTACCACCCTGGCTCCTGCTACATTCTCCTGCATAACGTTGTTTACTCCGTCTAACTTTTCCTGAACTATGGAGAACATAGGAGATGTTTTTTTCATAAAGAAGACAATGATAAGGATAACAAAGGGCAGTCCGCAGGCTACAACTCCGGCAAATTTAGGAGACTGGCGATATAGCATGAATATGCCGCCTAAAAACATAATGGAGCTTCGTACGGCCCCCCGGACAGACATCATCACCATTGTCTGTACCTGTGTTACGTCGTTGGTAAGCCTTGTGACCAGGGAGCCTGTGGATATCCTGTCGGTCTGCTGGAAGGACAGGTTCATTATGCGGGAGAAAAGGTCTTTCCTAAGGTCATTTCCAAAGTTCTGGGCACCAAGGTTTGCAAATACCCCAGACATGATTCCGCAGAACCCCCCGAAAAGCACCAGTAGTATCATTTTAAATCCTACTGTAAGTATTAACTGCATATTATGTACCAGAACGCCCTTGTCCACTATCTCAGCCATCAAAGCGGGCTGCAACAGGTCCATGGATATTTCCCCTGCCATAAAAACCGGCGCCAGAAGGCACCAGAACCAGTATTTTTTAAGATATTTAAGCATATGCTAAAGCTCCCTTCTGATTGTATCGGAAAGCAGGTTTAAGGCCTCTATAAGCTCTTCTTCCTTTTCCTTTGTTATAGCTGATGTAATAATCCGGTCTGCTTGATGTATTTTTGTACGAATACGGTCTGCACTGGACCTGCCTTTTTCCGTAAGGTAAAGCTGAACAAGCCTTTTATCCTCCTTAGAGGCTTCTTTATTTATATAGCCTGTCAGCTGCATCTCCTTTATGGTCTGGCTTATAGCAGCCGGAGTCATCTGGCAGTGCTCTGCCAAATCCTTCTGGCTGGCTCCGGGATTCCTGGAAAGGTACATAACAATCATCCTGTAGGAATCGGGTATTCCGGCTTCAAGGGCCAGCTTTCTCATGTAATTAGTCCATTCTCTATATGTATGCTTTATAACAAGCATAAGTGGTCTGTTATCCATATATGCCTCCTAAATAATTAGTTTATTACTTAACTAATTTATCACAGTTAGTTGGAAAATTCAAGCCGTCTGACTATGCAACCTCAGGTTGACATTTTAAACAAAAATGATATTTAAGGTTGGTGGAGTTTAAGAGATGGCAAGTGTAGGATATAATTATAAAAAGTAAGGGAGAGATGAAAATGAGCTTTGGTAAAAACCTTCAGTTTTTAAGAAGGATGCATAACTCTATGACGCAGGAGGAACTAGCCGGAATAATGAAGGTGTCCAGACAGACTATATCAAAATGGGAATCGGATGCAGCCTATCCAGAGATGGAAAAGGCTATTGAGCTTTGCAATTACTTTTCCTGCTCCATGGATAGGCTTATGAGGGAGGATATGAATGTGGCCAGTGACGCATATTCACAGGTCAGGATAGAGAGCGTGCCCTCATTTCGTTATGTACGCTACGCGGTTGTAAGCCCCGACCCGGAAGGGGATTCCATAAGACATATGGAGATATGGGCTGAAAACAGCGGACTTCTTCAGGTGCCGGGATATTCTCTTGATATGATAGGCTGGGATTTTCCAGTAGTATCCCAGAGGCAGATAAACGTGTTCCACATGCATGGTTATGCCTCAGCGTGTATACTTCCAGAGGGCTTTACTCCTAAGTGTCAGGTGGAAGAGCATGCAGTGCAGAGGGAGGCAAAATATGCTGCCATAACCATAAGACAGCCATCTGTTGCACCCTTTGAGCTGATTCCAAATGCCTACAAGACAATTATGGCCTACATGGAGGTTAATGGCTTAAAGCATAAGAAGGACGAAGATATACTGTGGTGCTTTGAGAAACTATACACTAAGGATGAAATTGAATATATGGACGTATATATAGCCATTGAAGACTAGGTTAGCAAAAGCAGGGGAGCAATTCGGTGCGCATTGTGCCGTCTTCATTAACGAGCTGTAGCGAGTGTCTTCATTAGGGCGTAATCTGACTTCATGATGAAACGGAATTTGCAGTACAAATTCGCTGCTTGCTACACTCAGCTCCTGTTAAGACATTTTTCAATAAACATATCAAACGCCTCAGAGTATTTTTCCATGTCCAAAAAATAGCTCATGCCGTGTACTGCATCTGGCACTGTTAAAAGCATCTTTTCACTGCTGCAGGCATTGTAGTTTTCCATACTCATATTACAGGGGACGAAATCGTCTGCCTCACCATGTATGAAAAGGACAGGAATGTGACAGCTCTTTAATGCTTCAGCAGAGGAGTACTCATCCAGATCAAAGCTTCCATATATTCTTGCCCCCAGTCTTGCCAGAAAATATGTTATATGCTGTGGCAGGCGGCGCTGCTTTATTACCTCTTTTATAATTTCAGAGGGAGAGGAGTATGCACTGTCTGCTGCAATTCCTATAACGTTCTCAGGAAGGGGTAGGCTTGAAGCCATTGTCACTGTGGCTGCCCCCATGGATATCCCTACAAGCAGGATTGGAACATCCTCTCCAAACCGTTTAGAGGCATATTGTGCCCAGCTTAAACAATCATACCGTTCCTTTATCCCAAAGGTTATAGCTCTTCCCCCCGACCTGCCCTGGGCCCTCTGGTCCACCAGAAGTACGTTGAAGCCCTTATCCCTGCATAGCTTCATGCCTCCGCAAAAATCCCTCTCTGCACTGGCGCTTCTATAACCGTGGAACAGTATGGCAAGAGGTGCAGAGTCTTTCTGGTGATAGTACTTTGCATATAGCTTAACTCCATCATAGGAGTCTATTACTACTTCCTCATATGAAAGTGAAATCACTTCGTTTATGTGCTCCACTATCTGCTGGCAGTACTCATTATATTGGGAACCTGAGGGCATTTTGGTGATGTCTATTATATTTTTTGTGTCTGCAGCAAAGGCAGTGCGGTATGTTATGTAGGATAACAGGCACATGGGTATATAACCTCCTTGGTACACATCTCACAACAAGAAATTCAGGGTGTTCTTAAATAATGGTATTGATATAAAGTATTATGAATTTGGGTGGGAAGCATGTCAAGTGTAAACATATAGCATTAGAATGATTGATTATAATTAAACTTAACATGCTCATGCACATAAAAAATGTGGTAAATTAATATTATAACGAAGGGGGGGAGGCTTTAACATGAGAAATATAACTAAAAGACCATTTATGATACTGTCAGATTGTCCTGCCATATATGAATTTATGGTGGATGTATACGATAGGACCTGGAAAAATGGCGTTCCTGCACCATTTTTTGAATATGCTCTTTCATCTGATTGGAGCAACAAATCCTTTACTCATAGAAACATGATATGGGAGGAGGATGGCAAAATTGTTGGCTTCTGCTTTTATGAGAGTACCATTGGAAGAAATTATTTCAGCTTAAGACCGGGCTATGAGGAGCTTGCCCCTGAAATGGTGGAGTATTCTATCAATAACATGGCTTACAAGGACGGCAGTGTGGTGCTTATTATATTCAGAGGGCAGGATGCCATAATGGAGGCGGCAGAAAATAAAGGCTTTATTATAAAGGAAAACCAGATGGATAAGGTGTTTGATTTTAAAAATACCCTGGATTATAAGCTTCCAGAGAGCTTTTTCTTTGCAGAGAATCCTCTGGATGTAGGGAAGGTCCTGAAGTGCTGCTGGAAGGGCTTTAACCATGAGGCTAAGGAGGGACCCTGGGATGAGGATTTAGAGTGTGGCCTGCACCTTCTTGCATCACCCCATGCAACACCACAGTATCCTGTTGCTGTGGAGAACCGGGAAGGAGAATATGTATGCTATGCTGGCATGTGGTGGACACCAAAGAACAAGCTGGCCTATATGGAACCCCTATGCACGATTCCTGAATACAGGGGAATGGGACTTGCTGCGGCGGCCTTGTCTGAGATGTACAGGCGTACCAAGGCTTTAGGAGCTACCCACATGACTGGAGGCAGCAATCCCTTCTATACAAAAATAGGCTATGAAGAGGTAATAGAGTGGACATACTGGGAAAAGAAATAATATCATTAATATTAATTTGGGAGAACAATTATGGAAACAGAAAGATTAATACTTAGAAGGTATATAGGTGAAGATTTAGAGGATTTATATGAATACCTATCAGATGTGGAGACTGTAAGATATGAACCTTATAAGCCCATGTCCTTTGAGGAGACAAGGCAGGAGCTGGAGTATCGAATATCAAGCAGCGAGTTTATTGCAGTGGAGCTTAAGGATACCCATAAGATGATAGGAAATATTTATCTAGGAGGAAGGGATTCTAATACACTTGAAATAGGCTTTGTTTTTAATAAGGACTATTGGAAAAGGGGCTATGCAAGTGAGGCATGTAACAGCTTAATCAGTGAAGCCTTCAGCAATGGAATCCACAGGATATATGCAGAATGTGACCCTGACAATACCGCTTCATGGAGGCTGCTTGAGAGAAGGGGCTTTATCAGAGAGGGTTATTTTAAACAGAACGTGTATTTTTGGGTGGATGAGAATAACAGACCCATATGGAAGGATACATATGTTTATTCTTTATTAAATGAATAAGATTAGTGGACAGGGACACTAAATATAGGTTGCCTTGCTATTTGAAATGTGTTTTTAGAAAAAGTTTGGAGACATATTGTGTTTGGAAAAGCAAAAGAGTAAAGTATAGTAGTAATAGATATCATACTTAGGAATACTTGAAGGGTGATGATTACATGCTAATTCCAGATAAAAGCATATGTGATTTACATGTACATTCCTATTTTTCCGATGGGGTTGATTCTCCAGAGGCTCTAATAGCTAAGGCTGAGGCTGAGAATATAAGGGCTATTGCACTTACGGACCATAACACCATAGGGGGAGTAAGGGAGTTTATGGCTCTTGCAGATGGCTCAGGGGTTATTGGAGTGCCAGGAATTGAATTTACCACTGAGCATGAAGGAATGGAGCTGCATATACTGGGACTTTTTTTAAAAGCCGATACTTATGATGAGATAGAGGCTTATGTGGGGGAGCAGCTTAAGCGTAAGGAAAAAAGCAATATTGAATGCGTTGAGAGGCTGCGCCAGAGAGGCTATAACATAGAATTCCAAAAGATAAAGGATAAAACACCTGCCACAAGCATCAATCGTGTGCATATTGCCAGAGAGCTTATGGAGAAGGGCTACGTTGAATCTGTATCTCAGGCCTTTGCAACCCTCCTGTCTCAAAAGGGAAGCTTCTACAAGGCCCCTAAAAAGCTATCCTCTTTGGATACTATAAATTATATAAAAAGCTGGGGGGCGGCTGCCGTATGGGCACATCCATTCTTAAACATGGATAAGGATGAGATAATTAATTTAATACCCAGGGTAATAGACTGCGGCTTGTGTGGAGTGGAAACCTCATATCCTCTCTATACTCCTTGCCAGGCTGAATTCCTTAAGGAGCTTTGCAGGGAAAAAGGACTGCTTGAAAGTGGAGGCAGCGATTACCACGGAGACAATAAGCCTGAAAACACCCTGGGAAGGGGTACAGGAGGCTTGTTTATAGAAGGGTATATATATAACAGACTGCATGAGTATATAATAGGACAAAGATAAAGGGGGATTTAAAAATGTTTTCTAAAAAGGGTAGATTGGTATTTATGATCATCATGATTCTGATTTCCGCAGGAGCCTTCATGGCAGGACTTGTGTTTCTGCCAGATGTGCTGGTGGTGCAGCTTTCTTCAAGTGGTACTGCCAGCAACACCATGCCCAGGATATGGGGATTACTTCTGCCAGTCCTTCTGACTGCTGGAGGAGCCGTAATGTTTTTCTTCGACGGAGAGGGAGGCAGAAGGAAAAGCCTTTTTATCTCTTTAGTAGGGGTTGCGGTATTTATTTTTACCTTCATATTTAACCTGAAATAAATATAATAGGATGTGTTTTGAAAAACTGTATATTAAATATTATAGCATGACTGTGAGGCCATGCTTTTTTGTTTTGCCCATGGCTTATATTCTGAGTATGTATACAAGAGATTCATGGACTATTGTCCTGCGAATACTTAGCTCGTATGGTGGAAACCTAAATAAAGTAATAAACAATTGATGGAGGATAGCTTATGGATGTAATCGAAGCAAGAATTGAAATACCCATGGGAAGCCAAAACAAATACGAAATAGACCAGGAAACGGACAAAATAAAGCTGGACAGGGTACTTTATTCGGCAGCCTTTTATCCTGTAGAGTATGGATTCATTGAAAAAACACTGAGTTTTGACGGAGACCCGCTGGATATACTTGTTATGACCTCTGCACCTACCTTTCCAGGATGCTATGTGGATGCCAGAATCATAGGAGGTATTGACATGGTGGACAGCGGAGAGAAGGATACAAAGGTGCTAGCTGTAAATTTAGGAGACCCTAGATACGATCATGTAAGGTCCTTATCAGACCTTCCTCCGCACTTTCTTAAGGAACTGGAGGAGTTCTTCTCAACCTACAAAGCACTTCAGGGAAAAACTACTATAGTCAATGGCTTTTTTGATGGGACAGAGGCTGTACGTCAGGTGAAGGAAGCATTTGAGAGATACAGAACACGACATAACTTATAATAAAGAATTAATATGGCAAAGAAGGGTTTAGATTTAGTACATTTTGCTTAACAACTATAATTAAGGAGAAATAGGTTATGGAAAAGTTCTTTAAGCTTGAGGAGCACGGCTCTTCAGTAAAAATCGAAATAATATCCGGGATTACAACATTTATGGCTATGTCATATATACTTGTTGTAAATGCAGGAATGTTTTCAACTCTCGATTCCGTATCATATGGTGCTATTTATGTAGCTACAGCTATTTCTGCTGTTATTGGAACCATATGCATGGGACTTCTTGCTAATCTGCCCTTGGCACAGGCAACGGGTATGGGACCTAATGCATATTTCGTATACACAGTATGCATTGGATTTGGATTCACCTATGCCAATGCGCTTGTATGTGTTTTATTTGATGGAATAATATTCATACTGCTTACTGTTACCGGACTTCGCAAGCTAATATTCAACTCAATTCCCAGGGAGGTAAAGGTAGCCATCTCGGCTGGAATAGGCATGTTCATAGCATTTATAGGACTCCAGAATGCAGGAATAGTCGTTCCTGATCCATCTACATGTGTTAATCTTGCTTCCTTCAACGTATTTACAGGAGCTGCAACCTGGAGCTCTATAATGCCTATGCTTATTACCATGTTTGCAGTATTTGCAATTGGAGCCCTTTCAAAGATGAAGGTAAAGGGAGCAGTGCTTTGGGGAATACTTGGTGCAACAGCAGCATATTATATACTTGGACTTACAACCATAAAGGGCTTCTATGCAGCAACCATTGCTCCAAACCTGACTGGTGATTTTTTCGGATCGTTTAGGGATTTTGCATCATTGTCCTTTGGAAAGGTATTTACCGAGGGCTTTGATTTCTCAGCGTACATATCAGCCCATGGAACAGGAGCATTTACTGTCATGTTTATTACAACAATGCTATCCTTCTGTATGGTAGACATGTTTGATACCCTTGGAACCCTTTATGGAGCCTGTTCAGCTGGTAATTTACTTGACGAAAATGGAGAGGTTCCCAATATGGACAAAGCTATGCTTTCAGATGCTATTGCAACTACTATAGGAGCTGCATGCGGAACCTCTACTGTTACAGCCTTTGTTGAGTCAGCCGCAGGAGTAGGAGAGGGAGGAAGAACAGGCCTCACCTCATTGTCCACAGCAGCTATGTTCTTTATAGCTATGTTCCTTGCACCAGTTGCACAGCTGGTTCCAACCTATGCAACCGCTGCGGCACTTATCTATGTAGGCGTGCTCATGATGGGTAGTGTAAAGGATATAGACTGGTCAGATTCCTTGGCTGGTGTTGTAGGGTTTCTGACTCTGGTAATAATACCTTTTACATACAACATATCCTACGGAATAGCATTAGGGCTTGTAAGCTATATATTTATCAAGCTGTTTACAGGAAAGGCTAAGGAAATAAACGCAGGAACCTGGACCATAGGAATACTGTTTGGGCTCATGTTCCTGCTGACACACTAACAGAAGCTGTAGGCTTAATAAACTATACTAAACTATATATCAAGCATAAGACCTCCCTGCTGAAATGCATGGAGGCGTTTTGTTTTATTATGCAAAGCTATTTATTCAGATACTCATAAGGAACCTTAATTGCCATGTCAGATGCAGAAAAACAATTATGGAAAGTATGCTTGACATAGTTCGGGAAAGTGGTACAATAAATGTAAAGCTGACTTGCCATTCTGTTTAGAGGTGATAAGATGAAGAACAAGCTTGAAGAAATCCGCAAGGCCAGGGGCATCAGACAAGAACAATTAGCAGAGGCTCTTGAGGTATCCCGTCAAACAATTGGTTCCCTTGAAAACGGCAGATACAACCCGTCAATTATATTAGCATTCAAAATTGCTCGATATTTTGAAATGCATATTGAGGACATATTTATTTATGAGGAGGAGCTATGATGAAAAGTAAAAGAACAGATTATGTGGCTGCAGCGATTGGATTTGCTTTGGCAGCATCAGGTTTATTTCTGGTGAAGGCTCTTGTCAACCCACAGGGATATTTACTTGCTCTGCCATATGTTTTCATTGGAATTGGATCCGGAGCCTTTGGCCATGGCATAGGAAATATTATTTCCTGTAAAGCTATTAAGAGCAATCCAGAGCTGCAAAAGCACCTTGAAATTGACAGGAATGATGAGCGCAATGTTACAATTGCCAATCGAGCAAAGGCAAAGGCTTATGATTTAATGACCTTTGTGTTTGGAGCATTGATCTTAGCATTTGCCTTGATGGGAGTAGATATGATAGCTGAGCTTCTTTTGGTTTTTGTATATCTATCTGTGCAAGCATATTCAATATATTATCGATACAAATATGAAAAAGAGATGTAGATTAGGAGTGAGGCATACATACTATTGATATTATTTTCATAACATGTCATACTTTAGATGTGAAAAATTAGTAAATATAAAATAAACTGGAAAATTTATTTGGAAGAGGAGTATTATATGAGGCTGGTTATAAAGGACTTAAAAAAGAGCTTTGATAAAAAAGAGGTACTGAAGGGGGCGAGCTTTACCTTTGAACAGGGAAGGATATATGGACTTATAGGAAGAAATGGAGCGGGCAAGACCACGTTTTTTAACTGCCTTAATGAGGATATGAAATCGGATGGAGGAAGCTATGAAATTGAAGAGGATGGTACCCTTCGCAGCATAACCTCAGAGGATATAGGTTATGTGCTGTCTACTCCTGTGGTTCCCGAGTTCCTCACAGGCAGGGAATTTCTGAAGTTTTTCCTTGATATAAACAAAAGGAAAATATCTGAACCCAAAGCTATTGATGAGTATCTGGATTTCATGCACATATTGCCGGAGGATAGGGACAAGCTTCTGAAGGATTATTCACATGGCATGAAGAATAAGATGCAGATGCTTATAAACTTTATTGCAAACCCTCCTATACTTCTTTTGGACGAGCCCCTGACCTCCTTTGATGTGGTAGTGGCAGATGAAATGAAGCAGCTGCTGAGGCATATAAAGAGGGACCACTGCATTATATTCTCCACCCATATAATGGAACTGGCACTGGATCTATGTGATAACATAGTTATTCTTAACAATGGGGTGCTGGAGGAGATTCCAAAGGACAATCTGGATAACACGGAATTTAAGGATAAGATAATTGCTGCTTTAAAGGGGGAGGAAAATGTTTAAATCATTTAAGATTTCCTTTAAGCTGAAAAATACGTATCGCACAAACGGAATTATTTTCTCCCTGAAATCTATACCACTCATAAAGAAGCTGCTTCCAAGCAGCCTTTATGGAAGCAGGGATTTAAAAACAGTTGTTAATATAATCAGTATAATCTGGGAGGTTGTAAGTACTTTCATTTGGAAGCCATTATATATTTTGGTTTTTGTACTTTTTCCATTGAGGTTTTTTGGAAATATACAAGGCAATGGCTTTCTTCATATATTGTTATGTCTGACGATTATAGGCGGATTAATGAATACCCATATGTTTGACCCAACCAAGGATAAATATTATGCCATGTTTCTTATGCGTATGGACGCCAGAGAGTATACTCTGTCTAACTATTTTTATTTCCTTACAAAGACAGCCATAGGCCTATTGCCATGGATACTGTTATTTGGAATTAAAGAAGGGGTTCCGCTGTGGGCGGGCTTCGTTCTTCCACTTTTTATCGCAGCAATCAAATGTATATTCTCAGCCTGGGCTCTTAGGAATTATAGTAAAAAGAAGAAGGTAAGGAATGAAAACCTTCCTGCGCCTATATTAATAGTTCTGGTAATACTGCTGCTTGTGGCAGCATACCTGCCCCCTTATCTGGGGTATGTAATGCCAATGGTTGCTGTCTATGGAATATTTGCTGCAGCCATTGTTCTTGGAGCAGCAGCTATTAGGTATATACTCAACTTTAAACATTACAGGGAGGTATATAAGGGTATACTTACCCCGGATACCATTGTTGTGACAAAGTCAACAGTTGCTGCGGCAGCACAAAAGAACTCTTTAAACAAGATTTCCATTTCGTCAGACCAAACAAGTAATAAAACAGGGTATGCTTACTTCAACGATATATTTGTTAAAAGGCACAGAAGGCTTCTTACCAAATCTGCAAAAAGAATAGCACTCATTGAACTAGTCATGCTTGTAGCAGCCGTAGTATGCTGTTTCATTTTCCCTGATATTAAGGGGTATGTAAACAAGCTTATGCTGAGCATGCTGCCATATTTCCTGTTTATAATGTACTTCCTTAACCGTGGTAAGAACATAACACAGGCTATGTTCATGAACTGTGACCACAGCATGCTGACATACCGCTTTTACCGCCAGCCAAAGGTTATTGTAAGCCTTTTTGCTGCAAGGCTAAAGTCGGTAGTGGCAATAAGCCTGATACCTGCCCTTGTAATAGCGGCAGGACTTCCGCTTCTGCTGTTTGTGACAGGTGGAACTGACAATCTACTTAACTATCTGATTCTGTTTGTATCCATAATAGCCATGTCAGTATTCTTTTCCGTGCACAATATGGTACTGTATTATCTGCTTCAGCCATATACGGTAAACCTGGAAATGAAGAATCCTGTTTATAGTATAATTAGCTCTGTTACCTACATAGTATGCTATTCTGCAATGGGCAAAAGGGCTCCAACCTTGGTTTTCGGAGCAGCAGTTTCAGCCTTCTGCATAATTTATGTAATAGTGGCGCTAGTGCTTGCATACAGGCTGGCTCCAAGTACCTTTAAGCTGAGGGGATAGAGCCCACATAAGGAGTGTTTGTTTTGAGGAAAAGGATAGAGGAGTATTTAAAAAGGATAGACAAGCTGCTTGAGGAAAAGCAGGATTATACAGACTGGGAAAAGGTGCTTTCAGAGCATCTGCATCAGATATCCTTCTTTATGCATGAGAGGCTTATACATCTGCTGGTGACGTTAGCCTTTGGATTATCCTCCATAGGGGTGGGACTTGCTGCTTACTTCAGCGGGGATGGGTTGTTAAAAGTTCTTCTGCTGGGGCTGCTTGTTCTTCTTATTCCGTATATATTCCATTACTATGTGCTGGAAAACGGAGTGCAGAAGATGTATAGACAGTATGATGAAATACACATGATGTTAAACAGATAAGGGATTAAATGTTCGGGGGTGATTGCTTGAAGTATTTTGGAGAGGGACTAAGTGAAAAGCACAAGGAGCTAAACAGCATCATACGCAAGAAGGACTATATTGATGAGGCCAAGGAAATTTTCCTTTACATACATGCTGAGCTGAACCAGTCCTCTGTTTATGGTACCAGTAAAAATGAGGTAGATCTGCTGCTGGAGGACCTGAAGGACTATGAATATGCCATAATGCCAGGAAGCAAGGATGAGACCATTGCATGGGTTATATGGCATATTGCAAGAATAGAGGACCTGACCATGAACCTGCTGGTAAACAGGGGAGAGCAGGTATTCAGCCGTGAGTGGCAGGAGAGGCTTAATGTAGGGATAAAGGATACAGGGAATGCACTTACAGATGAGGAAATAATAAAGCTAAGCAGCGAAATTAATATAACACAGATTTTAGAATATAGAAAAGCTGTGGCTATAAGGACCAGGGAAATCGTAAAAAGCCTTGGCCAGGAGGATATGAAAAGGAATATAGATAAAAAAGATTTAGACAGGATATATAATGCAGGAGGAGTTACGGGCCAGGAAGACTCTATTTGGCTTCTTGATTTCTGGGGAGGAAAGGATGTAGCTGGAATACTGCTTATGCCTCCCACCAGGCATGTAATTCTTCATCTTAATAGCTGTTGCAGATGGAAAGAGGAGATAAGGACAAGGGGAAGATACTATATGATTGGTTCTGGAGGAAAGAGAAATGAAGGATAAAAACTGTAAGGTAGACCATAAGGAATACGAGTTTCTACTGTGGGATGTAGACCATACCCTGCTTGATTTTAAAAGATCAGAGAACTATGCTCTGAAGAAGGCTTTTTCTTCTTTTGGACGAACAATTGACGATGAAATCGTAGAGCTGTACTCTCAGATAAATGACAAGCATTGGAAGAGATTTGAGCTGGGAGAAATAACAAAAACTGAGGTGCTTTATGGACGCTTCAGAGAGCTTATAAGGGTGATGAATATTAAAAACATATCATTAGAAGCCCTGGAGGAACGCTACCAGAAGGAGCTGGGAAACGTATATTATTATCTTGATGACTCCTACCAGCTGTGCAGCGAGCTGAAGAAGCATTATAAGCAGTATGTAATATCCAATGGAGTGGGAAGTACCCAGCATAACAAGCTTAACCTCTCTGGTTTAAGCAGTCTTATGGAGGGAGTATTCATATCAGAGGAGGTAGGAGCACCTAAGCCGGAGAAGGCCTTTTTCGATGCATGCTTTAAAAGCATTCCTAATTTTAATAAGGATAAGGCACTGGTAATAGGGGATTCTCTATCAAGTGATATCAGAGGGGCAAACAATGCAGGGGTTGATGCTTGCTGGTATCATGTACCCGGGGCAACAAGTGGGGGCTATGATGATGTAACCTACCAGTATGAAATTACCAACCTATGGCAACTTAAGGATATATTATCCAGTGGAATATAGGCAGGAAGCTATACTTGCCTAATTTTTTGCCTCTTTTTAAAGTAAAGCGATACAATATGCAGTATAATGTGGTATACTTGGCTTATTGAATATTTTCAAAGGAGTGCATCATGGAGATAATAGAAATTTTTAAAGCAATTCTATTCGGTATTGTACAGGGAGTAACTGAATGGCTTCCTATAAGCAGTACCGGACATATGATTATACTGAATGAATTTGTCAAACTGGACGTAACCGAGGAATTCTATAGAATGTTTGAAGTGGTAATACAGTTTGGCTCTATTTTGGCAGTGGTTGTGCTGTTCTGGAATAAAATATGGCCCTTTGGTGTAAGGCATATAGGCCGCCAGAAGAAGACATACATAAAGTCTGACATAATAATGCTGTGGCTCAAGATAGTTGTTGCCTGCATACCAGCAGCAGTAATAGGGCTTAAGTTTGATGATGTGTTTAACGAACTTTTTTACAACTACAAGTCAGTTGCAATAGCACTTATTGTTTTTGGTATAGCATTCATAATTGTAGAGGAGAGACATAGAGGCAAACGTGCAAAAATCAACTCCTTAGCAGAAATAGGCTTTAGTACAGCCTTCCTTATAGGAATATTCCAGCTGATAGCAGCTATATTCCCGGGAACCTCACGCTCAGGTGCTACGATAGTGGGAGCGCTGCTTCTAGGGGTATCGAGAACTGTTGCAGCAGAGTTCACATTCTTCCTGGCAATACCGGTTATGCTGGGTGCAAGCTTACTTAAGGTGATTAAATTTGGATTAGCATTTACCACCCCGGAATTAACAATACTGCTTGTAGGAATGGTGGTGGCCTTTATGGTGTCACTGCTTGTTATCAAGTTCCTTATGAGCTATATAAAGAGGCATGACTTTAGGGTGTTCGGCTGGTACAGGATTATACTTGGCATAGCTGTATTGGCACTGGGATTCCTATCAATAATATAAATGTATTTTAAATAAACGTATGCATATATTGAGGAAACATAGGACAGGGTCGGCTATATACCGCCCTGTCTTTTTTATTATGCTGTTGACAATAAATTTTTATTAAACTAATGTTAAAGCATAGGTTAGCGCTGACCCAAATAATGTATTTGGAGTGATATTTATGTACCATGGGAGATTCAGAGGAACACATTATGAGGTAGGATATAAATGGGGAAAACTGCTCTATGAGCGCGGTAAGTCCTTGAACTACTGTCCAACCTTTAAGCTGGATGAGAAAAAGAAGGCCTTTGCAAGGGAATGTACTAAGGAATATGCAATATACTTCCCAGAGATATTAGAGGAGATTAGAGGCATTGTAGATGGCCAAAGGCTTCCTGTGGAAACCCTTCAGACAATATTGTTTGCCATGTACTGTTTTGAGCTTGACAATAGATGTACATGCTTTGCCTTTGCAGATAATAACAATATAATATTCGGAAGAAACAGCGATTTTCTTGTAAGCCTTGAAAAGCTGTACATGAATTGCATATATGACCTTAAGGGAAGCTATGCATTCAACGGGAATACCACGGCATATGTGGAGATGGAGGATGGAGTCAACTCCAAGGGGCTTGCAGCAGGGCTTACCTTTGTTTATCCATACCTGAGAAAACCGGGTCTTAATGCGGGAATGCTGGTGAGATATATACTTGAGAAATGTTCGACTGTGGAGGAGGCTATTGAACACCTAAGGAAGCTTCCTATTGCTTCAGCCCAGACTATAACTCTTGCAGATAAAAGCGGGGATATGGCAGTTGTGGAATGCAACCCTGAAAGGCTGGTGGTTATAGAACCCAAAAGGGATGAGGGCTATGTGGCAGCTGCCAACAGATTTAACTCCAAGGAAATGGAGAAATACAATAATGAGGAAATAGATGACTGGAGGTCAAGGGACAGATATGATACGGCCGTTAATGCCCTTAAGGCTAACAAAGACAGCTTTTCATTTGAGCTGGCGAGGGACATACTTTCTGGAAAGCATGGGTTCATGTGCCAATATGACAGAAAAACCAATGCTGATACCGTATGGTCTGTGATATATGATTTAGGTAAAGGACAGATCTGGAGAGTAGAGGGGAATCCATGCAGGAAGAGCTTTAAGGAGGACATCAGGTCTAATAGGGCATTCCAAGCATAGCTTTAGAAAAACAAAAGTGATGGGAAGCTGAAAATTGAATTTTCAAGGCAGCTATGGATTAATAGCTGCCTTCTTAATCTTAAGGGCATCATGAGGCTGTTCGGCTCCAACGATGATATACTTCCCTATGCCTGTGATTATGGCTTCTATATACTTCTTGCAGCACCTATTATGTGCTCCACATGTGTGCTTAATGTGGTATTCAGGTCTAGCGGGAAGGCCAAGCTATCGATGATAGGAATAATGACAGGCGCCATACTTAATATTTTTTTAAACCCAATATTCATATTTGATTGGGGACTTGGACTGAAAACTGCAGGAGCAGCCATTGCTGCTATTATTGTACAGGTGGTAAGCTTCTCCATACTTCTGGGCTTCTACGTGTTTAAAGTAAGCATAGTCAGCATTTCCATTAAGAATATAAGTAGGAGGCTAGGTACCTACTGGAATATAATAAAAACAGGTGCTCCATCGGTTTTTCGTCAGGGCTTAGACAGTATAGCAGCAACTTCAGGAACAACCAGGCGAGGGTGTATGGAAGCGCAGCCATTTCAGCTATGAGCATTGCCAACAGGATATATATGGTCATAAGAAATATAATAGTTGGAATAGGACAGGGTTATATACCTGTGGCAGGGTATAACTATGGAGCAAAAAAATATGGGCGTGTGGAAGGGGCTTTCAGGGTAACTGTTATATTTGGAACCATCCTTTCATCTGCAGCGGCCATATTCATACTATGCACTGCTTCAAGGCTGATGGGTCTGTTCAGGAAGGACGATCTTAAGGTTATTTCCATAGGCACAAGGGCACTTTATTTTTACTGCCTGTCACTGCCATGATGGCCTATTCCACCCTTGTAAACAAGACACTCCAATGTCTAAGCAGAGTAAAGAGTACCACCTTCCTGGCCTCCTGCAGGAATGGGGTTTTCTACTTACCCCTGATACTTTTACTTCCGTACCCCTTCAAGCTTACGGGCATACAGCTGATATTTTGACCTTTGCTGTATCCATACCATTTCAGGTGATTTTCTTCAGACGTATGAAAAAAATCAATTGACAACTGACTAAACCAACGGTTGAGAAAAAGGATTGCATAGCAACTAATAATTGTTATGCAATCCTTTTTTCATATGATAATATACACTTGTGGTAAATAATAACATTAAATGGAGCGGGGGCATACTGATGGGAATTAAAATGGACTATCCTTTAGGCAGGACGCTAAAGAGGATGCTCGAGAATGCATGGGATTTAGATAGGGGAATATTTTGGGATTTTAGCCGGTATACCATCTTTGCTGCGGTTTATCCATTCTTTGGGGTAATTCTTCCTAAGCTGCTTATACAGGAGCTTGTAAAGGGGCAGCAGGCTGATATCAATAAGATAATTTATATTGTAGCAGGTTTCATTGCTATTTCAGCAGTATTTGGTTTTTATAAAACCTATATTGAGAATGCCTGCTACCCAAGGCTGACTGCACTTCGTATAGGCTATGTGAGGGATATGTTTGTGAAGCTGGTTACTATGGACTACAGCCATACTGAGGATGCTTCCTTTTATGAAAGAAATGGAAGGGCCATGGAGGCTAATAGCAGTAACGAAAATGGAGTAGAAGGAATATACCACAGGCTTTTTGAAATGCCTGCTATAGCACTTACAGCGGCAGCATTGATGGTTTTTATAGGGAGGGTGAGTCCCCTTATTCTTATGGGACTATGTATAAATGCTGCTGCTGTTATATGGATAAGGTATTCCGTTAGCAGGTACCAGTATTCAAGGAAGAAGGACCTGTCCCACTCTGAGAGAAGGAAGAAATACTACTATAATACGACCCATGATTTTGGATATGGAAAGGACATAAGGCTTTACGGGTTTAAGGACAGGATACTTTCTAATTACAACAAGGAGATACAGGGTTATGTGGGAATATACAGTCAGATATACAATAAGGAATACCTTCTTGGATTTGCAGGACTTCTTACACTTCTTGTAAGTGATGCCCTTACCTATGGAATTCTTATATACAAGGCAGTAAACGGCATGTCTATAGCTGACTTTTCCATGTATCTGGCCTCTGTTCTGAGTCTGTCACTTGCTATGAGGAACCTGTCTGAGAAGGCAGCAGTGCTTATACAGGAGGGGCAGTATGTATGGGATTTTTACTGCTTCATTGACAGTGATTTGGGTGAAAAAGGCGGGGATAGGAAAGCTATAGAAGATGATACCCTGGAGGTTGTTTTCGATAATGTAAGCTTTAAATACCCGGGTACGGATAAATACATATTCAAAAATCTTGACTTTACCATACATAAGGGTGAGAGGCTTGCCATAGTTGGAATAAACGGAGCTGGAAAAAGCACTCTGGTAAAGCTTATGACAGGACTTTTTGATGTAACTGAAGGGGAAATCAGGATCAATGGCATCCCGCTTAAGCAGTTTGACAGGAAGGAGCTTTTCAGCATGTTTTCTGTTGTTTTCCAGGATGTTAATATAATTGCCTACAGCCTGCTTGAGAATGTAGCCTGTACCTCTGAGGAGGCTGACAGGGAAAAGGCTGGGGCAGCTTTGGAAAAGGCAGGACTTGGAGATAAGCTGAAGGAGCTGGACAAGGGACTTGACACCATGATGCTTAAAATAATTGATGAAAAGGGAACAGAGTTTTCTGGAGGCCAGAACCAGAAGCTAACCATTGCCAAGGCACTTTATAAGGATGCCAACATGGTTATAATGGACGAGCCAACAGCAGCACTGGATGCTCTGGCAGAAGCTGAAATATATGAAAGCTTCAGCGATTTAGTAAAGGGAAAGACTGCAGTGTATATTTCACACAGGCTTGCCAGTACAAAGTTCTGTGATAAGATAGCACTGTTTGATAATGATGGTCTTAAGGAATATGGAAGCCATGAGGAGCTTATGGAGGCTAAGGGAGAGTATTACAGCATGTTCACCATACAGGGGAAATACTATAACCAGGAAGGAGAGGAAGAGAATGAATAATATAAAGTGCTTTAAGATGTTCTTCTCACTTTCGTGGAAGCTATGTCCAAGCTATATAATAGCTCTCGTTACAAGTACTCTTCTGAGCAGCGGGCAGATATGGGCGAACATTATACTCCCTAAATTCCTCATAGATGAGCTTACGGGAGGCCGTAGCATGAGGATGCTTATACTATGGGGAGGGCTTATAGTAGTCTCAAACCTTCTATTTGGCCTCCTGAACAACACTATGAAGAAGATTACTCAGGTTAAGAACTTGGAGGTAAAGGAGAAATTTGATAAGGCATTTTCTGAAAAGATAATGAAGATTGAGTTTTCCTATCTGGAAAATCCATACTATCTTGATTTGAAGGAGAAGGCAGTGTTTGCTACCAACAATCAGGGAACCATGCGCAACCTGGTAATATCTCTGGCTGGAATGCTTAAAGGCCTGTTTACTATAATCGGTCTCATGACTGTTATGTTTACCCTAAGCTGGACACTGGTGGTGGTGCTTATAGCCACTGTAGGCCTCATGCTTCTCATACAAAAGAGTGTTATGAGCTATCAGGTAAGGTTTTTTAACGAGATAATTCCTGTGAACAGAAAATATGGTTATTATGTGGGATTATGTGAATCGGATAAGCTACAGAAGGATATAAGGCTCTATGGAATGAGTGATATGCTGTCCGACAGAGTGACTGAATATAATAAGGAGATAAACTCATGGTTCACGAAATTCTATAGAACCATGGGTAAATACCTTGGAATTTATAGCATGATAAATGACCTGCAGGCAGCAATTGCCTATGGTTATGTTGGTCTAAGAGTTGTTATGGCAAGGCTGGGGAACCTTATAAGCATAGGCTCCTTTACTATGTACGTGTCCTCTGCCATAAGCTTTGCAGCATCCTCAATAGAACTGGGGAAAAATGTGGTCAGTGTAATGCAGATGATTGGGTATCTTCAGCCCTTCATGGAGTTCATGAGCATTCCAGATGAGGACAGTTTACAGGGGACTGTGCCATTCAAGGGAGAAATAGAAAGTATATGCTTTGAAAATGTATCCTTCAAGTATCCGGGAAGTGAAAAGCTGGTAATAGAGGATATAAGCTTCTCCATAAACAAGGGGGAGAAGGTATCTATAGTGGGGCTTAACGGCGCAGGTAAGACTACCTTAATAAAGCTATTATGCAGGCTATACCATCCAACCAGCGGCATCATATTTATAAATGGCAGGGACATATTTGAGTATGAGCATTCAAGTTATATGAAGCAGCTGTCTGCAGTATTCCAGGACTACAAGCTGTTTGCTTTCTCAATAGAGGAGAACATAACAGGAAAGGACCCTGGTGAGGATACTCTAAGGGCGGAGGAGCTGATTAAGCAGGTAGGGCTGAAGGAAAAGCTTCAAGAGCTGCCAAATGGTATAAGGTCCCTGTTTGGAAAGGCCTATGATGAAAGCGGTATTGAGATGTCGGGAGGACAGGGACAGAAGGTTGCCATAGCCAGGGCCCTGTATAAAGGAGGTTCCCTTATAATACTGGATGAGCCTACAAGTGCATTGGACCCCTTGGCCGAGGCAGAGATATACGAAAACTTCAACAGCCTTATAGGGGAAAAGACAGCCATATATATATCCCATAGGATGTCCAGCAGTGTGTTCTGTGACAGAATACTGGTTTTAAACAAGGGCGGCATAGAGGACTATGATACCCATGAAAAGCTTATGGAGAAAAAGGAGAGCATGTACTATAAGCTGTTCAATGCACAGGCGGTGAACTACAGGATATAGCACAGTGAAGAGAGAAAAACGAAGAGTGAAGAGAAAAGGTGAAAAAGCCCTCTTAACAATAGAAGGGCTTTTCAGTAAATTAAAATGTAGAGGTTAAAACATCCATTTAGGATGTTTTCCCATGCCGACCCGCGGTATATATATACTCAAATATCATTGCATATCATATAATAAACGGAGGATGACAGGCTACAATCAGCTTGACATTCTCCGTTTATAGTATTATATTACCACAAAAAGCCTCTTTTTTAAAGGCTTGTAATATATTAGGCTAAGTAGTAGAATGATTTTTTATAGAATAGAGAGGGTGGTAGAATGGATAAACTGATTCCCTGGGAAAATGATAACATGGGGCTGGTTCAGAGGAAGACAATTCAAAGCCTTGAAGAATGCAACACATATACCCAGAAATATGGCCTTGTACTGTCGTCAAAGGATATAACCTCACTTTTAGAGAGCAGAGGAGAGGTCCTTAAGCAGCAGGAAAGGCTGGAGCTTGGGGAGAGCATACTTCCAAGGCTTGTTTATGCATTTTGTGATTCACCATTCATCTATCAGGATAACTATGCTGATATCCTTGGAGGTCTCCAGGATATTTTCTACCTTTATAAGAATGAATCCATGGATGGACTCAGTGACGATGAGCTGATTGAGTACATGAAGGAAATGTTTAACGGGGAGTGTCAGGGCTCCCTGGAGTATCTTGAGGAGACCTGCCTTGACAGGCTGGCAAGGGACATAAGGGAGGGTCTTGGAGGATACATTGGAGGGGCTCCTGATGAAGATGAGCTATAGCATGGAGGAGCTGCTTCCTATACTGGAGAAGCAGATAAGGCGCTATACAATGGGCGACAGCACCTCTGTTCCCTATGATAAGGCCAGGCAGCTTATGGGTTCAATCATATACAACATCAACGGAGCCATTGAGGAGGAGGGTATGCCTGTTCCTGCCGTTGGAATATCTCCTCAGCAGGCCTTTGAGCTTGGTTTGAAAAAGAAAAAGGAAAAGCTAAAGAGGGCTGAAGAATTGTACAAGAAAATATGCAAGAGCTTCTGCAGCTACGGCAACCGATGTTATGCTGAAACTGTTATAAAAGGCATGAAAGCTTTTTTTGATTACTACAGTCTGGAGTTTGATGCATTAAACAGTATAATTACACTTGATTACCCACTTATAGGAAGGGGCATAAGGCTTCAGGGGGTTGACCTTATATATGAATACCTAAAGGATATAGAGCTGGAGCAGCTTTTTCTGAGCAGCTTTGACAGAGAAGGGGTTGAAAGAATGCTTTCAGCCTATGACAGCGAATATATGGAGGGAATATTCAACGTTTGCAGTGTGGCTTTAAGAAGCAGTCTCGGAATGGTGCTGGCAGGGAACCCTCCCTTTGGGGCCATGAATGAGCATACACTTGAATGTATTATGGCAAGGGTCCTCGGAAAGACCCGTGAGGAGCTTATGGACATGCTGGAGGGTGCTCTTGGATTTATTATATATAATGAGTATGGGGAGAATAAAAGTCTTTATGAATACCTTTATGAAGACATTGGTGAACTGGCCTTTGAGGTTGAAAGTGCAGTACGTTTGGGAAAGCTTGAGAATGCTTTCCCTATATACAGGGAAAGAAATGATAGCCTTGAATGGTATGAAAGCGGCACTCCTATGAAAGATGAGGACCTGAGAAGCCTTATTGAGGAGATAAGAGACTGCAGGTTTACAGAGGATAAGCTATCAATTATAAAGAAAGAGGTAAGGAGTCTTGAGGACTTCAAGGAGATAATGGAGGAGTGCTTTGCAGAGCCTGAGTATAACTTAGCATTAGGGCTGCTTTCATCTGAGGAGGTTAAAAGGCTTAAGGAGGAGATGTATTTAAAGAAGCTCTTTGGTGAGGAGCTTAAGGAGTGGGAACATCATATAATATAAATGAAGCCCTGCCATGAATATGCTGAATTTATGGCAAGGCTTCATTATTTCAGCTTAAAGCATAAGGATTAATAAGAGCGCGTAACCTATAGTGGTTTACAAGGCTGGGTTTTTACAATTAATAACTGTATTAACATGCACTATAATGTGCTTTACCTTTGGAAAATGCTTTTCTGAGACTTCATTACAGGAATGGAACAATATTTTGCTGATGGATTTTGCTGATGGCATCCATGTAAATGTGATTATGAAAAGCACTACTTGAGAAGACTCCTATAGTGTTTTTGTATTAGAAATTATATTAGCTTAATTTCATGTTATAGAATCTCCTGATATGGGAATAATAGGAAACATACCACCATAATCTCATCAGGAGGACTGCCATGAAAAAGCTTATTATAATAACACTAATAATTATCGGGCTTGGGGCAATTGCTATACCTATATTTATAAAATCTAGAGGTTCCCATGAAAAAGAGGATGATGGAAAAGCCGTAGTTCAGGCAGGAAGTGTTATTGACAGGTATAAGGGGACTATATTTTATGCAAGGTATGGTCTTGAGAAGGGGATATATTCCTTATCTATACAGAATGGTAAAAAAAGGTGTCTGGCAAATGGCGAACTTGATAGTATAGGCTCAGGAGGGAACACTATAGCCTTTACAAATGCTCCATCGTCTATGGATGAGAATGAATACTCCCTCCACTATATTTCAATGTACTCTGATGATGCCATGCAAAGCCTGAATCCAGGTGGAAGGCCTGTAGAGGGAACAGCTTTAAGCCCTGACGGCTTAAAAGCAGCATACATACTAAAGAACCAGAAGGGAAACTGTGAGCTTTATAGCATGTCTATAGAAGATGGTAAGTTCTTTTCTACAGGAGTAACTGCATTATCTATTACGGATGTAAGCTTTGTGAATGGGTCAAGCCTTATTTACTCCAAGCTCATTGCATTAAATGGAATGCCAACATATCAGATATTTACCTATTCCCTTGAAACCGGACAAGAAAAGAGGCTTCACGTATCAGGTAGTAATGATATAAACCCTCTGGTATCCCCGGATGGCCGGTATGTGGCCTTCCTAAGTCTTACAAACAGCTGCTACAATCCCTGTATTATGAAAATGAAGGACGTTAATGAGGGAGAGGATGAAATAATTAACAATGATGTGGTTTTAGGAGGAACCTTGAAATGGTCTCCTAATAGCCGTTATCTGCTTTATACTTCGGTATCATATTCCACACAGGATGTATATAATGTTAAGGTAGTGGATACCCAAGCTTCATACAAGTCAAGAATCATAGGCTGTGGGTATATAGGGGCCTTTTCCTCTGACAGCACAGCTTTAGTATTTGCAAATTATAATCAGGAGGGCAGCTCTAAGATGCAGAATATATATATCGGGGATATTGATGGAAAAAATATAAGTGAGCTTATTTCCATGACAGAGTATGGCTGCTATGCAAGGAGTATAAGAGTACTTGAGTGGGCAAACAGGTAATCCTATTTATGTTAATAAGTAGAATTTATGTATGTAATAAATTCTTTACATGTGATAATATGACATAAATTGATAGAACAATGCAGAATTAGCACACATTTCTGAATACTTATTTGTATAATATACATCAAAATGTGCATTTAGTACTAGATTTGTGTCTAAAATATCTATATAATAATAATTGATGCCTGAATTTATTCTTTATATATTTTCACTGGCACAAATATCGTAAAGTAATCTTATGGGGGAATATGAATGTATAAGATTGTTAAAAGGAAGGTTCTGGCGCCTAAAATAATACTTCTTGAGGTTGAGGCACCAAGGGTGGCAGCTTCTGCAAAGCCAGGGCAGTTTGTCATAGTAAAAATGGATGAGAAGGGTGAGAGAATACCTCTTACTATATGCGACTACGATCAGGAAAAGGGTACTGTTACAATTGTTCTGCAGTCTGTAGGTGCATCAACTACAGAAATGGCGAAGTATCAGGAAGGGGAATACTTCCAGGATTTTGCTGGTCCTCTTGGACAGCCTTCAGAATTTGTGCATGAGGAAATAGAGAGTCTAAACAAAAAAAATATTGTGTTTATTGCTGGAGGAGTCGGAGCGGCACCTGTTTATCCACAGGTTAAGTGGCTGCGTCAAAGGGGCATAGACGTGGATGTAATAATTGGTGGAAGAAATAAGGACTTAATACTTCTTGAGGATGAGATGAAGGCTCTTGGAGCAAACGTTTATCCCACAACCGATGATGGATCCTATGGGTTTCATGGAGTTGTTACAGAAAGGCTTAAAGCCCTTATTAATGAAGGAAAACATTACGATGAGGTAATTGCTATAGGACCAATGATAATGATGAAGTTTGTTGCCAAGCTTACCAAGGAGCTTGGAATTAAAACAATCGTCAGCCTTAACATGCTTATGGTAGATGGTACTGGCATGTGTGGAGCGTGCAGGGTTACTGTAGGCGGAGCTACCAAGTTCACATGTGTGGATGGACCTGAATTCGATGCCCACTTGGTTGATTTTGATGAGGCAATGAGAAGACAGGCTATGTATAAAACAGAAGAAGGTAAAAAGCTTCATGAGGAAGAGGATAAGCTTGAAGGACATGTTTGCCATATCGGAGCAGGAGGGGAACACTAATTATGAGATATGAGAGAGTTCCAATAAAGGAGCAGGATCCAAAGGAAAGGGCACATAACTTTAAAGAGGTATGCCTTGGATATACAGAGGATGAGGCAGTTTCAGAGGCTGAGAGATGCTTAAACTGTAAAAAGCCAATGTGCGTGACACAGTGCCCAGTATCCATACAAATACCTGCCTTTATTGCTAAGGTTAAGGAAAGAAAGTTTGAAGAGGCAGCAAAGATAATAGATAAGTCCAGTTCACTTCCAGCTGTATGCGGAAGGGTATGTCCTCAGGAAGTACAGTGTGAAAGCAAGTGCGTGCTTGGAGTAAAGGGACAAGCTGTTGCAATAGGAAAGCTGGAAAGGTTTGTTGCTGACTGGTCCAGGGAGCACAACATTGACCTGACCGGAGAAATTGAAAAGAACGGAATCAAGGTTGCTGTAATAGGAAGTGGTCCTTCAGGACTTACCTGTGCAGGAGACCTTGCTAAGATGGGCTATGATGTAACAATATTTGAGGCCCTTCATGAGGCAGGTGGAGTTTTAGTTTATGGAATACCTGAATTCAGGCTTCCAAAGGATACCGTTGTTAAGCATGAAATAGATAACCTCCTTAAGCTTGGAGTAAAGATTGAAACCAATGTAATAGTTGGTAAAACTGTAGAGATAGATGAGCTTATGGAAAGGGAAGGCTTCAAGGCTGTGTTCATCGGCTCAGGTGCCGGACTTCCAAAGTTTATGGGGATACCAGGAGAAAACCTTAACGGAGTTTTCTCGGCAAATGAATACCTTACAAGGAACAACCTTATGAAGGCCTTCAAGGAGGATTATGCAACTCCAATAAAGACAGGCAACAAGGTTGCAGTTGTAGGTGGAGGAAATGTGGCAATGGATGCTGCAAGAACAGCACTAAGGCTCGGAGCTGAGGTGCATGTTGTATATAGAAGGTCTGAGGCTGAGCTTCCAGCAAGAGCCGAGGAAGTACATCATGCAAAGGAGGAAGGTATAATATTTGACCTTCTAACTAACCCAGTAGAAATTATCGGAGATGAAAAAGGCTGGGTAAAGGGTATGAAATGCATTAAGATGGAGCTTGGAGAGCCTGATGCATCAGGAAGAAGAAAACCAGTTGAGGTTAAGGGCTCAGAATTCATAATGGATATAGATTCCGTTATTATGTCTCTTGGGACCTCTCCTAATCCAATGATAGCCCGTGCAACTGATAACCTCCAGATTAATAAGCGTGGATGCTTAATAGTAGAAGAGGATACCGGTAAGACTACAAAGGATAGTGTATATGCAGGAGGAGATGCTGTAACAGGTGCTGCGACTGTAATACTGGCTATGGGAGCTGGGAAGAAGGCTGCGAAGGCAATAGATGAGCATCTTAGGAACCAGAAATAAGAAAGCATTAAAAGCTGCTGCTGCCATACAAGGCACGCAGCAGCTTTTTTATTGCGGTGCTCCTTCATACCATGGATGGTGCAATAACCTTACTCTGAAAGGATAAGACCTTTCGGGGCAATGTTGATAATGGGTAAATGTTGTGATAATATGTTATTAACTTTTAGCTGACACAGTAAAAGCTGTTTAATGCATAGTATTGGCTTTGGGAACAGGAGGTTCATATGCATGTACTTATATGGTGTGCCATATTTTTTATAGCAAGCATATTGCTTATATATAAGGGAGGGGAAGTTCTTATCAATGCTTCCATAATTCTGGAGGACATTGCAGGAATTCATGGCTTCATTATTGGCGCAACTATAGTTGGTGCAGCCACTACCATACCTGAGCTTTTGGTAGCCTCTATTGCCACTCTTGAAGGCTCTACAGACATGGCTATTGGGAATGCCATAGGATCGGTTATATGTAATGAAGGGCTGATTATGGGAATATCCATATTTATGATGCCTTTGAAAATAAATAACAATCTGTTTGCCAAGAGGGGCCTTTTTTTGATTTTTACGGCAGCCCTGCTGGAGTTTATGATTGCAGATAGAAGGCTGGGAGTGCTTGACAGCCTTGTGCTTCTGGCAATACTCATGTTTTCCATATTCACAAACCTTATGCTGGGTAGAAAGTCAGTAATTGAAAGAATCCCCCAGGACAAGGATAAGATGCTTCCTCCTCGGAGGAAGGATGTATTAAGGAACATAAGGTTCATAATATATGGGGCTATACTTCTTATAGCAGGTACCAAGCTTATGGTGGTTGCATGTACAGGCTTTGTAGACGAAATAGGAATAAAAGAGAATATAATAGCCTTAACAATCATGTCTCTTGGAACCTCTATACCAGAGGTGGTTACAGCGGTTGTGGCCATAAGAAGAGGGGAAATGGGTATGGCCTATGGTGGAATACTTGGCTCCAGCGTAATAAACATAGGGCTCATACTGCCTGTATGCACGCTGCTGAATAAGGGAACTCTGGTCATGAATCCTCAGATTATGCTGCTTGATATTCCTGTTATGCTTGTACTGCTTCTTATAGCAGTAATTCCCGGAATAATAAGCAACAAGCTCTCAAGGACCCAGGGAGCAGTTCTTATGTTGGTGCTGTTTGTGTACATGACTTACCTTATGGGAGAAATGTAATTACTGAGGTAATAAGTAATAGGAAAGAATGAATTGGATAAAAAGCCTGCTGGATAACAGCAGGCTTTTTTAAAATTATAAAAACATAAATATTTCTATGCTTACTCGGCAATCTTTCTCTTCCACTCCCATGGGAGCCTTAATTATATCTTAGTATAGCTTTTATTCTCTACAGCCTTGAGTATTATGGGCATTGCCTTCTCTGAATCCTCCTCTAAAAGGCTGATTACCTGAGGGGTGTTTCCCCTAAGAGTCTCTTCAATCATCCTTTCGTAAAGGTGTGTGCAGGCAGGAATGTCCGGGCTTGAGCAGTTGTAAATGTTCCTTAGTATAAGCTGCTGACCCTTTATGATACCCATGTTCATATCCAGCCTATGGTTATGGCAGTACTTATAGAATACTCCTATAAAAAGGTGTACGCTCCTTGTTCTCTCCCTGGGGGTTTTTGCCTTTTTATACTCCTCCAGATGGCCCTTAAGCTCACTGGCTATGATCTTGTGGTCTGATTCCCTCATGGCCAGCTTTATGGCAGCCTTATGTAGTGTTATGGCAAGCTCCTGTATCTCCCATACATCTTTTGGTGCTATGGATATAATCCTTGCTCCTATGTTGTTTTCGTATTCCACAAGACCCTCCTGCTGAAGCCTGTTTAAGGCCTCCCTTACAGGAGTGCTGCTGACCTGGTACTTCTCCTGTAGCTCGCTGGCTACCAGCTTGCCACCGAAGGGGTATACAAGATTTATAATATCGTTTCTTATCTGGTCATATATCTGATCCACAAGGGATTGTTTTTTAATTACAGCCATTACAACTCGCCCACTTTTCTTATGAATATATTAAATCATATCAAAATTATTCTTTTATATCAAGAATAAAGTTACCTAACGTTCTCTTATAAAAAGGCTTATTATGAGTGCAGCTATGGATACTACAGTCATAAGCAGGAAGGTACTCAAATAAGAGCCGCTGGCATCATACAATGAGCCTGCAATTGTGCTGCCAGTGGAGGCTATAATAAGATTAAGGTTTATTATAGAGTAGTTTATTGGGTAATGCTTAGAGCCGAAAAAGGAATTGGCAAAGGCTGAATTTGTAGGGGTTATGCCTCCGTAACAGAAGCCTGTACATATAAAGCCTGTAACTGCCATAGGAAAGCTGGACATTACAATGGAGGATGAAAGCATCAGGCAGCAGAGTATGAACATAACTGTTATAATCTGCATGGTACGTTTCCTACCTAGCTTGTCGAAAAGATATCCAAAGCATACCCGCCCAATTCCGTTGAATATGGATATGAGTCCTACTACAAAGGCTATAACAGACATATCAACATCAGGTCCAAGCTGTTTGGCAAACGGAGTGGCCTGAGATATTAATGCCAGTCCTGCAGCGCTGAGAAAGGTTGCCCAAAGAAAGAACATCCAGAATGATGGGGTTTTAACCATCTGTATAGAGGTAAAATCAGCTGAGGACTTTCTGGGCTTGGTTTTAGAAAGCTGGGACTTGTATTTTGCTATATTCTTATCACTGGGCTTTACAATGAAGAAGGAGCCTGCAAAAATTACAGCCGCCACTACAATCCCAAAAACCATGAAGGTTCCTCTCCAGCCGCCTATGGTATCAGGGGTAACAGATGTAAATATGGAGCCTATCATCATACTCCCAAGGCCGAAGCCCATAAGCAGGAAACCAGATATGAAGCCCTGTCGGTCAGGAAACCACTGGGATATTACGCTTAAGACAGTGTTATATACAAGCCCTGAGGCTAACCCGCATAAAACCCCGTAGCCCATGTAAAGTGCAGCCAGGGACTGAGCTTTGGATGCAATGAAAAAGCCTATAATGAAAAGCAGGGCAGACAGATAGAGCTTGAGCTTTGCCTTTATTTTTCCTGCAGCAAGCCCTGACAGGAACCCTCCAAGGCAGAAAAAAACCATGCAAAGGGTAAAGGTCAGGGAAAGCTGTGTTGATGACCACTGTACAAATTCCTTAGCGATGGGGGAGGATATAACTGACCAGGCATATACAACCCCTGCAAAAAGCAGCATAACTACTCCTGTAACAGCATATACAAAACGGTTTAACCTCATAGAAATACTCCTCTCAGATAATTAAAAATGATGTTTTTTGGACAGCATGGTTGAATTATCCATATATGATGATATAATATAGTTAAACAGAAAATCTTGCAAGATGCAAGATGCAAGATTGTTATTTTTTATTATTTATTTTGGAGGGTATTATGAAGCAGTTAATGACAGGAAACGAGGCTATCGCCAGAGGTGCCTGGGAAGCAGGGATAAACTTTGCATCTGCATATCCGGGAACCCCCAGCACAGAAATCTTAGAAAACATATCTACATACAAGGAAATATACTCCGAATGGGCACCAAATGAGAAGGTGGCTATGGAAGCAGCAATAGGAGCATCAGTAGCTGGTGGAAGATCCCTGGCAGCAATGAAGCATGTAGGACTTAATGTAGCTGCAGACCCAATACTTACCTTTGCATACACCGGAGTAACCGGGGGAATGGCGTTCATATCTGCAGATGACCCGGGAATGCATTCCTCGCAGAATGAGCAGGACAACAGATACTATGCAAGGCTGGCTAAAATACCCATGCTTGAGCCATCCGACTCACAGGAATCGAAGGATTTTGTAAGAGCTGCTATGGAAATCAGTGAAAAATATGACACTCCTGTTATGATAAGAATGACGACCAGGGTATGCCATAGCAAATCAATAGTGGAGCTGGGCGATAGGAAAGAAATGCCCTTTGTACCATACGAAAAGAAAAGGAAATATGACCCGATACCAGCTGTATCAAGACAGTTACATAAAAATATTGAGGAGAAAAGACTTGTGGAGCTTTCAGAGCTCTCAAATACATCAGATATAAACCATATAGAATGGAATAATGACAGGAAGATAGGTATTGTATCCAGCGGAGTTGCTTATCAGTATGCAAAGGAGGTATTTGGGGATAAGGCTTGTTACCTGAAGCTTGGACTTACAAACCCTCTTCCAATAAATAAAATAAAGGATTTTGCTGACCATGTTGATACACTTTACGTGGTAGAGGAGCTTGAACCATTCATGGAGGAGCAGATAAAGGCAGCAGGAATCAAATGTATAGGCAAGGAGCTGATTCCTAACCTGTATGAACTCAACCCTGATATAATAAGAAAGGCTCTTTTAGGAGAGGAGCATGCTACTATACAGTATGATGCATCAGTTATAGCAAACAGGCCTCCGACACTCTGTGCAGGCTGCCCACATAGGGGCTTCTTCTATGAATTAGCC
The DNA here is from genome assembly GCA_023415335.1 of Bacillota bacterium. Classification (GTDB taxonomy): domain Bacteria; phylum Bacillota; class Clostridia; order Clostridiales; family Caloramatoraceae; genus JAEZLD01. The sequence continues at coordinate 13,871 of JAEZLD010000202.1, read as the reverse complement.
AAGCACAAGGAGGTTGTTATATCCAGCGATATAGGCTGCTATTCATTAAGCGGCATGGAGCCTCTTAATGCTAAGGATACCGCCTTCTGCATGGGAGGAGGCTTCTCAGTGGCCCATGGAGCCCAGAAGATATTTAATATGGCAGGAACCAATAAGAGAGTAGTAGGAGTTATGGGTGACTCAACCTTCTTCCATTCGGGGATGACAAGCCTTCTTGAGGCAGTATATAATAATAGTAACGTCCTTGAGGTAATACTGGATAACAGAATTACAGGAATGACAGGACATCAGGAGAACCCTGGCACAGGCTATAACATTAAGGGAGAGCCAGCTAATGCAATAGATATTGAAGCTGTGGTAAAAGCACTGGGAGTAAAGCATGTAAGGACTATTAACCCATTAAACCTTGCAGAGGTAAAGGAAGCAATAAACTGGGGCTTAAGCTTTGATGAACCAGCAGTTCTTATAACAAGGTGGCCATGTGTGCTGAAGAAGCTGTCTGTTGAGGATGAGCAAGAATTTGGAAACTATAAGGCAAAGAACGTAGTAGACCATAGCAAGTGCATAGGCTGTAGGGCATGCATAAGAACAGGCTGTCCCGCACTGGCATATAATAAGGACACAAAGAAGGTAACCATAGACAAGTCGCAGTGTGTTGCCTGTGATGTATGTGCTCAGGTATGTCCTAAGAAGGCTATCTCAAGGGAGGTAAAGTAACATGTCAGAGGTTAAGAATATATTATTATGTGGAGTAGGCGGACAGGGCACCATACTTGCCAGCAGGATACTGTCCTACGCCTTAGTTGAAGCAGGCTATGATGTTAAGATGTCAGAGATACATGGCATGAGCCAAAGGGGTGGAAGTGTTACCACCCAGGTACGCTATGGCAATAAGGTTTACTCACCTATAATAGGAAAGGGTGCAGCTGACATACTGGTTTCCTTTGAGTCTATGGAAGCATTAAGATATGTAGGAGAGCTTAATCCATCCGGACATGTAGTAGTAAACGATTACAAGATACCAACTGCTACTACACTCACAGGAGCACAGAGCTATCCTGAGGACGCAGTAGACAGGGTTAAGGAACTGGCTTCTACCTATGTTATGGATGCTGCAAGGATAGCAACAGATTTGGGAAATCCAAAGGCTATGAATATAGTGCTGCTTGGTGCACTTGTAAAGCTTATGAAGCTGGAGGACCTGGACTGGAAAGCAGCAATAGCAAACAATGTAAAGCCTGCTTTTGTAGAGCTTAATCTAAAGGCCCTTGAGGCTGGAATGAAGGCAGTACAGTAACTATTCCAAAGGGAGGATTTATTATGGTATATAACACTTTTGAACAGATTATATCAGAGGTTAAGGGATATCCAGAAAGAAAGAGGATGGCTGTTGCTGTTGCAGAGGACAGCCATACACTGGAGGCTGTTTTTCAGGCAAGAAATGAGGGGATAGTTTCTCCTGTACTTGTGGGAAATAAGGAAAAGCTAGTATCCATATTGAAGGAAATGAATGAAACCGTGCCAGAGTGCGATATATACAATGCAGAAAATGATGAGGAGGCCTGCGCCCTGGCAGTTAAGCTGGTAAGGGAGAATAGGGCTGACTTCCTTATGAAGGGGAAGGTAGACACCAAGGTAATACTGAAGGCAGTAGTAAACAAGGAAACCGGCCTTGGAAAGGGTGTAACCATGTCTCATTTTACAATATTTGAGATTCCTACCTATCACAAGCTGCTGACAATTGTAGACGGCGGAATGGTAACCTATCCAACATTAGAACACAAAAAGGACATAATAAACAATACAGTGCACACACTTAAAAACATGGGCTATGAATGCCCTAAGGTGGGAGTGCTCGCCTGTGTAGAGAAGGTTAACCCAAAGATGCCAGAGACTGTCGAAGCAGACCAGCTTGCTCAGATGAACAAGTCAGGAGAGATACCTGATTGTATAGTAGAAGGCCCGGTATCCTATGACTGCGCAATAGATAAGGGCATAGCAGATTTTAAAGGTTACCAGAGCCAGATTGCAGGGGATGTGGATGTGCTTGTTGTTCCTAACATACATGCCGGAAACATTGCAGGGAAGATGCTCATATGCACCTGCAAGGCACAGATGGCAGGCTTTATTGTTGGAGCCAAGTGCCCCATAGTTCTTACCTCAAGAGGCTCCTCACCTGAGGAAAAGTACCATTCAATAGTGCTTTCTGCAGCAGCCAGCAAATAGGAGGAGAAGACGTGGAAAAGCTGTTAATTTTAAACCCTGGCTCCACCTCTACCAAAATAGCTGTATATGAGGATGAAAACCAGCTGTTTGTAGAAAACATAAGCCACAGTGCAGAGGAGTTATCTGTATTTGAGTGCATAGCCGACCAGTATCAGTTCAGGAAGGATGTAATAATGAAGGCCCTTCATGAGCATAAGGTTGATGCAGGTGTGCTTACTGCAATAGTATCAAGAGGAGGACTGCTTCCTCCAGTTGAGGCAGGGGCCTATGAAGTAAATGAGGATATGGTATGGCAGCTTAGGTATGCCCCACAGAATGAACACGCTTCAAATTTAGGTGCCATTATAGCCTTTGAAATATCCAGGGAGCAGAACATTCCTGCATATATATATGATGGGGTTACTGTAGATGAAATGATACCCTTAACCAAAGTGGCAGGTCTTCCGGAAATGAGAAGGAAAGCCCTTGGACATAACCTTAACATGAGGGCTGCTGCCATGAAATATGCAAGGGAGTACAACAAAAGCTACGAGGAATGCTCCTTAGCCATAGCCCACCTTGGAGGAGGGATAACCCTTAGCCTCCATGAAAAGGGCAGGATAATAGACTTCGTAAGCGATGAGGAAGGGCCCTTCTCACCTGAGAGGACAGGAGGACTTCCTGCATTCCAGCTTATAGATATGGCTACCAGCGGAAAATACGACAAAAGGGCCATGATGAAGATAGTGAAATCTAGGGGCGGCCTTATGGGCTACCTTGGAACCACTGATGTAAGGGAAGTTGAGAAGATGATAGCCGAGGGCAATGAAGAGGCAAGACTTGTATATGAGGCTATGGCCCTGAGCATTGCCAAACACCTTGCACAGCTTGCAGTGGTTGTTAATGGAAAGCTGGACAGCATAATACTAACAGGTGGAATAGCTCATTCTGATATGTTCACGGATATGATTATAGCTCGGGTAAGCTTTATCGCTCCCGTAACTGTATATGCAGGGGAAAATGAAATGCAATCTCTGGCACTTGGAGGACTAAGGGTTCTTCGTGGACAGGAGAAGGCAAGGAGCTTTAAGAGAACGGATAATTAATATGGAAGGTCTGCTCAATTAAAGGGGCAGGCTTTTCTTTATTATAGTAATCGCATATAGTTATTATATAGTAATGATTATAATGGAGTGAGGAATATGAATATTGAACCTATGGCAGAATTCTTCAAAGCACGTGTAGGGGGCTATGACGAGCATATGCTAAATAATGTAGAAGGCTGCAGGGAGGGTTATAGAAAAATGGCAGAGCTTGTACCTTCCGGTGCAAAGTATGTACTTGATTTGGGCTGCGGTACAGGTCTGGAGCTGGACGAGATTTTTAAGCTTAATCTAGACGTTGAGGTTACGGGAATAGACATGACAGCTGAAATGCTGAACCTTCTTAAGCGGAAGTATATTGAAAAAAAACTAAATCTTATAAATGCAAGCTATTTTGATGTGGATTTAGGAAAGGAGCTATACGATGCTGCCATATCCTTTCAATCCCTCCATCATTTTACCCATGGTCAGAAGAGCGGGCTTTATAAAAGGGTTCATGATTCCCTTAAAAAGGGAGGAGTGTACATAGAAGGGGACTATATGATTGAAGATCAGGCGCAGGAGGATTTCTATTTCAGCGAGATAAGGCGTATAAAAAAGGAGCAGGACATACCTGAGGAGGAATTCTACCATTATGATACTCCTTGTACCATCGAAAACCAGATAATGCTCCTGGATAAAGCAGGCTTTAGATATGTAAGTATGGTATGGAGAAAGGGGAATACCACCATTATAAGGGGAGAGAAGTAATACAGGTGTAAAAAAGTTGGCAATAACTTTTGGTTATAGCCAACTTTATGTTTATGGTTATCTTAATCCTGTTATCTTTCCCTTCATAGCTTTTACCCTGGCATTAACATAAGTAATAAGCTCATCCTCATTGTCCTTTGAGGCGGCAGGAGCATTGGCAACTATATCAATTATGTCCAGAAGGTTGTGGCTGTTAACCTTGTCAGCTATTGAGTACGCAAGGCACTTGTTTTTTACCTTCCAATAGGCAGTGTTAAATTCATCTGCCTGTCTCTTAGTGTAATAGCCCTTTTCTATACCAAACTGAAACAAATCTGCGGCAGCTTCTAGTTCTTCAATGTCATCTGAATGAAGAGTTTCCTCTATTAGAGTTTCAAACTTTTTCATCATAGCACTCCCCTTTTAGTGAGATAATTATATTTTTGGCTGTTACAATTATTATATACTGGAGTATATTGGCCTTCATAACAAATGAATACATATATGTCCTATCAAATTATATAAATAAAGAGGACAAAAATCAATATAATAATTCGTCATACTTTTTAATATTGTAAAATTTATTTGTTGAATATGAATTGTTTTACCATTATACTGTTTAAAGTATAATTCTCTGTTAATTATGACTAATATGTGAGATAATTATATTATAAGGAATTATATGGCGCATTTACAGGCCCTACCTAGGGTAATGGCTGGGGAAAGGCCGGTATTAAGCAAAGTAAGAACCATAAGTGCATAGTGTAAAAAACATATATGTAAACAAGGATAAAAATAAAATAATCTTTATGATAAGGAGAATATTTTATGAGTAATACTATAAACATTGAACAGGTGCAAAAGTTGATTCAAATATATATGCTGCAAGGTGTATATTCTAACATAAGCAGTAATAGTGATAGTAGCAGTAATTATTCTGCACTATTCAGTATAGTGCTCGAGAATATGCTGAAGGACGTGACTAATAAGACTACTTCCACTGATTTGAACAAAACTATACAAAAGACTAATGAGGATACAGCTCAGATAAGTGTAAATTCAGCCCGCAGCAGTTCTGTCAGCCAGAACATAATGGAAGCTATCGACGCCGCTTCTGAAAAATATGGAATAGACGGCGATCTTATTAAGGCTATCGTGAAAAATGAGTCTTCCTTTAATCCTAATGCTGTATCAAGCTGCGGTGCCCAGGGACTTATGCAGCTGATGCCATCTACAGCAAAATCATTAGGGGTATCGAACTCCTTTGATGTTTCAGAAAATCTGGACGGAGGCACACGTTATTTCAAAAGGCTTCTGGAATCCTTTAATGGAAATGTAAAGCTGGCACTTTCAGCCTACAATGGAGGCATATCCCGAATGAACAGACTGGGAGTTGATACTGAACAGGAGATATCAGCAATGCCTACGGAAACTGTTAATTATGTAAGTAAGGTTATTAAAAGCTATAATGAGTATAAAAACTCATATTGATGAGTTGACTTTTGGGGGAATATTATGGACGGATATGGACTCGTACTGGGTGGCGGAGGAGCAAGAGGAAGCTATGAGGTAGGAGTATGGAAGGCACTAAGGGAGCTTGATATACCAGTCTGTGCAGTAGTAGGCACCTCTGTAGGAGCACTTAATGCTGCAATGATAGTACAGGGAGACTTTGAAACTTCATATAAGTATTGGACTGAGATGTCAACAGACAGCGTTATAGCTTCAAATAAAAAGCAGGATGAGAATAAAAAGAAATACATAGAATTTTTAGATATGGCTAAGGAAGTGGTGTTTTCAAAGGGTCTGGATATAACACCTCTTAAAAATATGCTCTCAGAGCTGGTTGATGAGGAAAAGATAAGGCAGTCAGAAATGGAGCTTGGAATGGTTACATTCTCACTTACTGACAAGAAGCCTCTCAGCCTTTTCAAGGAGGATATACCCCAGGGGAAGCTTGTGGATTATCTTATTGCCAGTGCTTCATTTCCTGCATTCAAACCACAGGAAATTGATAATAAGCTGTATATAGATGGAGGAGTAACAGATACCCTGCCAATATCTCTTATGATAGAGAAGGGCATAAAGAAGATAATCGCTGTAGACATAGAGGGTCCTGGTATATATAAAAAATATGATGACACAGGTATAGAGATAGTTTACATAAAGCCAGGAGAGGGACTAGGAGCGGTTCTTGATTTTGATGGAGAGAGGGCAAGTAAAAATATCTGTATGGGATATTATGATACCCTCAAAAAGTTTAAAAAGCTTAAGGGAGCAAGGTACTATATAAAGCCTGATGGTGATATAGAAAGATTAAAGGAATGCATTATAGGGGCACTCAATGTAAGTGACTTTAAAAACATGTATGCATATCTTGGAATAGACTGGGCATCCAAGCCTACTGCAACCAAAAAGCTGGTACTTCAGATAATACTGCGTACCCTTAAGACCTATTCTGATGGAAAGCTTTCAACCTCGTCCGTTATTCTGGCAATGGCTGAAATAGCTGCAGAAAGGCTGGGGATTGACAGGATGAAGCCATACACCATTACAGAGCTGATAGATGAAACAATGAAGTCATACAATGCAGTATGTGATAGCCAGGAGTTTAAGGGTATTTCAGGGGAGCTTGCAAGTATGATACGCAGCATAAGTCCATTTGGACGTGATAAGGAGTTCAGTTTTGATTCCATAGAGGAGAAATTCCTGGTATCATATAGGGCTGATATAGATGAAAATGATGAGAAGGTAAAGAAATTCAGGAGGCTGATTGCTGTAACCCTTCCAAAGGTATGTATAGCCAATATTTTCATTGCCCTGGTATTATCCAAATGCGGGGAAGAATACAATGATTAAAGTCGTCCTTAATAATTACTTAAGTAATTGCATTTGCAGAAAATATACTTTAAACTAAAATATATGACTTTATTAAAGAGGGGTGAGGTTATTTTATGAACAATACTTTTCTTATATACCTCATTTTAAGGCTGTTTGGCACACCAGTTTTTGCGATAGTAATAATATTAGTGGCAATATACCTGTTTGACAGGTTTTTCATAGGGGTCCTTCCAAACATATTTGCGCCTATAAAAAGGAGAAGCTCAAGTAAGAAGCTTGAAAGTGAGCTGAGGATTAACCCTGCAAATGCCAGCAATGCAATGGAGCTTGGAGTATTATATTTTGATAGGAAGAAATATTTTAAGGCTTTGGAATACCTTAACAAGGCTTATGAGAGAATGAAGGATTCAGACAGGCTTTTAATGTACAGAGGAATGGCACTAATAGAAACCGGATGTGTGCAGGAGGGTGTGGATAACCTGAGAAGAGCTGTAGCTATAAATGAAGGTACAGGCTATGGTCTGCCATATGTATATCTTCTGAACAATGCACTTGAGGGTAAGGTTACGGGTTCTGAGGAGGTTAAAGGGCTTCAGGATAAGTTCTGGAAATATGCTAATACTGAAAATCTCTATAGAATGGGAATGATGTACAAAAAGCATGGAGACAGGGAGAAGGCAAGGGATATGTTCGACAATGCCATAAAGGAATATTCCTACTGCCCAAGAAACCTTAAAAAGCTCCACAGAAGGTGGGCCATTCTTTCAAGATTTAACAGGGTATAAATTACATGCGGGTGGTATCACCCGCATTTTGATGTTATAAGGCGGAAAAACATACTAATAATATAGATAGACTGATAAAGGAAGGAAGTGGCTCAATGGCAAATGAAAGGCTGGATAAGATACTTGCAAACTCAGGCTATGGAACACGCAAGGAGGTAAAGGCCCTTGTAAAGGCTGGAGAGGTAATTGTAAATGGAAAGGTGGTAAAGGATTCCTCAATTCATACAGACCCTGAGGTGGATACTATAACTGTTGAGGGGGAAGTTCTCGAATATAAAAGATATATTTACATTATGATGAATAAGCCCCAGGGGGTTATTTCTGCCACAGAGGATGACTATGACATGACTGTGGTTGATCTGCTGGATGAGAAAAGCAGAAGCTTCAATCCGGCACCTGTAGGAAGACTTGATAAGGATACGGAAGGGCTTCTGATATTAACAAACGACGGAGAGCTTAACCATAACCTTATATCTCCCAAAAAGCATGTTCCAAAGAAGTACTATGCAAGGATTGACGGTGAGGTTACAGAAAGACATGTGGAGGAGTTTAAGGAAGGTATAGTACTGGAGGATGGATACTGCTGTCTTCCTGCAGAGCTTAAGGTACTTGAATCAGGTGCTGTTTCTGAGATAATGGTTGTGCTTTATGAGGGAAAGTTCCATCAGGTTAAGAGGATGTTCCAGGCTATAGGCTGCACAGTTACATATCTTAAGAGAATACAGATGGGTGGGCTTAAGCTGGATGAAAAGCTAAAGACCGGGGAATATAGGGAATTGATAAAGGAAGAGCTTATGATGCTAAAGGAAGGTGTTCCCCGGCTTTAGCCGGGGAAAAAGGAGCTACTCCATACCTTCATCCTCATTTGCAGGAGAGCTTACCAGATTAGATAATCCTTCTGTGTGAGGAAAGAGGCTTCTTTCTGACCTGACGTTTATAATTTTCCCATCAGGCAGCTTAACCATATCAAAGCCCTCATGAACTGGTTTGCTGTTATGTTCCATAAGTACCTCCTAAGGAAGTTTTATTATAACTATAAACTTTACTATAGTATTTGTAGTTGCAGGGTATAAAATTCATAATGCAATAGGAAGCTATTTATAAAATATGTTATTTTTTCTATATTTTTATTTCATATATATTTTTGTGTGTTATAATTAATATGAGCAGTTCAGGATTTTAAAGCTCTAAACTGTAATAATAAACATGCGAGGTGTTAGGGTGGAAGAATATTCTTCAAAAATAAAAAGCGATGAAGTGGATAGATTATTTGATGCAATACTTACATTAAGAACACCAGAGGAATGCTATAAGTTTTTTGAGGATGTATGTACAATTAATGAGGTACAGGCCATGGCCCAGAGACTTCAAGTTGCCGAAATGCTGAGACAGAGAAGGACATATATAGATATAGCAGATACGACCGGTGCCAGTACAGCCACAATAAGCAGGGTAAACAGGTCACTGAATTATGGTTGCGAGGGATATAACATTGTACTTGAAAGGATGAAGGAAAAGAATATTTCCAACGAGTAAACCCAGTTTAATTTTATTAATATGCAACAAAAATGGTTAAATTAAAGGCTGTATTAGAATGTGAATTCTAATACAGCCTTTAATGCTATTTATCCTTTTTTTCCTTTTCTTTGGTGCCCACAGCCTTTGATTTATCTTCGGAGTCCTGATTCTGAAGTGTAACAAGGCTCTCTGTAAGCAGCTTATATAGGTTTGATGCAATTGCTGAGGTTAGTATTAAGCTGTCCACTTCATAGTCAGTTGTGCCGTTTGGGTCAGGTACAGGATTGGAGAAAGTATTAATCTGGTCAAGAAAATATAGGGTTACTGTCTTTTGCCTGCTTACAAAATCATTGTAAAGCAGCTTTACCTCATCCTCCTTAAGCCCCAGCGGCAGCATTTTCTGTATATGAGAAATATTAAGAGTCTGCTTGAGTGTGCATATAATTATAAGATATGCAATATGGATACGGGAATACCTTTTCTTAACCGGAGCAGGCATTACCTTCATCCTCACATAATTGTTGATTATGCTGGCGGTTATGACCTTATCTTCACTTTTATCATTGGGGAAAAACTCCAGGTATTGGGTGAGGAGTACTATAACCTGGTCCATATACAGCTCCAGGTTAGGCAGGCTGTCCCAAGTTGGCAGTGAATAGCCTGCCAGGCAATTTTTCCACTGATTTAGCCTGTTATCAACAAGCTCCTTATTATATGTCATATAGGATCACCTCCTAAATAATAATGATGATATAAATTCCTTTTGACATAATTTATCATATAATTATTACTAGTATACTACATTGTTTGAGATTATTCAACAAACAATAATGATTATGTATGTTTAAGCATCATATGCACTTTACATACTAAGCAATATAATGTATAATAATATTAAATATTAGATAAAACACGGTGCGATCAAGGTCATGTGTTATCCTAGCAAAACCAATAAAGAAATTAATAAAATTAAATGGCTTTAGTAGATGGCCAGGAAGGAGATTACAATGGAAAATACAGCAAACGGTGGAAGGGTAAAATCCACAGTAACTTGTGTAAAGTATGAGAGCCTGGGGGAGGAAATAGCTAATGCAATTTCCCACGGCATAGGAGGCCTGCTGTCCATAGCAGGGACGGTGCTGCTTATAATAAAAGCTGCCAGGTATGGAACAGACATGAGCGTAGTATGCTCATCTGTTTATGGCGGCAGTATGATAATGCTTTACACCATATCCACCCTATATCATGCCCTTACAGCACCAGGAGGGAAAAAAGTATTCCAGATACTGGACCACTGCTCTATATTCATGCTTATACTAGGAACCTACATTCCTACTTCATTAGTACTTATTGGAGGAACACTAGGATGGATACTTTTTGGTGTCGTTTCTGCCTGCGCGGTGGTAGGTATAGTATTCAACTCAATCAACCTTTCAAGGTGGCATAGGATATCCCTTGTGCTTTACATTATAATGGGGTGGCTGGTTGTTTTAGCTGTAAAACCAATTATAAGTGCCGTGAATTTATCAGGAATGATACTTCTGGTAGGAGGAGGGGTAGCCTATACAGCAGGTGTTATCCTTTATAAAAGGAAGAAGAGCTACTCCCATTTTGTATGGCACCTGTTTGTACTGGCAGGAAGTATAATGCACTTCTTCTTCGTGTTTAACTACTGTTATAAATAAAGCATTAAATATATATTAATATAGTAAGGGTGGGACTTTGTGCCCACCTTTGTTGTACAATACTATAAAATTTGATACTCTCTTCAAAATGCATACATATGTTCGTCTTTTTATAACATCGTGGTTTTTAAAACCCTCCTTTAATGCTATAATATTAAAGAATGTAAATGCATGTACCATATCTAATAAGCGAGTACCGTTATTGGAAACAGGATAAATAAACTTAGGAGGAAACCATGATAGACCTTAATACCTTAAATAATGAACAGAGGGAAGCCGTTACCACAACGGAGGGACCACTGCTTATACTTGCTGGGGCAGGCTCCGGTAAAACCAGGGTTATAACCTATAGAATTGCATACCTTATTGAAAAGGGTGTGTTCCCCGGAAGCATACTGGCCATAACCTTTACCAACAAGGCGGCAGCAGAGATGAAGGAAAGGGTTGAGGACCTTATAGGACCTGAGGCCAGAAGAATGTGGATAAGCACCTTTCATTCCTCCTGCGTAAGAATACTTAGGATGGACATAGAAAAGCTGGGCTATGATAAAAACTTCATAATATATGACACTTCAGACCAGGAAAGGCTTATAAAGGACTGCCTGAAGGAGATGAACATGGACGAGAAGCTTTTCCAGCCAAAGACTGTGCTCTCCAAGATAGGAGATCTGAAGGATAAGCTCATAGAGCCGGATGCTTTCTACAGACAGAACGCCACGGACTATAAAAACAGAAGAATTGCAGAAATATATGAGCTATACCAGAAGAAGCTTAAGGGCAACAACGCCTTAGATTTCGACGATATAATAATGAAGACCGTAAAGCTCCTTAAGGAAAACAAGGATGTATTAGCCCATTACCAGAGGAAGTTCAGATACATATTGGTAGATGAGTATCAGGATACCAACAGGGCACAGTATGAGCTTATAAATATTCTTGCAAATGAACACAGAAATCTTTGCGTTGTTGGAGATGATGACCAGTCCATATACAAATTCCGTGGGGCTGATGTAAGGAACATACTGGAGTTTGAAAAGGACTATCCGGAGGTTACTACAGTCAAGCTGGAGCAGAACTACAGATGCACAAAGAGGATACTTGAGGCTGCCAACTACGTCATAGCCAATAATGAGCATAGGAAGAAGAAGAGGCTGTGGACAGAAAACTGTGAGGGAGACCCCATAAAGCTGTATAGGGCGGAAACAGACAGGGAGGAGGCCTCCTACATTGCCCGGGAAATTGAAAGTCATGTGAAAGCCGGAAATTCTTACAGGGATTTTGCAGTTCTCTACAGGACCAATGCCATGTCCCGTATACTTGAAGAAGGCTTCGTAAAGGCAGGGCTTCCTTACAGAGTAGTAGGAGGACTGAAGTTCTACGACAGGAAGGAAGTAAAGGACATACTGGCATATATGAAGGTTATAAACAACCTTGTGGACAGTGTAAGCCTTGAGAGGATTATAAACGTGCCTAAGAGGGGAATAGGACAGACCTCCATAGACAGGATAAAGTCTTATGCTGCAGCCAACGATACCTCACTTTACATGGCGCTTCTGGACGTGGAGAAAATAGACAGCATACCTAAGAAGGCATTAAGCTCCATTGAAAAGTTCATAAGCCTTATGAATACCTTTAATATAAAGAAAAATGAAATGAAGGTATCAGAGCTTATAACCTATATAACTGAAAAAACAGGCTACATGAGTGAGCTCAGGGCAGAAAACAGCGAGGAGAACCGGGCAAGGATTGAGAACCTTGAGGAGCTTTTCTCAGCAGCTGTTGAATTTGAGGAGATGAGCGAGGAAAAGAGTCTGGATGCCTTCCTGGAGAGGGTAGCACTGGTATCAGACCAGGATTCCCTAACTGGTGAAGGAGGAATAGTGCTTATGACTCTCCATACAGCAAAGGGGCTGGAGTTCCCGGTAGTATTCATGGCAGGCATGGAGGACGGCATATTCCCCCATTTCTCTGCCAGGGAGGATGAAGGCGAAATGGAGGAGGAGCGCAGGCTATGCTATGTGGGCATAACACGTGCCAGGGAGGAGCTTTACTTCACCTGTGCAAAGCAGAGGATGATGTTTGGAAAGACCAGCATGAACCAGATTTCCTCCTTTGTGGATGAAATACCTGAGAGCCTTGTAAACAACCTTTCAAGGAAAAATGAAAGCTATAACAGGGCCTATGGCTATGAGTTCCAAAGCCCAAGGACGTCGCCCCCAAGGCATACTGTTGCTTACAAGCCAACAGCTCAGACGCCCAATATCAGCTCCAAGCCTAATATAACGGTGGGAGCTGCTCCTAAGCCGAAGAATGACTACTCCGGTGGAGATATAAGGGCGGGACAGTGGATTAAGCATAAGGCATTTGGAAGAGGGATAGTTATTGCTACAGCCCCATCAGGTAAGGATACTATGATAACGGTGCAGTTTACTACTGCAGGGCTTAAGAAGCTTATGCTCTCAAGTGCACCAATAGAGAAGGAATAATATAAAAGTATTCTGATACAGGAGGACAGGTATGAAGGAGAGATATGAGGAACTGATAAGGCTCATAAAATACCATAACGACAGATATTACAATCAGGATAACCCCGAGATTTCAGACTATGAGTATGATATGCTCATGCAGGAGCTGAAGAGGATAGAGAAGGAGCACCCGGAATTAGTTAATGCTGATTCTCCTACCAAGAGCGTAGGAGGAAAAACAAAGCGTGAGGCAGGAGTGGAGGTTACCCATAACGTTCCTATGCTTTCAATACAGGATGTGTTCACTAAGGAGGATGTTCTGTCATGGGTACATGATGTAAGAAGCATGCACCCGGATGCTAGATTTTGTGTAGAGCAGAAAATAGATGGACTATCCATGGCCATCAGATATGTGGACGGAATGCTTACAATGGCTGAGACCAGGGGGGACGGCTTTGTAGGAGAGGATGTGACCTTAAACGCACTTGTAATCCCAGGGGTTGTCAAGGAGCTTGCTACAAAGTATCCATACCTGGAGGT